>NZ_AZVL01000010.1:0-244768 GCF_000514195.1 Pseudomonas sp. URIL14HWK12:I6
CCGCGATCAAGGGTGGGAGTGGGCTTGCTCACGAAGGGGCCGGCACATTCAGCATTGCTGTTGACTGACCCGACGCTTTCGCGAGCAAGCCCGCTGCCACAAAGGTAAATCGCTGTTATTTCGGATCGGGTTTCGCCAATAGGGTGTAGATGCACGGCAGCACAAACAGCGTAAACAACGTCCCGATCGACATCCCCGTTGCAATCACGGTGCCGATATCGAACCGGCTCACGGCGCCCGCACCGGTCGCCAGAATCAACGGCACCATGCCGAACACCATCGCCGCCGTGGTCATCAACACCGGGCGCAAGCGGATTGCCGCCGCTTCCTCGACCGCTTCGCGCGCGGTCAGGCCCTTGTCCTTGCGCAGTTGGTTGGCGAACTCGACGATCAGGATCCCGTGCTTGCTGATCAGCCCGATCAGGGTCACCAGTCCGACCTGGGTGTAGATGTTCATGCTCGACCAGCCAAGGAACAGCGGAATCAACGCACCACAGATTGACAGCGGCACCGTCACCAGAATCACCAGCGGATCACGGAAGCTCTCGAACTGCGCCGCCAGCACCAGGAAAATGATCGCCAGCGCCAGGGCGAAGGTTACCCACAGAGCGCTGCCTTCCTGCACGTACTGGCGCGAGGCGCCGCCATAGTCGAAGGCAAACCCGGCTGGCGCTTCTTCCCGGGCGATCTGCAGCACGGTGTCGATGGCCTCGCCCATGCTGACCAGCGGGAATCCGGAAATCTTCGCCGCGTTGAGTTGCTGGAACTGGTTGAGCTGGCGCGGTCGCGCCCGGTCGCTGACCTTGATCAGGGTCGACAGCGGCAGCAGCTCACCCTGGGTGTTCTTCACGTAGTAGTTGTTCAGCCAGCCGGGGTTTTCGCGGTACGGTCGCTCGACCTGGGCAATCACCTTGTAGCTGCGGCCTTCGATGGTGAAACGGTTGATTTCCGCCTCGCCCAGCAGCGTCGCCAGGGTGCCGCCCAGATCCTGCATCGACACGCCCATCTGCGCGGCTTTGGCACGGTCGATATCGACCACCACTTCCGGCTTGTCGAACGCCAGGTCGAGGTCGACGAAGGCGAACTTGCCCGACTCCATCGCACGTTTCTTGATCCGGTCGGCCACTTGCAGCAGCAATTCGTAGTCGTTGGCGGTATTGACCACGAATTCGAACGGCAAACCTTCACCGGTGCCGGGCAAGGAGGGCAGGTTGAAACCGAAAATCTGCAGGCCGGGGATACTCGCCAGTTTGCCTTGCACCTCGGGCAGGATCTGCATCTGCGTGCGGCTGCGCTCGTTCCACGGCTTGAGCAGGAAGCCACCGATGCCCGCCTGCACGCCGTTGTAGCCGTTGATCTGGAACGAGGAGTAGTACTCCGGAAACTCCTTGAAGATCTTGATGAATTCGTCGGTGTAAGTGCTCAGGTAATCGAGGTTGGTCGGCTGGGGGGCCGTGGCCATCATGAAGATGATGCCCTGATCCTCGTCCGGCGCCAGTTCCGACTTGGTGAACTTGAGAAACACCGGGATCAGGCACAGCACGATCACTGCGAACACCAACACCACCGGCCGCGTATTCAGCGTGCCATGGAGCAGGCTCTGGTAACGGCGTTTGAGGCCGTCGAAGATGCGGTCGAGGCGGTGCGCCAGACCACTGGGGTTTTCTTCGTGGCGCAACAGCAGGGCGCACATCATCGGCGACAGGGTCAGGGCAACGATCCCGGAGATCACCACGGCGCCGGCCAGAGTCAGGGCGAACTCCTTGAACAAGGCCCCGGTCAGACCGGTGAGGAAACCGATCGGCGCATACACCGCCGCCAGGGTGATGGTCATCGACACCACCGGCATGGCGATTTCCCGCGCACCTTCCAGTGCGGCCTCCAGCGGCGTCTTGCCTTCCTCGATGTGTCGGTGAATGTTCTCCACCACCACAATCGCGTCATCTACCACCAGACCGATGGCCAGCACCATCGCCAGCAGGGTCAGGAGGTTGATCGAGTAGCCCATCATCTGCATGAAGAACATCACGCCGATCATCGACAGCGGGATGGTCACCACCGGGATCACCACCGAGCGCAACGCGCCGAGGAACAGGAACACCACCACGATCACGATCAGCACCGCTTCGAACAGGGTTTTCACCACTTCGTCGATCGAGGCCTGAATGAACTGGGTGGCGTCGTAGGCAATCTCGCTCTTGAGGTTGGGCGGCAATTGCGCTTCCAGCTCCGGCATCAGCTTGCGTACTTCCTTGATCACGTCCAGCGGGTTGGCCCCGGGTGTGGCCTTGATGCCGATGTACACCGACGGCGTGCCGCCGAACGAGCTGATCGAGTCGTAGTTTTCCGCGCCCATCTCGACCCGCGCGACATCGCTGAGCAGCACGCGGCTGTCGCCATTGACCTTGAGCGGAATCGCCGCGAAGGCTTCGGCGGATTTCAGTTCGGTGTTGGCGTTGATGCTGGTGACCACGTATTCGCCCTTCACCTCGCCGGCGGCGGAGAGGAAGTTGTACTGGCGCACCGCGTTGGTCACGTCGCTGGCGCTGAGGCCGAAACCGGCGAGCTTCACCGGGTCGAGCCACAGGCGCATGGCGAATACCTGATTACCGAGAATCTCCGCCTCGGCCATGCCCGGCAGGGTCGCCAGTTTCGGCTGGATCACCCGCGACAGGTAGTCGGTGATCTGCGGGTTGCTCAAGTCCTTGCTGAAGAAACTGATGTACATCAGCGCCGAGGCGTCGGCCGATTCCTTGCTCAGTACCGGGTCTTCGGCGTCCTGCGGCAGTTTGTTCTTGACCTCGTTGGCTTTGGCCAGCAGTTCGGTGAACAAACGGTCGGTGTTGGAACCGATGCGCGCGTAGATCGAGATCACCGAGAAGTTCTGCCGGCTGACCGAGGTCATGTAGTCGATGCCTTCGGCGCTGGCCAGGCTCTGTTGCATTGGCTGGGTGATGTAGCCCTGAATGGTCTCGGCGTTGGCCCCGGGGTAGGCGGTGGTCACCGTGATCAGGGCGTTTTCCATTTGCGGGTACTGGCGCAGCGGCAGCTTGCTCCAGGCCTGGAAACCCAGCAGCACAATCAGCAGGCTGACCACGGTGGCGAGCACCGGGCGGCGGATGAACGGATCGGTAAAAGCCATGGGGATTCCTTGATCAGTCGGCGCGAGGCGGACTGTTCTGCTCGCCGAGGGTCTTGTCGTCGCTGATGGCAATGTGTGCGCCGTTGTCCAGTTTGATCTGGCCGGCAGTCACCACTTGTTCGCCGCTCTGTACGCCCTTGTTGATCATCACCAGGCCATCGCGGCGCTCACCGGTCTCGATGAAGCGACGTTCGGCGATCAGTACCGGTTGGCCCTTGTCGTCTTTTTCGACGCTGCCGTCCTCGGCCTTTTTCTGCCCGACCACGTACAGTGAGTTGCCGTAGAGGGTGTAGGTAATCGCGCTTTCCGGCACCACGATGTGTTTCTGCGGATCGGGCAGCAACACGTTGAGGCTGGCGAACATGCCCGGCAGCAATTTGCCGTCGGGATTGGCCAGGGTCGCGCGCACCAGAATATTGCGCGTGGTGCTCTCGACAATCGGGTTGATCGCGCTGATGGCGCCGGGGAAGTTCTGCCCTGGATAGGCTGCGACACCGATCTGCACCGGTTGCCCGATGGCCAGTTTCGGCACCGATTGCTCCGGCACATAGAAGTCGGCGTAGAGGCTGCTCAGATCCTGCAGGGTGGCGATTTTGGTGCCGCTGGCGAGGTAGTCGCCGACATCCACCTGACGGATGCCGATGGTGCCGCTGAATGGCGCGAGGATGCGTTTTTTCGCCAGCGAGGCATTGAGCTGATTGACCGTGGCCTTGTTCTTTTGCAACACGGCGGAGAGACGGTCGTACTCGCCTTTGGAGATCGCGCGGCTGTCGACCAGTTGGCTGCCACGGCCGAAGTCCAGTTGTGCCAGTCCCAGGTCAGCCTTGGCGGTTTCCAGCAGGGCGGTCTCGACCGCGCTGTCGAGTTGCAGCAGCGGTTGCCCGGCCTTGACCTTCTGTCCGGATTCGAATTTGAGTTCGGTGACGGTGCCGGCGACTTCCAGACTCAGCTCGACGCCTTGCAAGGCTTTCAGCGAGCCGACGGTGGGCAAACGCATCTGCCACGGCTGTTCGCTGGCGTGGGCCACGGCGACGCTGATCGGCGGTTTTGGTTTGGAGAAGCCCTGGATCATGGTGTAGATCGAAAAGGCTTTGTACCCGCCCAATACCAGGACGACCAGCAAGACAACACCCAACATGATCAGCATGCGGCGACGCAGCATATTTCCAGTTCCTTGGATAAATCAGGTGAGACAGGCGGGCACATTACTCCGAGTCAGGTGGGGATTCCAACTGGCAGTTATTACAGGGGAGGACGGAGTGAGGAAGTCTAAACACTGAACCTGTGGTGAGGGGATTCATCCCCGATGGGTGGCGAAGCCGCCCCAAAACCTGAAACCGCGGTCTGTCAATTGAACCGTGTGCGATGGTTTTGCGACTGCTGCGCAGCCGATCGGGGATAAATCCCCTCGCCACAGGTTATGAGTCGTACTCAGAACAGGTGGGTCATGCGATCAAATGCAGATGGTTATCCCAGAGCCCCGCCGGCAATTCCAGCGGTTTGGCCAGCAGTTGATCCTGGCGGCAATCGTAGTAGCGGCAACGGCCTTGACCCGAAGTGACGACGAAGCCGTCCTTGACCGCACCGACGCCGGCGCAATCGGGCAGCGGCGCGTCGAGACGCACTTCGCCGCTGTCCAGATCCCAGATGAAGAAGCGATTGCCACGCGGCGCGGTCAGCGCCACCAGACGCAGATCGCTGTGCACTGCGACGCTGGCGGTGTAATGCCCCATCGACTGCAACTGATGCTCTGGCACCGGGAATGCCACGAAGGGTTGGCCCGGACGCTTGATCGCCAACAGCTCGGAGCGCTCATGCGAGGCGCCCATGAACTGCTGGCCGGCGACGATGGTGCCGTCGCTGGCAATGCCCAGATGACGCACGCTGTTCATCTGCTGGGAAAGGGTTTCCTTGCTCAGCAGGGTGCCGTCGCGCTGCATCAGCACCAGGCTCGGTTCCATGGCGTTGAGGTTCATGTCGACGCGGCTTTCGGCCTCGGTGCGGATCCCGCCGTTGGCCACCACCAGGGTTTCGCCATCGGGCATCCACGAGACCTGATGCGGGCCGAGGCCATGGGTGGAAATCTCACCGCTGTGCACCAGCCGCTCGCCTTCGAACTTGTACACCCCGAGCAGGCCACGCCCCGGATCCGTGGTGTCGTTCTCGGTGGCGTACAGGTATTCGCCGTCCTTGTGCACCACGGCGTGGCCGTAGAAATGCCGGTTCGGCTGCGAAGTCACGGTTTGCAGCAACGTCCCGTCGCGCAGATCGATCAGGTAGCTCTCTGTGCCCGGGCGGCGGGCGACGAACAGCGCGATCGGCAGCGTCGGGTGGTTGATGATGTCGTGACAGCGCTGGCCGACCTCGGTGGCGAACACCTGCGTACCGTCCAGCCGATAACCGACGGCGTAATGCTTGCCGTCGGTGTCGTCGCGCGCCGAGAGCAACAACGGGCTCTGATCCTTGCGCTTGAACAGCGTCCAGCCGCCCAGTGTCACTGCTCCCAGCAGCAAACTACCTAAAGTCAGAGCCTGGCGTCGCAGCATGGCACTTGCCCTCATCAGTCACCGTCGTTGGCGTTGAAGCCCAGTTGGATACCCAGCGCCTTGGCCAGTTCGCCTTCGTGCAGGCGATGGACGACGTTGAGGCTGTCGTAGAGATCGTTGAGTTGTTGACGACCGGCGTCGTCCTGGAGCATTTCGGTCAGCGAGCGCTGGCTGCTGTCGAACAGTTTCAGCGACGCGGCGTAGGCAGCGTCGATCTTGTCCGCCAACGGTTTCTGCTCGGCCGGCAGCAGACCGCGCAGGCCTTTGTTGTCGACGCCTTCCCAGACGGTTTTGGCTGCAGCGAGGCTGGCTTCCAGCGCGGTCAGCGACGACTGGCTGCGCCACGCATCGGCCTGGAACGGCTGCGGCACGCCTTTGCTCTGACGGCCCATCGGTGTGCCGAGTTTTTTCTTCAGGGTGTCGAGGGCGGTGACCTGCACACGCAGCAGATCGGCGATCGCTTCGTGGGAGTCGGCGTAGCGCTGGTTGGGGAACTTGCTCATTTGCGCGAGCATGCCGTCGGTGTTGTTCCAGCTCTGCAGAATCTCTTCGGCCAGTTGCTTCTGGCGCTCGCCGATGGCGATCAACAGTGGGCAGTATTTGGCTTTCTGCTCGGCGTTGGCGACGTCCGGTTTTTCATCGAACAGGATGTATTCGTAAGCCGACAGGCCCTGCACCACCACGCTGGATTTAGCCAGTGCGGCGGCGTCGATCTGCGGCTGGGCGATCACCAGTTGCTCGACCTGACGGCCGACGAGGTTTTTCTTGTCCGGCCAGAACTGCACCTGCCACGAACGGTTGCCCTCGGCCAATGGGCCGATCAGCAGCGGTTGCAGCTCGGCCCAGGCTTTCTGCGCGTGCAGGAAGTCGGCGCGGGCGGTTTCCAGGGTTTCCTTGCCCTGGCAGTAGGCGAGGGCGCTGACCGCCAGTTGCTTGTCGGCTTCGACCCAACGGGTGTAGGTCGGCAGGATCACCGATTTGGCGATGGCCGCCGACGTGACCGCTTGCGGATCCTGCGGCGAGCAGGCGCCGAGGGCGAGTGCGGCAAGGCTGGTGAACAACAACTTGGGACGGAACATGTCGGGCTCCCGATTCTTTTAAGTGTTTAAAGTGAGTTCAAGAACGCCAGCAGCGCAGCACGCTGCTCGGCGTTGAAAGACAAAACCTGTTGCTGCGCCTGCTGCGCTTCGCCGCCATGCCAGAGCACGGCTTCGAGCAGATTGCGGGCGCGACCGTCATGCAAGAACTGGGTGTGACCACTGACTGCCTGCGTCAGACCGATCCCCCACAACGGCGGGGTGCGCCAGTCGCGGCCGGAGGCCTGGAATTCGGTGCGGTTGTCGGCCAGACCATCGCCCATGTCATGCAGCAGCAGATCGCTGTACGGGCGAATCACTTGATTGGCCAGTTCAGGTTCGGCGGCGTTGGCGGCGGTGGTGTATTTGGGCGTGTGACAGGACTGGCAGCCAGCCTGGAAGAACAGATTCTTGCCGGCCAGTACTTGTTCGTCGTTGACGCCGCGACGTGCCGGCACTGCGAGGTTGCGCGTATAGAACAGCACCAGACGCAGGATGTTGTCGCTGACTTCCGGCTCGCCGTCCGGGCCATTGCCGTTCGGCGCCTGTTTGCACGCAGTTTGTGCGTCGGTGCAGTCATCGAAGGGTCTGAGGCTGGTGGTCAGGCCCATGTCTCCGGAAAACGCGTGGACATTCTGCTGATTGAGATTCGGTTGCCCGGCTTTCCAGCCAAAACGGCCGGCCACGGTTTTCTGTAACTCATCGTCCCAGACCCGATTTACGCGACCCTTAATGCCGTTTTTCTCTTTGGCCTGCGCGGCGGCGTTGGCGAGGATCGCTTCTTCGGGAATGGCTTCGAGCAGGCCGAGGCCGATCATCGGCGGTGCGACGCGGGCCGAGAAACGCGTGTCCGGGTGCATCGGGCCGTAGCCCAACTGGGTGAATTGCAGAACCGGTTTGCGCAGCTCCACTTCGGTGCCGTCCTTGAAACGAATCGGCACCGGGGTGTACTCGACGCGCACCTTGCCTTCCGGGGTGACCCCGGGCACGGCCATGTCCTGGAACTGGCCGCCGTAGACCGGCTCGGGCACCACGCCGACTTGCTCGATGACTTTGGCATAGGCCGGTGAATCAGGGATCGACAGACGCACCAGCATCGACACCGCGTTCGCCGCATCCGGCGTTGGCGGATGTCCGCGACCGTCCTTGATGTGGCAGTTCTGGCAGGCGTTGGTATTGAACAACGGGCCGAGGCCATCGCGGGCGGTGGTGGTTGAAGGGGCGATCACCCACGGACTGCGGAAGAAGCTGTTGCCGACGCTGAAGTCGACCCGGCGCGACGGCGGCAGATTGGCCGAAGGTAGCGAGAACGCATTCTGATCGGTCTTGCGCACAGTCGCCGCCCCGCCCGAACGCGCTTCACCCGGCTCAGCCTTGGTAAAACGCGGGGCGTCATCGCAGGCACTCAGGCCCAGGGCCAGAAACAGTGCGGACAAGCGAAGCGGCAGCGAGGGCATCAGACATCCTGCGGACGGGCGAAAACAAAGGCGCAAAGTCTAACAGGGCGAGAGAGTTTGAATAAGAGGAATTATCGTTTGCTTGATATGGCGCAAGCCTTGAAACTCATGCAAACCCTGTGGGAGCGAGCCTGCTCGCGAAAGCGGTGTCCGCCGCGCTGACGATGTTGCGCCAGATGACGCCTTCGCGAGCAGGCTCGCTCCCACAGGATTTGGTGGTGTACCTGATATCGAACACACCATGGAGCAGGGTTTTGTGTACGGCAGGCATGAAAAAGGCGACCCGCAGGTCGCCTTTTTCAGTCGAACGCGCGTGATCAGAACTCGTGATCAGCGTTGTCCGGGTTCAGGTCGCTGATGCCCAGCTTGCCGGCAGCGGCTTCGATCGAGCCGGTCTGCTTGACCAGTGCGGCGATGGCGTCACGCACGATCTGGTTGCCGGCGGTGTTGCCCGCAGCGATCAACTGGTCGTAGTGCTCACCCTTGTTGGCGTGATCGACCATGACCTGGATTTTAGCTTCGGTAGCGGCCAGATCGGCTTTCAGCGCGGTGTCGGCAGCCGGGTCGGCCTTGGCCACCAGCGACGACAGGCTGGCACCGGTCATCTTGGTGCCATCAACCCGGGTGTACTCGCCCAGGTACACGTTACGAATGCCTTTGGCATCGTAGAAGTGCGAGTTGTGGGTGTTGTCGCTGAAGCAATCCTGTTCGTCTTCCGGGGAGTTGGCCTCCAGGGAAACCTTCATGCGCTCGCCCGCCAATTCGCCCAGGGACAGGCTGCCCATGCCGAACAGCATTTTGCGCAGGCCGCTTTCAGCCGGTTCGGCTTCCAGGGTGGCGCGGTAGTTGTCAGCCACGTTCGGCTTCCAGTTGCCGACCATTTCTTCCAGGTCGCTGACCAGCAGTTGGGTCACGGCTTTGAGGTACGCACGGCGACGATCGTTGTGACCGCCAGTGGCGCCTGCGCCTTCCAGGTAGTCCGAGGCTGGACGGTTGCCGGCGCCCGGGCCGGTGCCGTTCAGGTCCTGGCCCCAGAGCAGGAATTCGATGGCGTGGTAGCCGGTGGCGACGTTGGCTTCGGAACCGCCCAGCTCGTTGAGGCTGGCAAGTTTTTCCGGGGTGATGTCTTTCACATCGACCTTGTCTTCGCCGACCTGCACTTCAGTGTTGGCGATGATGTTGGCGGTGGCGCCCGGGTTGCCCAGCGCGTGCTCGTAGGATTTGTCGACGTAGTCGATCAGGCCTTCGTCCAGCGGCCAGGCGTTCACCTGACCTTCCCAGTCGTCGATGATGGTGTTGCCGAAGCGGAACACTTCGCTCTGCAGGTAAGGCACGCGCGCGGCGACCCAGGCAGCCTTGGCGGCTTTCAGGGTGTCGGCGTTCGGCTTGGCGAGGAACGCGTCGACCGCCGTTTGCAGGGTTTTCGCAGTGGATTCGGCATCGCTGTAGACGGCGAAGACCATGTCGGCGTAGTGCGCGACCACAGCCTTGGCGGCGGCTTCATCGACTTTACCCGCAGCGGCAGGTGCTGGAGCGGCGGCGGTGCTGGCGGCCGGCGTCGGCGCGGCCGGGGCGGCAGCCTTGTCTTTGCCTTCGCCGCAACCGGCGAGGGAAATAGCGATGGCCAGCAGACTGGCGGTAGCCAGAGGCATACGAATCATGGCGAACATCCTGCTTCGGTAATGGAATGGACAGGGCGCGGGGGTGCGCAAAGCTGCGACATAATGCAAATCTTTCGCATTATGTGTAAAGGGCTGTGGCTGGAAATATTTCTTGTTTACGCCGGTGTGATGGCGCAGATCAAAAGATCGCAGCCTCGTTTCACTCGACAGCTCCTACAGGGGAATGCGATCCCTGTAGGAGCTGCCGCAGGCTGCGATCTTTTGATCTTCTAGAGAATGGCAGCATTGGTGCGTTGGGCTTGCTTGAGGTAGGCCGTCAGCTCCCGGGCCGGCAGCGGCTTGCTGTAGTGGTAGCCCTGACCTTCGTGGCAGCCTTCGGAGATGATGTAGGACTCTTGCTCGGCGGTTTCCACGCCTTCGGCGATCACCTGCATGCCCAGGCTCTTGCCCAGCTGGATGATCGCGCGAACGATGGTCGCATCATCGTCGTCATCCAGCAGATCCTGAACGAAGCTCTTGTCGATCTTGATCTTGTCCAGCGGCAGGCTTTTCAGATAACTCAGCGATGAGTAGCCGGTGCCGAAGTCGTCGATGGCGATCAGCGCCCCGGAGCGGCGCAGGCTCAGCAGATGTTGGGCGGCGGTGCTGATGTCTTCCATCAGGCCGGTTTCGGTGACTTCCAGCTCCAGGCTGCGCGGCGGCAGGCGGTAGATCTGCAGCAGGTTGTTGACCACTCGCGGCAACTCGGCGTGGTGCAGTTGCACGGTGGACAGATTGACCGCCATGCGCAGATCGACAAAGCCCTGATCGTGCCATTCGCGCAATTGCTTGCAGGCCTGATCCAGCACCCATTCGCCGATGGCGATGATCGTGCCGTTCTGTTCGGCCAGCGGAATGAACAGGTCGGGCGGCACCAGACCGTGTTCCGGATGCTGCCAGCGAATCAGCGCTTCGACCCCGACCACGCGGTGATCGCGGTAGCTGATCTGCGGCTGATAGACGAGGTAGAACTGGTCGCGAATCAGTGCGTCGCGCAGGTCTTTTTCCAGTTCGCGACGGCGACGCATCTCGCTGTCGACACTGGCGATGTAGAACTGATAACGGTTGCGTGAGCGGGTCTTGGCCAGCGTCATGGTCTGCTCGGCCTTCTGCAGCAGCTTCTCGGTGCTGTCGCCGTCCTCGGGGAACAAGGTGATGCCGATGGTCGCGCGCAGGCGGATTTCCTGATGGTCGAGGGCGAACGCCGCTTCCAGATCATCGAGGATGCTCTGCGCCAGCTCTGCCGCTTCATAAGGTTGTTCGATATCGGCCTGCACCAGCGCGAACTGGTCGCCACCCAAACGGGCGAGGGCGCCGAGGCGACCGCTGTGGGCGCGCAGGCGGTCGGCCAGCGCCAGCAGCAACTGGTCGCCTGTCTGGTAGCTGAACTGCTCGTTGATTCCTTTGAAATCATCCAGCCCTACGCACAACACCGCGACCCGGCGTTGCAGCTTGCCGGCGTCGACCAGAATCTTGTCCAGTTGCTGCTGCAATTGCTGGCGGTTCGGCAGGCCGGTGAGGAAGTCGTACTGGGCCATGCGCAGCAGGCTGTTTTCCGCTTCGTGGCGCAGATGGGTGTTGCGTTCTATCGATTCGAGCAACTGGTTGGCGGTGTTGATCCAGATGCCGAGTTCATTTTTTTCGTGACCTTTGAGCTGCGGAATCTTGTGCTCGCTGGGGCGATCGGGATTGATTTCGGTCAGATGCTCGATGATCCGCGACAACGGTTTGGTCAGCAGCCAGTGATAAACCAGATACAACACCAGGCCCATGGCCAGGGCGCGCAAGACGCCGGAAATGAAAATAATCACCGAACTGACGATGAAACTCTCGCCATAGGTGGCGGTGTCGAGGGTGATGCTCAGGTCGCCGTAATACTCGCTATAGGGACCGCGACCGACCAATTGAGTGGTGAAGGTGCGTTCCTGACCGAGAATCAGGTCAGTCAGCCAGCGGCTGTTGGAGTGCTGCAATTCACGGGACTTTTGCGCGAGCATCGCTTCGTTGGGATGGCCGATGGAGGCCTGGCGCACCGCGTCGTCCTGAAACAGGCCTTCGATCACCTGCATGCCCATTTCCCGGTCCAGGCTGTAGACCGCCTGAGTCGAGGGATCACGGAACATGTCGAGGATGCGCTGAGCGTCGCCGGCCACCGCCTGGCGGGTTTTATAGGCATCGAAAACAATCTGGGCACAGCTCAAGACCACGCCGACGATCAATGCCGAAAGGAGCACGACCCGGAGCAACTTCACCGACAAGCTGTTCTTGAGTTCCAGCTTCAAAGGGTTATTCCTTGTTCCGTGCGGGTAGCGTCAAGTTGCCATGAGTATTGGCAATCCCGTGTTGGCAGTCAAAGGGACAATCAAGCCTCGGAACATTTGCCCGTGGCCTTAGCCGAAATACTGCTGTCTGGAGTCTCAGCTCTATTTGTACTGTGTCGGTAGTTTCGGCCCTCAACTTGAGCAGTCTGGAACAAATTTTCGCTGATTTGATGGTAGCCCGCTGTGCTGCACCGGCAAGTGGCCGGAGCCAGCGTTCATCGTGAAAAAAAGCAGGCATAAAAAAACCCGGCCGTAGCCGGGTTTTTTATCTGGCGCGCAGCTTAAGCGGTGAAGGTTTTGCCTTCGAACTGCTCAGCGACGAACTTCCAGTTGACCAGGTTCCAGAACGCTTCAACGTACTTCGGACGCAGGTTGCGGTAGTCGATGTAGTAAGCGTGTTCCCAGACGTCGCAGGTCAGCAGCGGGGTGTCGCCGCTGGTCAGCGGGTTGCCGGCGCCGATGGTGCTGGCCAGAGCCAGGGAACCGTCAGCCTTTTTCACCAGCCAGCCCCAGCCGGAACCGAAGGTGCCGATCGAGGTTTTGCTGAACTCTTCCTTGAACTTGTCGAACGAACCGAAAGCCGCGTTGATGGCTTCAGCCAGCGCGCCGGTTGGTTGACCGCCGGCGTTTGGCGCCAGGCAGTTCCAGTAGAAAGTGTGGTTCCAGACCTGAGCGGCGTTGTTGAAGATGCCGCCCGAGGAAGTCTTGACGATCTCTTCCAGGGTCTTGCCTTCGAACTCGGTGTCTGGCACCAGGTTGTTCAGGTTCACGACATAGGTGTTGTGGTGCTTGTCGTGGTGAAATTCCAGGGTTTCCTTGGAAATGTGCGGCTGCAGGGCATCGTGTGCGTAAGGCAGCGGCGGCAATTCGAAAGCCATGATGATTCTCCTAATCAGGTCTGTTGCGGTGAGCGCAAGGCCGATCACGGGCGGCCAGAAATGCACCGACGAGTTTTTACTCTTTGCGGCGCAGGGTTCGGATCATAGCACCGGGGTCAAGGCTTAACCACGCAACAACTGTGTGGGATAGAGGTTCCAGAGCCTTTTGGAATAAATCAGTTTGCGATAATCAATTGGCCCGCCACCGTGAACATCATCACTGCCACCAGAAGATCAAGAATCCGCCAGGTACTCGGCCGCGCCAGCCACGGTGCAAGCCATGCCGCACCAAGGGCGAGGGTGAAAAACCACAGCAGCGAAGCACTTGCCGCTCCCACGACATAAGCGCCCGGCACTGATTGCTGCGCGCCAAGTGAACCGATCAGCAATACCGTATCGAGATAAACGTGCGGGTTGAGCAACGTTACCGCCAGCGCGCTGAGCATCACCGCGCGCAACGAGCGTACGGTGTGGTTTTCACCCTGATCCAGACTCTGTTTCGAGAACGCCCTTCGCAGCGCCTGGCTGCCATACCAGATCAGAAAGACCGCGCCGCCCCAGCGTGCCACCGCGAGCAATGTCGGGTTCTGCGCCAACACGGTGGCCAAGCCAAACACCCCGGCCGCCACCAGCAGCGCATCGCACGCCACACACAGCGCCGCCACCGGCAGGTGATGTTCGCGGCGCAGACTCTGCGCCAGCACAAAAGCGTTCTGCGTACCGATCGCCATGATCAGCCCTAAGGCCACCAGCAGGCCGTTCACATAGCTTTGCCACATAAGATTTACTCCGCGTTGGCTGCCAGATCGCGCAGCACGTGCATGGCGCGCTCGGCGTCGGCCTGACCGACAAACAAATGGTCGTGGTAATAACCGGCGATCACGTTGCAACTGATTCCGGCCTTGCCCAGCGCGCTGGCGAACGCGGCGGTCAGGCCAACGGCTTCGAGCGCCGAATGCACATTGAGGGTGATCCACGCCGCCACATAATCAAAAGCGAACCCGGCACGTTCAGCCTGGGAGCGCTCCAGAATCACGGTCAGGCCTTCCTGCTCGCGGAAGCTGCCGACAATCTCCACACCGCTCGGCAACTGGCCGTCACGCAGGGTGCAAAACACATATTCGCCGGCGTTGAGCTGCGGGCTCATGCTGCGCAGCAGAGTTGTGAGTGAGGTTTCGCCAGCCATTGCCGTGTTCCTTGATAAAGAGAGCTTGCTGGCTATTCTCCGGTCGAAAGCGGTATAAGAAAAACCAATAGTGCTGATCGCTCATTAGGAAAACTGATGTTCGACTACAAATTGCTTTCCGCTCTGGCCGCCGTGGTCGAGCAGGCTGGATTCGAGCGCGCCGCGCAGGTGCTGGGCTTGTCGCAATCGGCGATCTCCCAGCGGATCAAACTGCTGGAAGCGCGGGTCGGCCAACCGGTGCTGGTACGCGGCACGCCGCCATCGCCGACCGAGATTGGCCGGCGGCTGCTCAACCATGTGCAGCAGGTGCGCCTGCTCGAACGTGACTTGCAGACCCTGGTGCCGGCGCTCGACGAAGAAGGCCTGCCGGAGCGTCTGCGCATCGCCATCAACGCCGACAGCCTCGCCACCTGGTGGGCCGAGGCCGTGGGCGATTTCTGCGCCGAGCAGCATTTATTGCTGGATCTGGTGGTGGAAGATCAGACCGTCGGCCTCAAGCGCATGCGTGCCGGGGAGGTGGCGGCGTGTGTCTGTGCCAGCGAGCGCCCGGTGGCCGGGGCGCGCAGCGTGTTGCTCGGGGCCATGCGTTACCGGGCGCTAGCCAGTCCGGCGTTTATCGAACGGCATTTCCCCGACGGCGTGTGCGCCGAGCAGTTGCCGCGCACCCCGGCGCTGGTGTTCGGCCCGGACGATTTTCTCCAGCATCGCTACCTCGCATCGCTCGGTGTCGATGGTGGTTTCGAGCATCATTTGTGCCCGTCCTCCGAAGGTTTTGTGCGTCTGACCGAAGCCGGGTTTGGTTGGGGCCTGGTGCCGGAACTGCAAGTGCGCGATCAACTGCAACGCGGCGTATTGCGCGAACTGTTGCCAGATAAACCGATCGATGTGCCGTTGTACTGGCATCATTGGCGCAATGGCGGTCAGCTGCTGGCCTTGCTGACCGAGCAATTGCTACGTTCTTCACCGCGCTGGCTGGTGCCCTTGGGCTGACGGTCAGCGTCAAGACAGACGTATCAGGTAAACGAAAGACATCGGAGCGTTACATGAAAATTCTGGTCACCGGCGCAAGCGGCTTCATTGGCGGACGCTTTGCGCGTTTCGCTTTGGAGCAGGGCCTGGACGTGCGGGTCAACGGTCGCCGGGCCGAAAGCGTCGAGCATCTGGTGCGCCGTGGCGCCGAGTTCGTCCCGGGCGATCTCACCGATGCGGATCTGGTGCGCGAGCTCTGTGCCGACGTCGAAGCCGTGGTGCACTGCGCCGGCGCCGTCGGCTTGTGGGGGCGCTATCAGGACTTTCATCAGGGCAACGTGCAGGTCACCGAAAACGTCGTCGAAGCCTGCCTCAAGCAGCGCGTGCGGCGGCTGGTGCATCTGTCGTCGCCGTCGATCTATTTCGATGGCCGCGATCACCTCGGCTTGACCGAAGAGCAAGTGCCCAAGCGCTTCAAACATCACTACGCGGCGACCAAATACCTGGCCGAGCAAAAGGTCTTTGGCGCACAGGAATTCGGTCTGGAAACCATCGCCCTGCGCCCGCGTTTCGTCACTGGCGCCGGCGACATGAGCATTTTCCCGCGCCTGCTGAACATGCAGCGTAAGGGCCGTCTGGCGATCATCGGCGACGGTCTGAACAAGGTCGACTTCACCAGCGTGCAGAACCTCAACGAAGCGCTGCTCAGTAGTCTGCTGGCAGCCGGTTCCGCGTTGGGCAAGGCCTACAACATCAGCAATGGCGCGCCGGTGCCGCTGTGGGATGTGGTCAATTATGTGATGCGCAAGATGGAAGTGCCGCAGGTCAGCAAATACCGTTCGTACGGCCTGGCCTACAGCGTCGCGGCGCTCAACGAAGGCGTGTGCAAACTCTGGCCGGGACGCCCGGAGCCGACCCTGTCGCGGTTGGGCATGCAAGTCATGAAGAAAAATTTCACCCTCGACATCAGCCGCGCCCGGCATTATCTGGACTACGATCCGAAAGTCAGCCTGTGGTCGGCCCTCGACGAGTTCTGTGGCTGGTGGAAAGCTCAGGACATCCGTTGATACAAGTCGCCCGGCCGGCAATGAACCGCACTGCCGCTTGAGGGTCAATCCCTGCGGCTGCGGCGGTTATACTTCGCAGCATTTAGCCATCACCGCGTTCCACAAAGGTTGCCTCAATGTCCATGCGTAACGATGCCAACGACGATTTCGACGATGTACCGAGCCTGCGGGCCGACACCTTTGACGACGATGACATTCCGCCCTCCGCTCGCACCTCGGTGCACTCGCGCACGCCGCCGGTGGTCAAGGTCAAGGCTGCGAGTACCGGGCCGCTGTGGGCACTGGTCGGCGCGTTGTTCTTCGCCTTCATCGGTCTGGCCTGGTGGAGCTTCCAGCAGATTTCGCTGATGGAGCAGCAATTGGTCGCGACCCAGGAAAGCTTTGCGCGCATCAGCGAGGAAGCGGCGGGGCGCCTGCAGGACATTTCCGGCAAGGTCGTCGCCAGCCAGAGCAACGTCAACAGCGACAGCGAAGCGTTGAAGCTGCAGATCAAACAGCTGGAAACCCAGTTGCTGGATCAGAGCAAACAGCAGCAAGGCGTGGTCGGTCAGACCAGTGATCTGGACAAGCGTCTGGCACAGATGACCGCGCAGACCACCGAGCAACAGAACGCCAATAGTCAGTTGCAGGCTCAGGTCAAAGCCTTGAGCGCCGAACTGGCGACCTTGAAAAGCGCCCCGGCCGACACCGGTAAGGTCGACGCTCAGCTCAAGAGTTATGACGCGCAGCTGAAAAGCCTCGGCGCTGATATCACCGCGCTGAAAAAGCAAGGCAATCCGAGCGCGGCGATCGAGCGTCTGGAGCAGGAAATCGTCGTTCTCAAGAGTGAGCAGGACAACCGCCCGGCCGCTGCGCAGGGTGGCGGCAATACCGCCGAGTTCGACGCATTCCGCGGGCAGATGACCCGCAACCTCAACACCCTGCAGGCGCAGATCCAGAACCTGCAGCAGCAGATCAATGCCCGGCCATAGGGCCTGATGAACTGTAGCCAGGGACCTTTGTGGTGAGGGGATTCATCCCCGATGGGGCTGCGCAGCAGCGCCCAAACCATCAGCTCGGTGTGTCAGAAAATATGTGTTCTCTCCATCAGGGCTGCTGCGCAGCCCATCGGGGATAAATCCCCTCGCTACAGGATTCGGCGCTCCGTCCGACCCCAAGCCGTCTACGCTCTTGAAACACCAACAAGAACGAGGGATGCGTTATGGGGTTTTTGCATAAAGTGGCGTGGCTCGGGGTGATGCTTTTTGTAGGGGCAGGGCAGGTCAACGCCGCCACCGCGCAGAAGGACGACAGCAAGGCTGCCATTGCTTTGCTGGAAAAGGCTCTGGCCTATTACCACGACAATGGCGACAAGGCCTTCGCCGCGTTCAGCCGTCAGGGCGAGTTCGTCGACAAGGATCGCTACGTGTTCGTGGTCGACACCAAAGGCGTGATGCTCGCCAGCGGCGGGCCGTCCTCAGCCTTGATCGGCCGTGACGTCAGCGAAGTGCTTGCGCCGGATTTGCAGAAAGCCTTCAAGGACGCCTTGCTGGTGCCGGAAGGCAACGGCATTCAACAGGCCGAATACCGCTGGCAGAACTGGGCGGACGGCAAGGTCGAGCGCAAACATGTGTATTACCAGCGCATCGGTCAGCGCATTCTGGCCGTCGGTTATTACCTGCCGCGTGCTTCAGCCGAGCAGGCCAAGGCACTTCTCGACAAGGCTGCAACCGATCTGGGGAAAAACGAGAAGGACACGCTGACGGCCATCAACTCGCTCAAGGGCGGGTATCTGCAGGATGACCTGTACGTGTTCGTGGTCGATCTGGACACCCAACGCTACGTTGCCCACGGCACCAACCTGCGCTTGATCAACACCGATTTCAGCAAGATCAAGGACCCGGAAGGCAAACCGGTGGGCGAGCCGATTCTGGCGCTGATCGCCAAACAGGATGACGGTGAATACGAATACCGCTGGAAAAACCCGGTGACCGGCAAGGTCGAGGACAAGCATGCCTACCTGAAGAAGGTCGGCCATTTTCTTGTGGCGGTGGGTTACTACAGTCCTTGAAAACACCTTTGCCCCCCTGTGGGAGCGAGCCTGCTCGCGAAGGCATAGTGTCAGCTGACATCACAGTTGAATGACACACCGCTTTCGCGAGCAGGCTCGCTCCCACAGGTTTTCATGGCACCTGTGCCTATTTGGCGCCGTGCTCGCGCCCGCGCAGCAGGTTGTTTGGCATCGCAATCGCCGCCGCCAGCCCCAGCAGCGATACCGCCGTACTCACCCACAGCAGATGCCGGAACGTCACCGAAAGTTCGGCGCGCAAGGCGTTCTGCGCATCGCCCGGTGCGGCGTTCAAACCGTCGAGCAGCACATTGCCCGAATGCTCCTCGCTGAGCAGCGAGTTGCTCGCCAGATGGGCGAAACTCGAATCCTGCAACAACGCCAGCAACAGCGCCGACATCAACGCCACACCCACTGCGCCGCCCAGCGAGCGGAACAGGTTGGTGGTGCTGGTGGCGACGCCGATGTCGCGTTGCTCCACCGAGTTCTGCGTACCCACCAGTGAAGTCGGGAACTGCATGCCGCCGGCAATCCCGCTGAGCAGCATGAACAGGCTGCTGACCAGCGTCGCATCGGGTGGGCTGAACGCCATGCCGAGAATCGAGATCGGCATCAACAGTGCGCCCGTCAGAATCTGCGGTTTGTAGCGACCGGTCACCGACGTCCGACGTCCGGCGAAATAAGCGCCGACCGGCAGGCCCATCGCCAGCGGCAGCAAGTGCAACGCCGCCGCATCGGCCCCGGCACCGGTGACGCTCTGAAAGCGCAGCGGCATCAGCACGATCAGCGAGATCGCCTGAAAACTGGTGAAGAAAATCGTGCACCAGCACAGCAACGCGTTGCGGTTGGTGAACAAGTGCATCGGCAGCAGCGGCTCACGCGCCCGGCGTTCATGCCACACGAACACCGCCAGCACCAGCACCGCGCAGGCGAACAAACCGAGCACTTCGCTGCTGCGCCACGAATGGCCCTGACCGACCTGAGTGATGGCCAGCAGCAAGGCGGTCAAACCGATGATCATCAACAGCGTGCCGAGGTAGTCGATGATCGGTTTGCGCTGCGGAATCGGCAGGCCGCGCAGATTGCGATTGGCAACCCACCAGGCGCCCAGCCCCAGTGGCAGATTGATCAGAAACACCCAGCGCCACGACAGGTATTCGGTCATGTAGCCGCCGAGCACCGGCCCGGCGACGCTGGCCACCGCGTACATGCTGCTGAAATAACCCTGATAACGTCCGCGTTCGCGCGGCGGAACGATGTCGCCGATGATTGCCTGACTGACCGAAATCATCCCGCCGGCGCCGATGCCCTGGAGAATCCGCGCCAGCACCAGTTGTTCCATGCTTTGCGCCATGCCGCAGAACAGCGAGGCGAGGGTGAACAGGCCCATGCCGAACAGCATCAGTTTGCGCCGTCCGTACAGATCGCCGAGCTTGCCGTAGATCGGCACCGCCACGGTCATTGCCACCATGTACCCGGAAATCACCCAGGCCAGCAGGCTGACGTCCTTGAACTGTGCGGAGATGGCGGGCATCGAGACGGCGACGATGGTCTGGTCCAGCGCGCCGAGAAAAATCGCCATCATCAACGCGACCAGCACGCTGCGAATGGCCGGTTTGGGCGTTTCAGGGTGATTGAGATTGGTCACGGGCGAGCCTGCGGGCAGTGATGGACCCGCACGGCCATTGCGCGCGGGTGGATGCTCGCCAGTGTAAGTCGGTAGCAGGCTATTCGATAGCCTCGTACGGAAGTCCGACGTAATTTTCTGCAATGGTTTTTCGACCCGCTTCTGAACTGACAAAGTAGTCCAGTTCCGAGGCGCTGATCCGTTGGCTGAAATCATCATGCTCGTCGAAGCGGTGCAGCATTGAGGTCATCCACCAGGAGAAACGTTCGGCTTTCCATACCCGGCGCAGGCAGATTTCCGAGTATTTCTCCAGCAGATCGGTGCGCCCTTCGCGATAAACCTTCAGCAGAATGTTGAACAGCGTACTGACATCGCTGGCGGCCAGGTTCAGGCCCTTGGCGCCGGTGGGCGGCACAATGTGCGCGGCATCGCCGAGCAGAAACATCCGTCCGTACTGCATCGGCTCGACGACAAAACTGCGCAGCGGCGCGATGCTTTTTTCAATCGACGGGCCAGTCACCAGTTTCTCGGCAAGCGCGGCGGGCAGACGTGTTTTCAGCTCAGCCCAAAAGCGCTCGTCGGACCAGTCGGCAACGTTCTCCTCGGCCGGTACTTGCAGGTAATAACGGGTGCGGGTGGCCGAACGCATGCTGCACAGGGCGAAGCCGCGTTCGTGCCGGGCGTAGACCAGCTCTTCGTGCACTGGCGGGGTGTCAGCGAGAATCCCCAGCCAGCCGAACGGATAGACCCGCTCGAAGATCTTCAGGCAGGCCTCGGGAATCGACTGCCGGGCCACGCCATGAAAACCATCGCAACCGGCGATGTAATCGCAATCGACGCGCCAGGTTTCGCCATCCTTTTCGAAGGTGACAAAGGCCTCGTCGCTTTTCATGCCGTGTGGAACGACATGGCTCACTTCATAAAACGACAGTGCGCCAGCCTCCCGACGAGCGGCCATCAGGTCGCGCGTGACTTCGGTCTGACCGTAAACCATGACGGTTTTGCCGCCGGTCAAAGCCTGCAGATCGATGTGTGCCAGACGCCCATCCAGTGCCAGATCGAAGCCGGCGTGCACCAGCCCTTCGGCATCCATGCGCGCGCCTACACCGGCCTGGCGCAACAGCTCTACCATGCCTTGTTCAAGCACGCCGGCGCGAATTCGTCCGAGGACATAGTCGGGTGTCTGGCGTTCGAGAATCAGGGTGTCGATGCCGGCGTTGTACAGCAACTGACCGAGGAGCAATCCGGACGGACCGGCGCCAATGATGGCGACTTGGGTTTTCAGCGTTTTCATTGTTTTTATGACTCGCAAGCTTCACGCGACAGGAGCCGGTGAATGATTTTTATGGATCGAGTGCTTGCATTTTTCCCTTGCGGGTCTGTCAATTGAAGGTGAAAACTGAGCCGATACCTGTACATTCTGCCAATCGGTGCGATTATCGCCCGCAACCTCGAGGCCTGGATTGAAGTGATGAACAAGCCTGACCTGCCTTCGATTCCGGTGTTCAAGCTCTACGGTGAAAGCCTGGACTGGCCGACCCCTGACTTGCTGCACTGTGAAACCATTTCCAAACGCAGCCGCGAACATCAATGGGAAATCAAACCCCACCGCCACGCCGATTTGTGCCAGTTGCTCTTCGTCTTCAAAGGTCAGGCAGAGCTTGAAATCGAAGGTCAACGCACGCAGCTCAACCAACCCGCGATTCAAGTCCTGCCACCGTTGTCGGTGCATGGCTTTCGCTTTTCCGAGGACGTCGAAGGATTCGTCGTCACCCTCGCCAATCCGCTGATCAATCACCTGCAGGCGCAACTGGGCAGTTCGGTGCACGCACTGGCCCAGGCCGAGCACTACCCGGCGGGCAAGGACGCGGAGTACCTGAACAGTCTGTTTTCAGCGTTGCAGGCCGAGTACAACGGCCATCAACCCGCGCGGGAAATGCTCATGCATTCGCTGGTCAGCGTGATCATGGTCTGGGTCAGCCGTCAGGCGCTCGTGCGCCATAACGCCAGCCAGCGGCCGCAACGCCAGCGCGAATACCTCAACGGGTTCATTCAATTGGTGGAGGAGACGTACCGCCAGCATGTGAAGGTCGAAGACCTGGCCCATCGTCTGGGGATTTCGGTATCACACCTCAACGGCACCTGCCGCGAACTGGCAGGGCAGCCAGCGCTGCAGATCATGCACGAACGCCAGTTACTGGAAGCCAAACGTTTGCTGACCTACACCAGCATGACCATTTACGAGATGTCGGAGTTGTTGGGGTTTTCCGATCCGACCAACTTCACGCGCCTGTTCCGGCGCAGGGTGGGCATTTCGCCAAAGGCCTTCCGCGACCGGCTGAAGGCCGAGCAGTGATCCTGTAAACCTGGCGATATCCTGTGGGAGGGGGCTTGCTCCCGAAAGCGGTGTATCAGTGTGCATCAATGCTGAATGGCACACCGCATTCGGGAGCAAGCCCCCTCCCACAGGATCGCATTCCAGCTCAGGTCAATCAGCGCAATGCATTCAGCGTCGCATTGTGCGGAATACAGCGCTCGAAATTGCAGCTGGCGTATTCGCGCGGCAGTTGTCGCAGTTGCTCGACCCGCCAGGCCGCGGTGCCGTACAGCGCCAGCGTGGCGGCGCAGGTGATGAAAATCGCGAAGTACCTTCTTGTTCTGATGTTCATGGCGTAGACCTCTGAACGCATACCCTGCGGTATTACTTTCAGCATAGGTCAGCGGCATAGAGTTGCCAGCCACAAACCCGGCCTATGTGACATCCCCCCTGTGGGAGCGGGCTTGCTCGCGAAGGCGTGGTGTCAGTCGATGACGATCCAGACTGATACACCGCCTTCGCGAGCAAGCCCGCTCCCACAGGGGCATCGGATTTACAGGCCCATATCCCATTCGGGATTTTCCGGGAATCGTTCGACGAGAAAATCCAGCATGCTGCGCAGCGCCGCCGGCATGTGCTTGCGCGAGGCGTACACCGCGTAGATGTTCATCTGCCGCGGCTCGGCATTCGGCAGCAGGCGCACCAGTTCACCGGCATGCACATGCACCCCGGCCTGATAGGTCGGCAGCATCGCCACCCCCGCGCCGGCCAGGGTCGCGCGCAACAGGGTGCTGGCCTCATTGGCGCTGATGTTGCCCTGCACCGGGACCGACACGGGCTCGCCGTCCTCCTCGAAATGCCACAGGCTCTTGCCGAAGTAGGAGTGGGTCAGGCAGTTGTGTCGGCTCAGGTCCTCGACCCGTTGCGGTGGCGGGTTGTCGCGCAAATAAGTCGGTGCGGCGCAGACCACCGAGCGGCACACGGTCAGGCGCCGGGCGATCAGGTTCGGATCGAGGTCATTGCTGGTGCGGATCGCCAGATCGATGCGTTCATCCACCAGATTCACCGTGCGGTCGAGCATCTGCAGGTCGATGCTGACCCCGGGGTAACGTTTGACGTACGCCGCCATGGCATCGGCCAGTTGCGCCTGGCCGAACGAAGTACTGACGCTGATACGCAGCAATCCTCGCGGTGCATCGTGTGGTTCACTGACTGCCGCCTGCATGTCGGTCGAGAGTTCGAGCATCTGCCGACAGCGCGGCAGGATTTCGCTGCCAGCGGCAGTCAGGCTCAATTTGCGCGTGGTGCGGTGCATCAGGCGCGCACCGACCCAGTCTTCCAGCTCCGCCAGATAGCGCGACACCACTGGCCGTGACAGGTCCAGATGATCGGCTGCCGCCGACTGGCTGCCCAGATCGACCACTGTGACAAACACCCGCATTGCTTGAAGACGATCCATGATTTGCCCGCTTTCAGAAACAAACTATGTCCAAGCATCGCATTTTTTGTACCGAGTCAGGCAACTAAGCTCTGTCCCATCGCCAAACACGGCATTCGGACCACGGAGCAACAGATGATCGGCTTCACTACCCTCAAGCGCGTTTTACTGGCCACCGCCACCCTCGGTTTCGCGGCCCACGCCGCTGCCGCCAATCTGACCCTGGATGTCTACAACCCAGGCACCAACGCGATTTTCCCGGTGACTTCGGTGCTGGTCAGCGGCGAGAAAGACGCGATTCTGGTCGATGCACAATTCGGCAAGGCCCAGGCCGAGCAGGTGGTGGAGAAGATCCGCGCCAGCGGCAAGCATCTGACCACCATTTACATCAGCCACGGTGACCCGGATTACTACTTCGGCCTCGACACCCTGACCCAGGCCTTCCCCGACGCTGAAGTGCTGGCCTCGCAGCCGACCGTGGATCACATCAACAAAACCGTCGCCGGCAAACTCGCCTTCTGGGGCCCGAAAATGGGCGCCGACGTACCGGCCAAAACCATCGTGCCGGGCGTGCTCAAGGGCGACAGCCTGATGCTCGAAGGGCAGAAGTTGCAGGTGGTCGGTCTTGAAGGCAAACAACCGGATCGCAGCTTCGTGTGGATTCCGTCGCTCAAGGCTGTGGTCGGTGGCGTCGTGGTCGCCGAGAACATTCATGTGTGGATGGCTGATACCCAGACCGCGCAATCCCACGCCGACTGGCTGCAAACCCTGCACTCGATCGAAACCCTGAAGCCGAAAACCGTGGTGCCGGGTCACTACCTGGGCGAGAGCAGCCGCTCGCTGGCCAGCGTGAAATTCACCGCCGACTACATTAAGGCTTTCGACGAAGAAACCGCCAAGGCCAAGGATTCCGCCGCACTGATCAAGGCCATGCACAAGCGCTACCCGAAACTCGGCGAAGAAAGCTCGCTGGAGCTGAGCGCCAAAGTCGCCAAGGGCGAGATGAAGTGGTAACCCGATTCTGAAAACGCAGCACTCTCAAGCCAACTGGAGAATGTCATGAGCAAGATCGCAATCATTGGTGCCACCGGCCGTGCCGGTAGCCAACTGCTGGAAGAAGCCCTGCGTCGCGGGCATAGCGTCACTGCCATCGCCCGCGACACCTCGAAGATCGGCGCGCGTGGCGGTGTGGTCAGCAAGAATGTCGATGTGCTGGATTCGACGGCGCTGCAAGCGGCAGTGGCCGGTCACGACGTGGTGATCAGCGCCGCGCATTTCGCCACGGTACCGGCCAGTGCCTTGGTCGGCCCGGTGAAGCAGGCGGGTGTGAAGCGTCTGCTGGTGGTTGGCGGTGCCGGTTCGCTGTTGCTGCCGGACGACACCCGAGTGATCGACAGCGCCGGTTTCCCCGCTGAGTACAAAACCGAGGCCAGCGCGGGCGCGGCGTTTCTTGATGCCTTGCGTCAGGAGAAGGATCTGGACTGGACTTTCCTCTCGCCATCGGCAGAGTTCGTCGAAGGTGAGCGCACCGGTACCTTCCGCGTTGGCAAGGATCATTTGCTGTTCAGTGCTGAAGGTCGCAGCTGGATCACCTTCGCCGATTACGCGATTGCGCTGATTGACGAAGTGGAAACGCCGAAGCATTCGCGTCAGCGGTTTACCGTCGGGTATTAAGCAACGACGCAGACCCAATGTGGGAGCGGGCTTGCTCGCGAAGGCGGTGTGTCAGCGACATTTGAAGTGATTGACACACTGCATTCGCGAGCAAGCCCGCTCCCACAGGGGGATCTGTATACTTCAGCGGGTATGCGCCTGTTCCACCAGCCAGATCATCAATTCCTCCAATTGCGGCGACGCCTCGCCGCCTTGTGGCATCACCACGTAGTAGCCCAGCCCCGTCTTCACCTTCAGATCAAACGGCATCACCAGCCGTCCGGCGCGCAGGTCATCGCCGATCAGCGACCAGTCGCCAATCGCCACACCCGTCCCATGCGACGCCATCGACATCGCCTGATCCAGCGTCTCGAAATGCTGCCCCATGTTGACGTTGCTCAACTGCAATTCGGCGGCGGTCAGCCACACCGTCCAGTCTTGGGTGTCGCGGGTCGGATGCAGCAGCAGATGCTGTTGCAGGTCGGCCGGTTCGCTCAGCGCCGGTGGGCCTTTCAATAATGCTGGCGAGCAGACCGGTGTCAGTTGCTCATCGAACAGATGCAGCGCGGTCGAGGAGTTGTCCGGCGGCGTGCCGTATATCACCGCCGCATCGAATTGCTCACGCTGAAAGTCGACGCCATGGGCCAGTGTAGTGGTCAGTTTGACCGGCACGTCCGGGCGTTCCTTTTGCCATTGCAGCAGGCGCGGCACCAGCCAGCGCATCACGCAACTTGGCGCCTTGAGTTGCAGGGTTTGCCGCTTGCGCCCGATCTGCTCGGTGGCCTCGCTGATCAAGCCGAAGATCTTCTCCACCCGGGGCAGCCATTCACGTCCTTCGGCGGTCAGCTCCAGGCCTCGGGCCAGACGGATGAACAACTCATACCCCAGATGAGCTTCCAGCCCGGCAATCTGCCGGCTCACCGCGCCCTGAGTGATGTGCAACTGCTCGGCCGCCCGGGTGAAGTTGCAGCACTGCGCAGTAATCAGAAATGTGTGCAGGGCGGGCAGGGGAGGCAGTCGTTTCATGTGGATCCAAGGTATGACGTGAGGACATGGCTAGTATGACTTTTAATCGATTGTTGCCGCTACCTGCCGCCCGTTCAATGAGCCCATTCAAGGGCTCTTTGTAGGAGTGAGCCTGCTCGCGATTGCGATGTGTCAGTCACTGCGATGTTGAATGCACCGAAGTCATCGCGAGCAGGCTCACTCCTACACGGGATCTGTGTTTTCAGCTGACAAAAGGGCAATCGACATGGCGACGTGTGGCGAAGTACTGGTCAAGTTACTCGAGGATTACGGGGTCGAGCAGGTGTTCGGCATTCCCGGGGTGCACACCGTGGAACTGTATCGCGGGCTGGCCCGTTCGAGCATCAACCACGTCACTCCACGGCACGAGCAGGGCGCCGGATTCATGGCTGACGGCTATGCGCGCACCAGCGGCAAACCGGGTGTGTGCTTCATTATTACCGGCCCAGGCATGACCAACATCACCACCGCGATGGGCCAGGCCTACGCCGACTCGATCCCGATGCTGGTGATCTCCAGCGTGCAGACCCGCAGCCAGTTGGGTGGCGGTCGCGGCAAACTCCATGAGTTGCCGAACCAGAGCGCGCTGGTCGGTGGCGTCGCTGCGTTCTCCCACACCCTGATGTCGGCGGCGGAATTGCCCGGCGTGCTGGCCCGTGCTTTCGCACTGTTTCAGGCCGGGCGTCCGCGTCCGGTGCACATCGAGATTCCGCTGGACGTGCTGGTGGAAGAAGCCGATGAACTGCTCGCCAGCATTCCGGTGCACATCGACCGCGCCGGGGCCGCACCGGCTGCCGTACGGCGCATGACTGACTTGCTGGCCGGCGCTCAGCGTCCGTTGATCCTCGCCGGTGGCGGCGCGATCGATGCCGCCGCCGAACTCACCGAACTGGCCGAGCTGCTCGACGCCCCGGTGGCGCTGACCATCAACGCCAAAGGCATGTTGCCCTCCAGCCATCCGTTGCTGATCGGCTCGACGCAAAGCCTGGTCGCCACTCGCGCACTGGTGGCCGATGCCGACGTGGTGCTGGCGATCGGTACCGAACTGGCCGAAACCGATTACGACGTGACCTTCGCCGGCGGCTTTGAAATCCCCGGCAAGTTGCTGCGCATCGACATCGACGCCGATCAGACCGTGCGCAACTATCCGCCGCACGTGGCCTTGGTCGCCGACTCGCGCAACGCTGCGCATGCACTGCTCGGCGCACTGTCGCAGCAGGCGCTGGCCGAGCGGCGTAACGATTGGGGCCAGGTGCGGGCAGCGCGTCTGCGCGATGAACTGGCCGCGACCTGGGATGCGCCAACCCTGGCCCAGACCCGTTTTCTGGAAACCGTGCTGCACGAATTGCCGGACGCAGTGTTCGTTGGCGATTCCACACAACCGGTGTACACCGGCAACCTCACCTTCAACCCGGAGCGACCACGGCGCTGGTTCAACTCGTCCACTGGTTACGGCACCCTCGGTTATGCCCTGCCGGCGGCTATTGGCGCGTGGCTCGGTGGCGGCATTGAGGGTGGCGCTCGTCCGCCAGTGGTGTGCCTGATCGGCGACGGCGGCTTGCAGTTCACCTTGCCGGAACTGGCCAGCGCGGTTGAAGCGCACACGCCGGTAATCGTCCTGCTGTGGAATAACCAGGGCTACGAAGAGATCAAGAAGTACATGGTCAACCGCGCCATCGAACCGGTCGGCGTCGATATCTACACCCCGGATTTCATCGGTGTGGCCAAGGCCCTTGGCTGCGCCGCCGAAGCGATCAGCACGGTTGAACAATTGCGCGGCGCGCTGCGTGCTGCCATCGATCGTCAGGGCCCGACCCTGATCGAAATCGACCAGAGCCAATGGATGCAGGCGGTGGCCCAATGATCAATTTCCCAACCACCCTCGATGGCCTGTACATCACCGGTCATTGGTCGGCCGGGCGTGAGCATCTGCGGGTGATCAACCCGGCCACCGAAGCGCTGCTGACCACGGTCAATGGCGGCGATGAACGCGCGGTTGATCTGGCCGTCAGCGCCGCCACTGAAGCGTTCAAGCGCTGGTCGAAAACCACTGGCGCCGAGCGTGGCGCGATTCTGCGCAACATCGCCAACGGCGTGCGCAACGGTCGTGACCACTTGATGAAGTTGCAGTCGAGCAACAACGGCAAACCGCAATTCGAAGCGGCGATCGATGTCGATGATGTGATCGCCACTTTCGAGTATTACGCCGAATTGGCCGAAGGCCTCGACGCACAACTCGACAGCAACGTGGCGCTGCCCAGCGATGACTTCAGCGCGCGTCTGCGTCGTGAACCGTGCGGTGTGGTCGGGCTGATCGTGCCGTGGAATTTCCCGATGGTCACCACCGCGTGGAAACTTGCGCCTGCCTTGGCCGCCGGTTGCTGCGTGGTGCTCAAACCGTCGGAAGTCACGCCGCTGCCGGAGCTGGAACTGGCGGCGATCATTGCCGAGTCCGGCTTGCCCGACGGTGTGTTCAACCTGGTTTGCGGCACCGGTCTGGCGGTCGGTGCACCGCTGTCGGCGGACCCGCGCATCGCCAAGATCTCTTTCACAGGCAGCAACGCCGTCGGCGTGCAGGTGATGCAGCGCGCCGCCGAAACGGTGAAGGGCGTGAGCCTGGAACTGGGCGGCAAATCTTCGCTGTTGGTGCTTGAAGATGCCGATTTGGAACTGGCGGTGGAACTGGCCTGCGGCGGCGGTTTCTTCAACGCCGGGCAGATGTGCTCGGCCACCAGCCGGGTGCTGGTCGCCGATGAGCTGGCCGATGAGTTTCTTGAGCGTCTGCAAAAGCGCGCGCAAGCGATTCGCGTGTCCGATCCGTTCGACCCGGACGTGGAGATGGGCGCGCTGGTCAATCAGGCGCAATACCAGCGTGTGCTCGGCCACATCGACCGCGGTTTGAGTGCCGGGGCGAAGCTGGTGTGCGGCGGCAATCGTCCGGCGCATCTGCCGCGCGGCTATTTTTTGCAGCCGACGGTGTTCACCGATGTGCCCCTCGACAGTGCGTTGTGGTGTGAAGAGATTTTCGGCCCGGTGCTCTGCGTGCGCAGTTTCAGCAGCGAAGCCGAGGCGATTGCCTTGGCCAACGACAGCCAGTTCGGGCTGGTCGCCAGTGTGGTGACGCGTAACGCCGAGACCGCCGACCGCGTCGCCAACGCCCTGCAGGCGGGGCTTGTATGGCTCAACGCGCCGCAAGTGATCTTCCCGCAGACGGCGTGGGGCGGCTACAAGCAGAGCAGCATCGGCCGTGAATTGGGGCCGTGGGGCCTGGCTGCGTTTCAGGAAATCAAACACGTGATCCGCGCGCTCTGAGCGCCCGAAAAAGGTGAGCGCATGCCTCGCAACGAGGCATGCGTCGGTGTCATGGCTTCGATGAGTTTTTATCGATAGTCAGGTGTATTGCACGACCTCAGGATGAACCCGTCGGCAGCGCTGCAGGCCTTTTAATACAAGGCCTGCAGCGGTTCCGGCCGCGCGGATGCAACGGTTGCGACCAACCTCATACTTAAAAGAACAAAGGGAGTCCTTCATGGGCGAGCATGATCTGAACAGGCGTCAATTCATTAAAACCGTCGGCGTCGCCTCGGTAGCGGCGGCGGCCCTGAGCATGCCCTTCATCCGGGCCAGCGCCAGCGACACGCGGTTCGCCGGCAAGACCCTGCGCTTGTTGACCTGGTCGGATGACACCGGCCTCGCCGCACTGCGCAACATTGCCGCCACCTTCGAGGCCAAGACCGGCGCCAAGGTCATCGCCGACCGCACCGGCAGCACCTCGGAAATGGTCGCCAAACTCAAGGCCGGCGGTGACCGTCCGCAGTACGACATCATCACCCTGGCCGGGGTTGGCGCCGAAGGTCTGGCCGCCGCCGGGCTGCTGGAAAAACCCGACCTCAACCGGATTCCAAACCTGATCGACGTACCGGAAAAATACCGCACAGGCGCCAACGGGCACGGCATCGGTTACCTGCTGTGGTGCAACAGTCTGGTCTACAGCACCCGCACCCTCAAACAGGCACCGGACAGTTATGCCGCGCTGTGGGATGCCGATCTGGCGCCGAACATTTTCCTGCCGCCGCCGAACTGGACCGAGGCCATGGACCTGATCATCATCGCCGCGAAACTGGCCGGCGGTGACGAACACAACATCGAACCGGGCTTCAAGAAACTCGCCGAGCTGAAGGATCGCGTGGTCACCCTCGGCGAGAACCCGAACCAGATCGCCGAGCTGTTCCGCACCGGTTCCCTGGACATGGGCGGCTTGTACGCCCCGGCATTTTTCCCCAAGCAGATCCGCGATCCGAACTATGGCCTCGGTGCCACGTTCGGCATGAAGGAAGGTTTCTACACCGACCTGATGCTCTCGGTGATGCCGAAGAACCGTCCGGGCGACACCGACCTGGCCTACGCCTTCATCGACCACTCTCTCGACCCGCTGGTGCAGGGCAAGATGGCCGAAGACATCTTCAACGGCCCGGTCAACGCCAAGGCGATCATCTCCGCCGAAGCGCGCAAGAGCCCGTACATCCTCACACCGGAGCAGATTGCCGAGAAGGCGATCATGCACGACAACGCCTTCCTGGCGACCGTGCATGACCAATGGATTCGTCGCTATACGGAAATTTTTTCTTCCTGACGCCGGCCTCCCGAACACCACGGGCCCCCTGTGGGAGCGAGTCCTGTGGTGAGGGGATTTATCCCCGATGGGCAGCGTAGCTGCCCCAAGATCAGCAAATACGGTGCATCAAATGTACCGCGCACGATGGTTTTGCGACTGCTTCGCAGCCGGTCGGGGATAAATCCCCTCACCACAAAAAATGACTCCCACAGGAGATTGAGGTGTTTGCGAGATTAGCTTTCCATTGACGAGATCATTGCTATGGAACATCAATCCCTGACCCAACCCGTCGGCGCCGCTGATTTGCGCCCGGCGCGCGGTATTTCGCCGACGGCGCGGGCGTGGTTTTTCCTCACGCCGTCGATGCTGTTTCTCGGTGTGCTGATCGCCGCCAGCCTGCTGGTGCTGCGCATGAGCGTCGGCACTAAAGGCGCGGAATGGAGCGGGTTCAGCCTCGCCAGCTACGCGCAATTGCTCGAACCCTATTACCTCAAATCCCTGCTGCTGACCCTGCGTCTGGCGCTGATCAGCGCAGTGATCGCGGTGCTGCTGGCGATCCCGGTGGCGTACACCATGTCACGGCTGACCTCGCCGTTCGTGCGGCGGATTTTCCTTGCCGCAGTGTTGCTGCCGCTGCTGGTCAACCTGCTGCTGCAAAGCTACGGCTGGCTGGTGATTCTCGGCCCGGGCGGGATGCTCAACCAGACGCTGATGGGCCTGGGCCTGATCAAGCGTCCGATCATGCTGCTGTACAACCAGAACGGCGTGCTGATGGGCCTGGTGCAGACCGCGTTTCCTTTGGCCGTGCTGCCGATTGCCAGCGCCATGCGTGGTGTTGCGCGTACCTACGAAGAGGCGGCGGCGACACTGGGCGCCAGTCGTTTTCAGGTGTTCCGTCAGGTGGTGTTGCCGATGAGTCTGCCGGGGATCATCACCGGGGCGACGCTGGTGTTCGCCTACAACGCCAGCAGTTTTGTCGTGCCGTTGCTGCTCGGTGGCCGCCGTGTGCCGATGCTCGCGGTGATGGTGCATGACCAGATCGCGCCGCTGATGAACTGGCCCGCGGCATCCGCTGCCGGGGTGGTGCTGATCGTCACCACGCTGGCGATCATGACCCTGTCTGAATACATCACCGGCCGTCGTCGGCGTCTGCTGGAGGCTTCGCAATGAGTACCCTGACCAACAAGCGCATGGCGCTGCTGCCCGGCGACACCGGCAAGCTCGCCGGAATCCTCTCCGGGTTCATTCTGCTGCTGGCGGTGTTGCCGATCCTGACCATGATCGTCATGTCGTTCAGCGGTGCGTCGAACCTCGACTTCCCGCCGAGCAGCTACAGCCTGCAGTGGTACAAGGCGGCCTGGCACACCTTCGTCTCGCCAGACGCCAGCGACGTGCTGAGCCTCGGTCAGGCCATGGCCACCAGCCTGCTGGTGTCGTGTCTGACCATGGTTTTCGCCACGTTGATCGCGGTGCCCGCCGCCTATGCGCTGACCCGTTGCGAGTTCCGTGGTAAAGCCGTGGCGCTGCAACTGATGTCGCTTCCGCTGGTGTTTCCGATGGTGGTGTTGGGGCTGGCGTTGCTGCTGGTGTTCGACAGCCTGCCGTTTCACCTGACCACCTCGCGGTTGGTGATTGCCCACGTGATTCTGGCGCTGCCGTTCGTGGTGAAAAACTGCACCGCCGCCATGCTCTCCATCGGCAGCGAAGTCGAAGAGGCGGCGCGGATGCTCGGCGCTTCACCGCTGCGGGCGATTGTCGACGTGGTGGTGCCGTTGATGAAGTCGGGGATTCTGGCGGGGATGCTGCTGGCGTTCATCGTCTCGTTCAACGAATTCACCGTGACCTATTTCCTCTACACCATCGACGTCATGACCGTGCCGATCTGGATGTACAGCCGCACCGTGTCATCGCTCGACCCTACCGTGTTCTCGTTTGCCGTGCTGATCGTGCTGATCGACTTCGTCCTGATCTGGGCGCTGGAGAAGCTGGTGGGCGAGGGCGGCGTTTCCTTTTGATTTGAGGTGCAACATGACTGGTCTGATTCTGGAAAACGTCGAGAAATTCTACGGCTCGGCTTGCGCGGTACAGGACGTCAATCTGCATTTGCCGGAAGGCCAACTGGTGTGTTTTCTCGGCCCGTCGGGCTGCGGCAAAACCACCTTGCTGCGGATGATCGCCGGGCTGGAGACCCTTACCGGCGGCGAGATTCGCCTCGATGGCGAGAACATCGGTCACACCCCGGCGCACCTGCGCAACTTCGGCATGGTGTTCCAGTCGCTGGCGCTGTTCCCGCACATGACCGTCGGCGAGAACATCGCCTACCCGCTGAAACTGCGCGGCGTGAGCAAGGCCGAGCAGCAGGCGCGGGTGGTGGAGTTGCTGGAGTTGATTCAGCTGCAAGCAATGATCGATCGGCCGGTGGCGAAGCTTTCAGGCGGGCAACGGCAGCGGGTGGCGATTGCCCGGGCCATCGCCTCGCGGCCGAAAATTCTTTTACTCGACGAACCGCTGTCGGCGCTGGACGCCAAGCTGCGCGAGTCGATGCAGGTGGAAATACGTCAGCTGCAACAGCGCTTGAACATCACCACGATCATGGTCACCCACGATCAGCGCGAAGCCATGACCATGGCCGACATCGTCGTGGTGCTGGGCGAGCACAAGGTGCAGCAGGTGGGCACACCGATCGAAATCTACCGGCACCCGGCCAACGAGTTCGTCGCCGACTTCATCGGTTCGGGCAACATTTTTCCGGCCACGGCGCTGGGTGACGGCAAGGTCAGTTTGCCGGGCGGTGATGCGCTGCAAGTGCCGATCTGCAGCAGCATCGAAGCGGGGCAGAAGGTGAAGATGCTGATTCGTCCGGAGGATCTGCAACTGTCCGCGCCACAAGCCACGGCGGGCAATCGCTTGCTCGGCAAGGTGACGTTCGTGCGCGATATCGGCGCGACCATCGAGACCACGGTGGAGTGTTCCGGGGTGACGTTCACCGCGTTGAGTACGCCGTGTCAGGGGATCGGTTTGGGGGTCGGGCATCCGGTGTCGGTGACGTTGCCGAGCGAGGCGTGTCGAGTGTTGGGGGCTTGATCCGGATTTGATGTTGGCCTCGCTGGCCTCTTCGCGAGCAGGCTCGCTCCCACATTTGGAAATGCGTTCCTCTGTGGGAGCGAGCCTGCTCGCGAAAGCGCCAGATGCAGCAACGCCAAGTCCGGATCAGACCGACTGCCGCAACCGCGCCAGATCCCTTAACGGCGGCGCACCAAACAAGCGGCTGTACTCGCGGCTGAACTGCGACGGGCTTTCATAGCCCACGCGATAGCCCGCCGCCGACGCTTCCAGCCCTTCGGCCAGCATCAGGCGCCGCGCTTCCTGCAGGCGCAATTGCTTCTGGTACTGCAACGGACTCATCGCGGTCATCGCCTTGAAGCGGTGATGCAGGGTTGAAACGCTGAGGTTGACTTCTTTCGCCAGATCATCAATGCGCAGCGGCTGTTCGAAGTTGCCGTTGAGCCATTTGATCGCCTGGCTGATGCGGTGGCTCTGGCTGTTGGCAATCGCGATTTCATACAAGCGATGGCCCTGCGGACTGCGCAGCAGGCGATAAAGAATCTCCCGGCGAATCAGCGGCGCGAGCATGGCGATGTCTTTCGGCGCATCCAGCAGTCGCGCCAGACGCAACACCGCGTCGAGCATCGCGCTGTCGATCTTTTCCACATACAGGCCGCGCCCGGTCGGTCGGGTCGGCACGCCCATGGGGCCGGCGTCGGCAATCAGTGCGGTGATTTCCGCCGGGTCGATGTCCAGGCGCACGGCGAGAATCGGATCCTCCGGCGAGACATTCACTACCCGTCCGCTGAGCGGCATCGAGACCGAGACCACCAGGTAATTCAGCGGGTCGTAATTGAAGAACTCATCGGCCAGGCGCACCTCTTTGCGGCCCTGGGCCATGATGCACAGCGCCGGTTGCGCCAGCACCGGGGCGAAGTCATGGGACTGGGTATGGCGCGACATGAACAGCGAGCCGATGGCGGTCTGATAACTGCCGTCGTCCGTGGTGTTGCGGCGGATGATCGCCGCGAGTTCTGCACGCTGTTTTTCCATGTCGGCATCGGGCGGAGACTGGAAACGATCGAATGACGTCATGCACGGCATCCTCGGCAAGGAATCTGGAATGGGGCAGAGCATATGTTTGTGCAAGCGCCAGCGGTAGACACATCCTGTCAAATGCTTGCCTGATTCTGCATGGGCTGCTTTTGCGTGCCGGCCATCAGCCCGCGACCGCCACCTTACCCCTTGGGTCGAAGACCCCTGTAGGAGCTGCCGAAGGCTGCGATCTTTTGATTTTAAAAACAAAAGTCAAAAGATCGCAGCCTTCGGCAGCTCCTACACAAAAGCGTTGTGACAGCGGTGTGACAGGTTTCTACCCATCGATGCGGGGCGTTTGTGCAGTCTCGCAGGATTGTGCAACGCAGCGGCAGGAATCGACTAACGGCACCTTGCGCCCGGCCCTTAACCTTTGATCCTGTCGCAGCCCGTCCCCCGGCTGCCACGCGACTCCCTGGGAGGGTTGAACATGTCCAAGCAGATTCCCGTCAGTCATATGGCCTTCGTTCGAGCGCGCGCCGGACGCTCCGCCGAACTGGGTGTACGCCTCAGTGCCTTGATCGAACCGTCACGCAACGCCCCCGGTTGCCTGAACTTCGCCCTGCAGCATTCGCAATGCGATCCGGAGCTGTGGCTGGTCTCCGGTTTCTGGAGCCATCAACAGGCAATGACCGCGTATTTCAACAGCCCGTCGATGCAGATCTTTGCCGAACTGGTCCAGGACCTGGTGGTCAACAGCCTGGATTTCCACACCTTCAAAGAGGTGTCGGCAGCGCAGGCGCTCGGACAATGTCCGGCACCGATACACAAACTCGCCGGTTGAGGGTTTAATGTCCGGCTTATTCATCTGAGCCAGGATGTGTGCCATGGCACGTAAAGAGTTTGAACACTTCGAAGCAGTCTCCGCAGTCGTCCCTGTCGAGTTGGGCGGCAACAAGGGTTACCACGCGGCAATCGCGGTCAAGGCCCTGGTCGATGGCGGTGCGCCACGCTTCCACAAACTGCTGGGTGATCAGGTTTTCCCCGGCGCCATCGCTGCCGATGAGGCTGCCATCAATGAGCTGGACCGCCTCAAGGGCGTCACTGATGACGCCGAGCTGATCTGGTAACTGCGCTTACTTGTCCGCCCCCGGGCGCCACATCTTGAACAGGGCTTCAGGCCCCAACTGGAAATAATCCGCCGGCCCGCCGCCGCGCAGAATCGGTTCTGCCGCGGCGGTGTCGTAGATCCCGTCCTTCAACAGCCATTTGGCGATATGCACGGCGACCACTTCGCCGAGAATCAGCCAGCTCGGCACGGTTTCGCCATCGGCGCGCTGCAACTGGATGATCTGCGTGACCTTGCACTCGAAGGACACCGGGCTTTCGGCTACCCGTGGTACCGCAATCACCTTCGACGCCACTGACGTCAGCCCGGCCAATTCAAACTCGTTGACCTCAGGCGCGACCATCGCGCAGCTCTGGTTCATCTGCTCGGCCAGCGGCCGGGTGGCGAGGTTCCAGGCGAACTCGCCGGTCTGCTCGATGTTGTTCAGGCTGTCTTTGCGCCCGATGCTGGAGAAACCAATGATCGGCGGAATGTAGTTGAACGCGTTGAAGAAACTGTAAGGCGCAAGATTCAGCTGGCCGTCGGCATCCTGCGAAGAAATCCAGCCGATGGGACGCGGGCCGACGATGGCGTTGAACGGATCGTGGGGCAGGCCGTGGCCGTTGGCGGGTTCGTAGAAGTGGATGTCATCGGACATGGCTGGAGGTTCCTGGAGGGCGTTTGTAGGAGGCAATAGTGCAAGTCTGAAACAGCATTTTCCAGTCACACAAAGATATTCCAGTTGATGCAATCCCCTTTGTGGCAGCGGGTTGCTCGCGAATGCAATCTTTCAGTTGCCACAGTGGTTGACTGACCCGGCGCTTTCGCGAGCAAGCCCGCTCCCACAGGGGATATTTGCCATGCCCCAGAAATGACTAAGCCCGGCCGAAGCCGGGCTGTGCGCTTTACGACTGCAATCAGCTGATCGAAGCGGATTGGGTGCGGTCGTAGCCGTCAGCGGCGAAGGCAGCCGAACCGGTGCGGTCGTAGCCGTCTTCAGCAAAGGTCGCCGAACCGGTGCGGTCGTAGCCATCCTCGGCGACGGTTGCCGAGCCAGTGCGGTCGTAACCATCGGCAGCGACGGCCGAGCCAGTGCGTTCGTAACCATCGGCAGCGACGGCCGAGCCAGTGCGGTCAAAACCGTCGGCAGCAAAGGTGTTGGCGGCCATTACGGACAAGGCGAAAGCGAGGATCAGTTTGGTTTTCATGTGAGTGACTCCAGATTCGTTGGCGGGTGTGTCTTGCATGGGTTTAATGCTACGCCAACTAAATTGATAAAAAAGCGCAAATAAATGCTAAAAACAATCGATTAACTTGATATTAAGGGCGGCGCATTGAATGGGCTTCCACTGTCGGGAGCGAACGCCGCGCGGGTCATCGATCAGGTAGTGGCAGGATGCCGGGGCAGCATTAATGGGGGATTAATCGCTGTTTTTCGCGATATGACGGATTTTTCATCTGTTGCCGACCGGTTTTTCACCGGTGCGACGCCAGTCTGCCCACGGCCAGAAAACCAAGAACCGGCCGTCCCACACTGGAGCTTTGCTTGCGATGAACAAACTGCCTCAAATCACCCTGGCGTTCTGGGTCATGAAAATCTGCGCGACGACCCTGGGGGAAACCGCGGGGGACTTGCTGTCGATGACGCTCAACGTCGGGTACGCCCTCAGCTCGCTGATCCTGATCAGCGTGTTCGTGCTGACCCTGATCAGCCAACTGATGGCCAAGACCTACAAGCCGCTGCTGTACTGGATCGTGATTCTGTCGACCAGCACCGCCGGCACCACCATGTCCGACTTCATGGATCGCACCCTTGAACTGGGCTACGCCACCGGGTCGATGATCCTGATTGCGATTCTGTTGGCGATCTTTACCGCCTGGCGCCTGAGCGGCGATTCGCTGAACGTCAGCAAGGTGCAGACTTTCCGCGGCGAGATGTTCTACTGGATGGCGATTCTGTTTTCCAACACCCTGGGCACGGCGCTCGGTGACTACCTGGCCGATGATTCGGGCCTGGGTTTTGCCGGTGGCGCGCTGCTGATCGGCTCGACCATTGCCGTGGTCGTGGCACTCAAATACTTCACGAAGATTTCGTCGGTGCTGTTGTTCTGGGTGGCGTTCGTGCTGACCCGGCCGTTCGGTGCGACCCTGGGCGACCTGATGACCAAGTCCCATGAAAAGGGCGGCCTGGACTTCGGCACCATCGGCTCGTCGGCGGTGTTGGCGGGGATTCTGCTGGTGATGATTGTCGGCGCGTCGTATGCGCAGAAGCGTTATGGCAAGCCGCCGGTTGCCGAGTTGACTTGATACCGAGTCGCCTCATTCGCGAGCAGGCTCGCTCCCACAGGGGACTTGTGTCGATCACGATCCAATGTGGGAGCGAGCCTGCTCGCGAAGGGGCCATCACAGCCACCGTTGCAGTGGCTGTGAAAACCCGATCAGTCAGTCACGATCCGCGAATGTTTCTGCGTGTCTTTCATGGTGATGTACACCAGCAGCGACACCGCGATGCACGCGGTCACGTACCAGTAGTAACCGGTTTCCATGCCGATGCTCTTGAACCACAGCGCGATGTATTCGGCGGTGCCGCCGAAGATCGACACGGTCAGTGCGTACGGCAGGCCGACGCCCAGCGCGCGGATTTCGGTCGGGAACAGTTCGGCTTTCACCACGGCGTTGATCGAGGTGTAGCCGCTGACGATGATCAGTGCCGCCATGATCAGGAAGAACGCGCCCCACCAGGTCTGGATGGTGTGCAGGGTCATCAGGATCGGCACGGTGAAGATCGTCCCGAGTACGCCGAAAGCGATCAGGATCGGACGCCGACCGATCTTGTCCGACAGGCCACCGATGATCGGTTGCAGGCACATGAACAGGAACAGCGTGGCGGCGGAAATGGTGGTCGAGTCGGAGATGCTCATGCCGACGGTATTCACCAGGTATTTCTGCATGTAGGTGGTGTAGGTGTAGAACGCCAGCGTCCCGCCCATGGTCAGGCCGACCACGGTCAGCAGTTCTTTCGGGTGCCGCAGCAAGGTGCGCATCGCGCTTTCCTTGGACTTCTCTTTCTTGGTGAACGACTCGGTTTCTTCCATGCCGCGACGCAGGTACAGCGCGACGACCGCGCACAGCGCGCCGATGGCGAACGGAATACGCCAGCCCCACGCGTACAGCTGTTCGGTGGTCAGCATGTTCTGCAAAACGATCAGCACGCCCAGGGCGATGAGCTGACCAGAGATCAGGGTCACGTACTGGAAGCTGGAGAAGAAGCCGCGACGTTCCTTGGTCGCCATCTCCGACAGATAGGTGGCGGAGGTGCCGTATTCACCGCCGACCGACAGGCCCTGCAGCAAACGGGCGAAGACCAGCAGGATCGGCGCGCCGATGCCGATGGTTTCATAGTTGGGGCTGAGGGCGATCAGCAGCGAGCCGAAGCACATCAGGTAGACCGAAGCCATCAAGGCTTTCTTGCGACCGACCTTGTCGGCATAGAGACCCATCAGCCAGCCACCGATCGGACGCATCAGGAAGCCCACGGCGAAGATCGCGGCGGTGTTCATCAGTTGCGCGGTGGTGGAACCGGCGGGGAAGAAGGTCTTGGCGAAGTACAGCGAGAAAGCGGCGTAGACGTACCAGTCGTACCACTCGACCATGTTGCCGACCGAGCCGCTGAAGATCGATTTGATCCGGCTGGCGGTGGTTCTTTCTTTGGCGGGCGCGGCAGCCGACCCAAGGGGCAGGGCGTTGGAGTTATCCATTGAAGGATCCTTCGTTTAATTGTTTTTGTGGAGCGCGTTGGAACGCAGCCTGCTGGGGCTATAGCAGGAGCTGTGCCAACGGGGGAAGGGCCGGTTTAGAGGGGGCGGCAGGATTTTATGAGCGGAAATCCGCTTATTGCCTGATTTGATTGAGCGGAAAATCGCTCATTAGAGTGGATATTTGCTGCGGCTCAACGGGCCCCTTCGCGAGCAGGCTCGCTCCCACAGAGGAAGACGCGGCGAGCACAAATCCCATGTGGGAGCGAGCCTGCTCGCGAAGTGGCCACTAGCGGCAATCAATAAATCAGCTGCCCGGAACAAACATCTCCCGACTCAACCCATGCCGCTGCAGCTTTTCATTGAAGGTCCGGCGCGGCAGTTGCAACTCTTCCAGCACCGCTTTCACATCGCCCTTGTGCCGGGTCAGCGCCGCGCGCAGGCATTGCGCTTCAAAGGCTTCCTGCTGCGCGGCGAGAGACTGGCCCGGATCGATGCCCTGCACCGGCTCATCCAGCCCCAGCACCTGGCGCTCGGCGACATTCGCCAGTTCCCGCACGTTGCCCGGCCAGTCGTGGCTGAGCAGGTGACTCAATTGCGCCCCGCTCAACGGTGGGAAAGTGCGGCCCAGACGCTGGGCGGCGCTGAAGGCGAACGATTCGAACAGCAGCGGAATGTCTTCGCGACGATCGCGCAACGGCGGCAGGCGCAGCTCGGCGACGTTCAGGCGATACGCCAGGTCTTCGCGAAAACGTCCGGCGCGGGCCTCATCCAGCAGATCAGGTTTGGTCGCGGCGACGATCCGCAGATCGACACGAATGCTCTGGTTCGAGCCAAGGCGCTCCAGCTTCTGCTCCTGCAACACCCGCAGCAATTTCACTTGCTGAGCCAGCGGCATGCTTTCGATTTCATCGAGGAACAACGTGCCGCCATCGGCATATTCCAGTTTGCCGATGCGCTTGCCGGACGCGCCGGTGAACGCGCCACTTTCATGACCGAACAGCTCGGCTTCGAACAACTGCTCGGGGATCGCCGCGCAGTTCAGCGCCACGAAGGGCTTGTCGGCGCGCGGGCCGAAATCATGCAGGCAGCGGGCGATCAGTTCCTTGCCGCTGCCGGTTTCACCGCGGATCAACACGTTGACCGGCAGCGCCGCCAGATCCAGCACTTGCCGGCGCAAAGTCTGCATGCCACGGGACACGCCGAGCAGCGTCGCATCGAGTCTGGCGCGGTGGTCGGCCTGCTCGTGCAGGGCGCGGTTTTCCAATACCAGTCGCCGCTTGTCGAGTGCCCGGCGCAGGCTGCCGAGCAGGGTTTCCGGGCTGAACGGCTTTTCCAGAAAGTCGTAGGCGCCGTCACGCATGGCTTCGACCGCCATCGGCACATCGCCGTGACCGGTCAGCAGTATCACCGGCAAATCGCTGTCACGGCGCTGCACTTCGGCCAGCAACTGCAGCCCACTGAGCCCGGGCATGCGCACATCGCTGAGGATCACCCCGGGGAAGTGGCTGGGCAGTGCGGCGAGGCAATCCTCGGCGCGGCTGAACAGCTGCACCGCGAACCCCGACAGGCTCAGCCATTGCTCCACAGCGCTGCGAATGCTGCTTTCGTCATCGACCACCATCACCGAGTTGAGCATCAGATGTGTGCCTCCAGATCGATCGGCAGGGTCAGGCTGAACACCGCGCCGGCCTCGCCATTTTCAACGCTCAGACGCCCGCCGGATTCATGCACGATTGCGAACGATACTGCCAGCCCCAGGCCCAGACCGTCGCCCACCGGTTTGGTGGTGAAGAACGGGTCGAACACCTGATTCAGGTGCTGTTCGGCAATCCCGCCGCCATTGTCGATCACGCTCAGGCGCCACAGTTGTTCGTCCACCTCCAGGCGAATTTCCAGGCGCTTGCACGGTTTGCCCTGCATTGCATCGAGGGCATTGCGCAGCAGATTGATCAGCACCTGTTCGAGGCGTATTGCATCACCACGCACCCAGGCCGGACGCGTCAGGTGCAGCACCAGACTGACCTGTTCATCACGCAGGCGCGCGTCGAGCAGTTGCAGCGACTGATCGACCACGGTCGCCAGATCCAGCCGTTCGCGCAGGCCGCTGGGGCTCTTGCGGGCGAAGGTTTTCAGATGGCCGGTGAGCGAAGCCATGCGCGTGAGCATGTCGTCCACCGGTTTGAGCGCCTTGTACGCATCATCGACGCGGCCATGTTCGAGCAGCAGGCGCAGCGTCGCCAACTGCATGCGTTGCGCGGTCAGCGGTTGATTGATCTCGTGGGCCAGTGCGGCGGACATCTGCCCCAGCGCCGCGAGCTTGGCCGATTGCACCAGACCGTCCTGCGCGGTGCGCAGATCGCGGGTGCGTTCTTCGACCAGTTGTTCGAGTTCTTCGCGGTTGCGCTGACGGACTTTCGACAGGCGCCAGCGCTGATTGAGGAACAGCAGCAAAAACACCAGCGCCAGCCATACACCTGCGGCGGCCAGCCCGGCGTTGCGTAAGTCTTCGAAAGCCACTTGCGGGCGGCGCAACAGGTGCAGGGTCCAGCCTTCGGTGGCCAGCGGCAGCGATTCCCACAAGTAGTCCGCCGTTCCGTCCGGGCCTTCGACCCGGCGCAGGTCGCTGTTGTCGTCGAAGTGACGCAGCGACAAATGCGTCAGCGGGATCAGCGATTGTTTGTCGTACTGGCGCGTGCGCTTGATCTCGTCCATGTCGCGGCTGTCCAGCGGCCGCAACGAGCGATAGCGCCAGCCGGGCTGGTTGGCGATGAAGATGATCCCGCGTGCATCGCTGACCAGCAGCGTGTCGCTGCCCTGGCTCCATTCGCGCTCAAGCTCGGGGAACTCCAGTTTGACTACCATCGCGCCAAGGAACTCGGCGTTGTCGCCGAGCACCGCGCTGGACAGAAAATAGCCGGGGATGCCGCTGGTCACCCCCACCGCATAAAAGCGCCCGCTGCCCTGAGTGCGGGTCTGGCTGAAGTACGGACGAAAACCGTAGTTGTGGCCGACGTAACTGCTCGGCAGGCGCCAGTTGCTGGCGGCCACCGCGAGGCCGCTGTGATCGAGCAGTTCGAGGGTCGAGGACTGCGCCGCGCCGTTGATCTGCTCCAGCTTCAGATTCAGCACATTCTGTTGTTCCGCGCCCACCGGCCCGGCCAGCGCGCTGCGCAATTGCGGGTCCAGCGCCAGCACGGCGGGCAGGGCGCGATAGCGGTCGATCAGGGTGTGCAACGAGTTGGCATACAGCGCCAATTGCTGGCTGGCGCGGGTGGCGTCTTCCTCCATCGCCTGGCGTTCGGCGTGGCGGATGGCAAGGGTCGCGGCGATGGCCGCACCGGCAATGATCAGCAGGGTGTACAACGACAAACGCAGGGTACGGGAAGTCGGCAGCATGCTGGGCTAATGGATAGAGGGACGGGCGGGCACGATAGCATGGGCCTGCCCGTCCTTCTCGTCTGACGCGTTACCTGATCAGACCGCCGTGAACCGGTGTGAGTGTGAAAGCAGCATGGTGCGGGTATAAGCCAGCTCGCCAATGATGGCTTGCGTGGCCTGTGTCAGGCTTTCGACGCTGTCACTCGAACAAACCAAACGCTTGCTGAAAGTGGCAATCGTCGAACTCTTGGCGATGGAGGGCGGGGTGATACTGAGGTCTTGATCAGCCATGAGTCACATACATTGCACAGGCGAAGACGCAGATGGATTGACGCTAACAACAATCATGGCAGCGCACACCTGTCAGATCTGACAGGTGCGCTCAAGCCCAAGGTATGTGTCGTTCTCCCAGGCATAAAAAAGGCCGGCCTGTCGTATGACGGGCCGGCCTTTTTACAGCTGCGAAACGCTTACTGCACTTCTACCGCCAGGCTTTCGGCGATCTTCTGTTGCCAGATCGCCGGGCCGGTGATGTGTACCGACTCACCGTTGCTGTCCACCGCGACGGTGACCGGCATGTCCTTGACCTCGAACTCGTAGATCGCTTCCATGCCCAGCTCGGCGAAGGCCAGCACCTTGGACTTCTTGATGGCCTGGGCCACCAGATAAGCGGCGCCGCCCACGGCCATCAGGTACACGGCCTTGTTGTCCTTGATCGCTTCGATCGCGGTCGGGCCACGCTCGGATTTGCCGATCATGCCCAGCAGGCCGGTCTGCTCAAGGATCTGACGGGTGAACTTGTCCATCCGCGTCGCGGTGGTCGGGCCAGCCGGGCCAACCACTTCGTCACCGACCGGATCAACCGGGCCGACGTAGTAGATAAAGCGACCTTTCAGATCCACCGGCAGGGTTTCACCCTTGTTCAGCATCTCGACCATGCGCTTGTGCGCCGCGTCGCGACCGGTGAGCATCTTGCCGTTGAGCAGGACGGTTTCGCCCGGCTTCCAGCTCTGCACTTCTTCCGGGGTCAGGGTGTCGAGGTTGACGCGACGGGCCGACGGGCCGGCTTCCCAGACGATTTCCGGGTAGGCATCCAGCGATGGCGCTTCCAGCGAGGCCGGGCCAGAACCGTCGAGCACGAAGTGCGCGTGACGGGTGGCGGCGCAGTTCGGGATCATGCACACCGGCAGCGAAGCGGCGTGGGTCGGGTAGTCCATGATCTTCACGTCGAGCACGGTGGTCAGGCCACCGAGACCCTGGGCGCCGATGCCCAGCTGGTTGACCTTCTCGAACAGCTCCAGACGGATCTCTTCGATACGGTTCTGCGGGCCACGGGCTTTCAGTTCGTGAATGTCGATGGATTCCATCAACACTTCCTTGGCCATCACTGCGGCTTTCTCGGCGGTACCGCCGATACCGATGCCCAGCATGCCCGGTGGGCACCAGCCGGCGCCCATGGTCGGAACGGTCTTGAGCACCCAGTCAACGATCGAGTCGGACGGATTGAGCATGGCCATTTTCGACTTGTTCTCGGAACCGCCGCCCTTGGCCGCCACGTCCACTTCCACGGTGTTGCCCGGGACGATGGAGTAGTGGATGACCGCCGGGGTGTTGTCCTTGGTGTTTTTGCGAGCGCCTGCCGGGTCGGCAAGGATCGAGGCACGCAGGACGTTTTCCGGCAGGTTGTAGGCGCGGCGCACGCCTTCGTTGATCATGTCGTCCAAGCTCATGGTCGCGCCATCCCAGCGCACGTCCATGCCCACACGCACGAACACGGTGACAATGCCGGTGTCCTGGCAGATCGGCCGGTGGCCGGTGGCGCACATGCGCGAGTTGATCAGGATCTGCGCGATCGAGTCACGGGCCGCTGGCGATTCTTCGCGCAGGTAGGCTTCGTGCATCGCCTGGATGAAATCCACGGGGTGGTAATAGGAAATGAACTGCAGGGCGTCGGCAACGCTCTGAATCAGGTCGTCTTGCTTGATCACGGTCATGAGTCGCGCTCCTCTAAAAGACGGGAACATTCAATAAGGTGCCTGCGGCTTGGGTACATCGGTCGGTCGCAAGCACCTTTCAAGGCACGCCGGGGCTGCTGGCGCGACGCTAAAAAGGCGCGGCAGTATACCGCGCCTCTTCGGGGCATACACGCGTCGGCAGTCATTCGTTGGTCGCATGGTTGGGCGAATATCGAACATCGGGTTTGCACTTCAATACCCACCCCCCTCACCCCAGCCCTCTCCCCCAAGGGGGCGAGGGGGGGAAGGGAGGCGATTTGTGGCGAATTCAAAACCTGAGTTCGGCATGAGGTATCAGGTCGGCGTATCTCAAATAAACAATGCGGTCAGTTCCCTCTCCCTCGGGGAGAGGGCTAGGGTGAGGGGCATTTGAGGCCACACTTTTGACGTCAATTTTCGAGCCCGAAAATCGGTGGTCATTTATCGACCGCCCCTCTAAAGTGGCATCCGGTCTGTAGAGTAGGACACTCGGTCAGCCTCCTATCGCACGGTGAGTCAACGATTGACCCATAACGCCATTCAACGTCTTTTGCTCAAGCGCTTTGCCCTCGCCGCAGCCACCTATGGATTGGCTTTGCTGCTGCTGTGGCTGGCGTTTTTCACCGGGCATTACCCGCAATCATTGAACAGCGTGGCCATCGGCAGCGCGCTGGTGGTCATCTGCCAGGCCACGTTGTTTACGCTGTTCTGGTCCGGGCGCAACCAGCGCTTTGCCGACCCCAGCCTGACCGAAGCGCAAGTGCTGCTCGGGCTCGGCTGGCAGACCTGGCTGATCGCCCATCTGGATGAAGCACGCGGCGCGTTTCTGGTGTTCTACGTACTGATCCTGCTGTTCGGCCTGTTTCATTTAACCCGGCGCGCGTTCATTCGTTGCGCGCTGCTGGTGTTCTTCAGTTTCTGTGCGATCACCCTCTGGGACGGCTACCACTTCCGTCTGCCGGATCCGGCGCTGGCGGCGTTGCAGGTGTGCATTCTGGCGATGGTGCTGGCGTGGCTGGTGATTTACGCACGCTTCGTCCAGGTTTCACGGCAGCGCATGCGCCAGCGCCGGTTTGCCTTGCAGGCGCATCAGGACACCCTGCGCGGGATGATGCGCCAACTCGAAGATCTGGTGGCCACCGATGAACTGACAGGACTGTTCAATCGCCGGCATTTTCTGCGTCTGGCCTCACGGGAGCTGGCGGAGATGGAACCGGGCGTGGTGCATGGTCTGGCGCTGATCGACCTCGACCACTTCAAACGTATCAACGACCTGCACGGCCATGCCGCGGGCGATCAGGTGTTGCAGGCGTTCGCCGGCGTGGCAGGTGCCTGCCTGCGTGATGGCGACGTGCTGGCGCGTTACGGTGGCGAGGAATTCGTGGTGTTGCTGCCCGACTGCGATGCCGAACGCCTGACGGCCTGTTGTGAACGCCTGCGCATTGCTTTCACCGACGTCGAACTGGTGGGCCTGAACGTGCGCAGCCTTAGCCTGTCGGCGGGCATGACCCTGCTGGAGCTGGGCGATGATCTGGACGACGCCTTGCAGCGTGCCGATCAGGCGCTGTACCGGGCCAAGCGCGACGGGCGCAATCGCTGTGCAGCGGCATGGGAGAATGTGGATGCCTGAACTTCGCGTCGGTGACCGGCAATGGCCGGTGGCGGCGGGCAGCAATTTGCTCGACGCGCTGAATCAGCACGGCGTCGCGGTGCCTTACAGCTGCCGCGCCGGCAGTTGCCATGCCTGTCTGGTGCAGTGCGTGAGCGGCTTGCCCGCCGACAGTCGCCCGGATGCCTTGAGCGCCGAACAGCGCCAGCAAGGCTGGCGGCTGGCTTGTCAGTGTCAGGTCACGGAAGATTTGCAGGTACACACCTTCGACCCCGTCACCGACGGGCGCCCGGCGGTGGTCGAGGCGCTGGACTGGCTCAGCGATAACGTCCTGCGTTTGCGCCTGACCCCGCAGCGACCGCTGCGCTACAGCGCCGGGCAACATCTGGTGCTGTGGATCAACCACATCGCCCGACCGTATTCGCTGGCGAGCCTGCCGCAGGAAGACCGTTTTCTCGAATTTCACCTCGACTGTCGCCAGCCCGGCGAATTCAGCGATGCGGCGCGGCGCCTGCAGATCGGCGACCCGATCCGCCTCGGCGAACTGCGTGGCGGCGCGCTGCATTACGATCCGGACTGGCACTCGCGCCCGCTGTGGCTGCTGGCGGCCGGCACCGGGCTGGGCCCATTGTTCGGCGTGCTGCGCGAAGCCTTGCGCCAGGATCATCAGGGCGCCATCCGCGTCATTCACCTGGCCCATGACGCGCGCGAGCACTATCTGGCCAAACCCCTGGCGGCGCTTGCTGCGCAGCGCGAAAACCTCAGCATCGAGCTGTGGACGGCGGCCGAGTCAGCCGCCGCTTTGGCGCAACTGCGCCTTGTTTCCCGGCAAACCCTGGCCTTAGTCTGCGGCTCAACCGCCAGCGTCGATGCGTTTGCCAAGCGTCTGTACCTGGCCGGACTGCCGCGCAATCAACTGCTGGCCGATGTGTTTCTGTCCCGCAGTTAAGCGCTGAATCTCGTGTGAAGGTGAACTCCTGTGGCGAGGGGATATATCCCCGATGGGCTGCGCAGCGGCCCCGGGATTTTGTGAGTGCTGCGCACTCAATCGGGGATAAATCCCCTCACCACAGAAGTTTTGCCTCACCAAAAGAACTTTGTCAGCCCTTTTAAATGTTGAGTAACGCTGATGACCGAAGCCATCCTGCTCGAACGCGAACGCGGTTTGCTCACCCTGCGCTTCAATCGCCCGGACAAGAAAAACGCCCTGACCCGCGCGATGTACAGCCACCTCGCCGAGGCCTTGAGGCTGGCCGACAACGATCCTGACATCAACGCCGTGCTGATCACCGGTAGCGCCGATTGCTTCACCGCCGGCAACGACATCGCCGACTTCATCCAGCAACCGCCGAGCGACCTCGACAGCCCGGTGTTCCACTTCATGCTCAACCTGCTCGAATGCCGCAAACCGGTGATCGCCGCTGTGGCCGGCGCAGCGGTGGGCATCGGTACCACGTTGTTGCTGCATTGCGATCTGGTCTACGTCAGCCGCGATGCCCGGTTGCGCATGCCGTTCGTCAACCTCGGGCTGTGCCCGGAGTTCGGTTCCAGCCTGATCCTGCCGCGTTTGCTCGGACACGCGAAAGCGGCGGAGCTGTTGCTGCTCGGCGAAGGATTCAGCGGTGAGCAGGCGGCGCAGTGGGGCATTGCCACTGAGGCGTTGGGCAGTGGCGAAGCGGCGCTGAACAAGGCGCGGGAGATGGCGTTGCGTTTCGATGAACTGCCAGTAGATGCAGTGCGCATCAGCAAGCAATTGATGAAGGCGCCGGATCGCGAGCTGATCCGTAAAGTAATCGAGGAGGAGGGCGCGTTGTTCACTCAGCGACTGCGCTCGCCGGAGGCGTTGACGGCGTTGACCGGGTTTATCAAACGGCATTGAGTCTTCGGGTGGCTGTACTGCCCTCATCGCGAGCAGGCTCACTACTACAGGGGAACGCACTTCAAATGTAGGAGTGAGCCTGCTCGCGATAGCATTGGATCAGCCAACACATCTTCAGGATCAGAATACAAAAAGCCCCGGCACTCACATGCCGGGGCTTTGTTTTTTCAGCGAATCACTCAGACCTGCGGGTCACCCACGTGCAGGATCTTCATGCCGTTGGTGCCACCGGTGGTGTGGTAGCTGTCGCCCTTGGTCAGGATGACCCAGTCGCCTTTTTCCACAACGCCGCGCTTGACCAGCTCGTCGATCGCTTTCTGGCTGACTTCGTTCGGGGCCAGCGAGGCCGGGTCGAACGGCACGGTGTACACGCCGCGGAACATCGCTGCGCGAGCCTGGGCTTCGCGGTGCGGGGTGAACGCGTAGATCGGCACCGAGGAGCGGATGCGCGACATGATCAGCGGGGTGTAGCCACTCTCGGTCAGAGCGATGATCGCTTTCACGCCCGGGAAGTGGTTGGCGGTGTACATGGTTGCCAGGGCGATGCTTTCGTCGCAGCGCTCGAATTCCTTGCCGATACGGTGGCTGGAAGTCTTGCTGGTCGGATGCTTTTCAGCGCCGACGCAGATGCGCGCCATCGCCTGAACGGCTTCCAGCGGGTACAGGCCGGCAGCGGATTCGGCCGAGAGCATCACGGCGTCGGTGTAGTCGAGCACGGCGTTGGCCACGTCGGACACTTCGGCGCGGGTCGGCATCGGGTTCTGGATCATCGACTCCATCATCTGGGTCGCAACGATCACCGCTTTGTTGTGGCGGCGTGCGTGCAGAATGATCTTCTTCTGAATGCCCACCAGCTCGGCGTCGCCGATTTCCACACCGAGGTCGCCACGGGCAACCATCACTGCGTCAGACGCCTTGATCAGGCCGTCGAGGGTTTCGTCGTCGGCCACGGCTTCGGCGCGTTCGATTTTCGCCACCAGCCAGGCAGTGCCGCCGGCTTCGTCGCGCAGTTGACGGGCGTAGTTCATGTCAGCCGCGTCACGCGGGAAGGACACCGCGAGGTAGTCGACTTCCATTTCGGCGGCGAGCTTGATGTCGGCCTTGTCTTTTTCGGTCAGGGCTGGTGCGGTCAGGCCGCCACCGCGACGGTTGATGCCTTTGTGGTCGGACAGCGGGCCGCCGATGGTCACCACGCAGTGCAGCTCGGTAGCAGTGGCGGTTTCGACGCGCATCACTACGCGGCCGTCGTCGAGCAGCAGCTCGTCGCCCACGCCGCAGTCTTTCACCAGATCCGGGTAGTCGATGCCGACCACTTGCTGGTTGCCTTCGGTCAGCGGATGGCTGGTGGAGAAGGTGAACTTGTCACCGATCTTCAGCTCGATGCGCTTGTTGGCGAATTTGGCGATACGGATTTTCGGGCCTTGCAGGTCACCCAGCAGGGCGACGAAACGGCCGTGCTTGGCCGCCAGGTCACGCACCAGCTTCGCGCGAGCCTTGTGCTCGTCGGGGGTGCCGTGGGAGAAGTTCAGACGGGCAACGTCCAGACCAGCCAGAATCAGCTGTTCGAGAACTTCCGGCGAGTTACTGGCCGGGCCAAGGGTAGCGACGATTTTGGTACGACGGACGGACATGCAAAGACTCCTGAGTTCAAGCGCTAGCAGAGGCTACTATGCTCTTGGGGTGTAGTCATTGTTCGTTTGCACTACTTATTGTTTTCTTTATTGAACGTGGCAACTTTGGGACAAACGCGCCTGAAGATTTACGACCAGGGGTCGATACAGAGCTCAAGACAGGAGAACCTCCCCATGCGATTGTTGCCCATTGCCGCCCTTGCCCTCAGCGTCCTCGCCGTCACGGGCTGCACCCGTTGGTCGATGAACCATCATTTGAACAACGCCTACAGCGCCTACGACCGGGGCAATTGCGAGCAGGTGATGCTCGAACTGTCCAAGGTCGAACGCGCCAGCCGGGCCCGTCCGTATGTGTGGCCGGAAGTGTCGATGATGCGCGGCCAGTGCCTGGAACGGCAAAAAATGTACATCGACGCTGCGCAGACCTACCAGTTCATCATCGCCTCGTACCCCAACAGCGAATACGCCTTCCGCGCCCGCGCCCGCCTGGAAACCCTGCAGAGCCTGGGACATTACCCGACTCGCAGTGCGGCGGCGGTGCCGAGTGCGCAACGCTTCTGATGCCGGATGTCATACAAACGCTGGCTGACTGTACAGGTTGAGCTATAGTCCAGTGATCCGGTTTAGAGTCTGGCCTCTAAACATGGGGCAACACCTGCGACTGGTCGATGTTGAGGCGATGGCGTATTGGCGACCATGCCACCGGAAGCGGGGAGAGCGTGTCTGTGACACAGGCGTGTTCCGAAGCAAAGGTGCGGCTCTGTGATGGGGCCTTGCGTGGCGTACCTCGCATGTTTACCGACCGACGAATCGAACGGCACCAGTTGCCGTACTTCCTCAGGGTGTTCAACAGCGTCACCGACAAACCCATCGGTTTTCTGGGCAATGTGTCCGAAGACGGGCTGATGCTCATCAGCCAGTTACCGATGATGACCGGTGTCGATTTCAGTCTGCGTCTCAAAATTCCGCTCGGCGATGGCTGCCAGCAGGTCATCGACCTGACGGCGTGCTGCCTGTGGTGCCATGAAGACGCGACCCCGATGCACTACGACGCCGGCTTCAGCCTGCAACGCCCGCCGCCGGAATATGCGCAACTGGTGCAGGCGTTGAAGCAGTACTTCAGTTTTCAGCCCCTGCCGGCGTCTGCCTGATACAGCCAAAACCAAAGATCGCCGCCTGCGGCAGCTCCTACAGTGGAAATGCAATTTTCCTGCAGGAGCTGCCGCAGGCGGCGATCTTTTGATCTTCAAGCCTTCAAGGCAATCGCCCGCTCACTGTCCAGTGTCTTCTCCGCCAGCAACAAACCCATCTCGCTCAACTGATAGATCGCCATCGCCAGATGCCGTGGTTTGTCTTCCAGGCTGTCCGCCAGATCCAGCAGCAGAATGCTCACCGACGAGAAGGTTTCGTAGGTCTGGATGGCGATGGCTTCGGGGTTGAGGTCGGGGGCGACAACGAACATCTGCATGCCGCGATCCACGGAATTGCGTGAGGGCGATTTTGGTTTGAGGTAGTGGTCGAGGGCGCGTTCTGCGGCTTCCTGAAACCTCTCTGAATCAGGGGGGAGACAGCTGGAAGTCGCGTCAGATTCTGGAGGATTTGATGTTGCACTGTTCATGGCTTTATATCCTTTTTGCTTGGCTTCCAGTTCGGGTGAACGTGAACGGAAACTGCTATGAAGAGGTTATTCGGCCGGGGGGAGGTGAGCTGTTCGGCTCACCTAGAGACGTCCTGCTAACAGCTAAAATGTTACTAGCCTGACTGAAGCTACTGCCTCGACATTGCCCCGGACAATTAATTTCGACCGCTGATTCAGCGGCCAAGATCAAGTTACGGAGCCTCACCAATGCGTACAAGACAGAGCATTCTGGTGTGTTCGTAGGCAAAGGCGCCACGTCGTGTAGCCTAAATTCCTAGGTTTGGGGAAAGACTTCATTCGGATGACGGATATGTGTACCCGAACGCATCAATCTGTTTCATTTCGATATAAGACGGGGGGATTTTAGGTGGGGTGTTGGAAGGTTTTTGAATCGTCAAATCGCTTCGATAATCACCCTGTGGATAACACCAAAGCGGTCGACAAAATTCATTGAGTTTTTGAGGCCTAGTCCGTTTCCTTTGCTCTGAGTTTCGCCAAGCCCTGCTTGATATAGCCGGCATTTTCTCCAATGACAAAAAGCGCAGAGCGGACGTTTTCTCCGATCTCGGTAAACCCCCTCTCTTCGACCTGGAGTGTTAGCTCCATTAGGGCTGCCTCCAGCCCAAGCTGATTCTGATAAATCCTTTCCAACACATCAGATAATGAATATTTAGTGGGCATTCTTCGACTCCGTTCGAGAGGCTTCGAGCATGGCTGCATGGGAAAATTTAGCGGGCAATCCGATAGCGCGGGATGGGCCGCCTCAAGGAGCGGACTGGCACTCCTTTAAATAAGTGGAGTGAGATACCGATCAATGGAAAAGCCCTTTTAGCAGCGGTATTTCTTATTAAGAAATCTACACCCGCTTGCCAATTTGAAACACCCCGCCGGCGTGAAATCTACAATGTCTATAGGGCTCCAGCTTTCTTCCAGCTTAAGTAAATTGACACTAGTTCAGTGTTTAGCTTACTGGTAGGGACATCCAGCACAGGTGTGCCATGAGCCATCAGGCGCTCATTCAGTTCGGCCCTAGCGTTTAGGTAATCCACTGCGCCGCAATAGGCCAATGCTTCAGGAAGGGTTTGTACCGAGTCTTGGCGCATTTGGTCGAGCGTTTCTTCGCGCAGGCTGACCACTAACACTTGATGCTGGCGGCTCAGGTGTTGGACTGCGTTGGTCAGTTCGCCATGGTCCTCATCCTGCAGGTTGGTCATAAGGATGACCAGTGCCCGTCGTTTCTGACGTGTTAGTAGTTGCCGAATGGCTGCCTGATAGTCCGCCGGACGTTGGCTACTCGCCAGATCGTAGACCGTGTTGAGCAGGACGTTGAGTTGCCCGCTGCCTTTTACCGGAGCTAGATATCGCGGTTGATCGTCTGCAAATGTACTCAATCCCACCGCATCGCCCTGACGCAGCGCGACATGGCTCAGCAGCAGACACGCATTCAGCGCATGGTCGAAATGCGACAGCTCGCCATCCTGGCTGCGCATTTGCCGCCCGCAATCGAGCATGAACATGATCTGTTGATCACGCTCGTCTTCATACTCGCGGGCAATCGGCGTGCGCTGGCGGGCGGTGGCTTTCCAGTCGATCTGGCGCAGGCTGTCGCCCTCGCGAAATTCGCGCAACTGATGAAATTCCTGACCCTGCCCGCGACGCTGGCGCTGGCGCACACCGAGCTGGCTGAGCCAGTTGTCCACCGCCAACAACTGCCCACCGTAGAGCTTTGCGAAGTCCGGGTAGACGCGGATCTCGCCGCTCACGGCGAGCAGGCGTTTGCCTGTCCACAGACCGAACGGGCTGGGCAGGTTGATTTCGCACTGTTCGAAGCTGAAGTGCCCGCGCTTGAGTGGACGCAGGCGATAGCCGACCGCGCTGAATTGCCCGGGTTGCAGTTCAATCGCCAGCGGCAGGTTTTCGAAGCTCAGGCCCTGTGGCACGTGGTCGAAAATTTCCACCGCGACCGGCTCATTGAAGTCATGGCTGAGCTGCAGCCGCACCTCGCTCCAACGGCCGAGTGCCAGGCTGCCGGGCATCTGCCGCTGGATGCGCGGCGAGGGCAGGTTGTTCAGGCGCAGCGCATCGATGAGCGCCAGCACCAGCAGAGCCAGGAGCAAGCCCCAGTTGATCGACAACAGCGTGGCGGGTACGTCGATGTCGAGAGCTTGCAGCGTGCCCAGCAGCGTGCCGACGGCCAGCAGAATCGCGAGCCAGATCAGCAGCAGGCGTGACGGTTTCACAGGCGCGGCGCCGGCACTTGGTCGAGCAATTGTTGCAGCACCTGATCGATCTGCAGACCTTCGATGTCCAGCTCCGGCGCCACCCGCACCCGATGGCGCAGCACCGAGAGCGCGCAACCCTTGATGTCATCGGGAATCACGAACTCGCCGCCGCGCAGCAACGCACGGGCGCGGGCGCATCGCACCAGCGCAATCGAGGCACGCGGCCCGGCGCCGAGGGTCAGGCCGGGCCAGGAGCGGGTGCTGCGCGCCAGCCGCACGGCGTAATCGAGCACCTGATCGTCGATCGGCAGGTCACTGGCGATGCGTTGCAAGGCCTGCACGTCCTTGGCCTGCAGGACCGTGCGCAACGGCTGCACATCGAGCATGTCGGCGCGGGTCGAGCGGCTGACCTGACGCACCATGTTCAGCTCTTGCTCGGCCTCCGGGTAGTCCATGCGGACCTTGAGCATGAAGCGGTCGAGTTCGGCTTCCGGCAATGGATAAGTGCCTTCCTGCTCGATCGGGTTCTGGGTGGCGAGCACCATGAACGGCTGGGCGATCGGCAGCGCCCGACCTTCGAGGGTGACTTGGCGCTCCTGCATCGCTTCGAGCAACGCCGCCTGGGTTTTCGCCGGTGCGCGGTTGATCTCGTCGGCCAGCAGCAGGTTGGTGAACAGCGGCCCCTTGCGCAGCTTGAACTGCTCGGTGTGTAGGTCGTACACCGCGTGGCCGGTGACGTCGCTGGGCATCAAGTCCGGGGTGAACTGGATGCGCGCGAACTCGCCGCCGAAGCAGCGCGCCAGCGCCCGCACCAGCAAGGTCTTGCCCAGCCCCGGAACGCCCTCAAGCAGCACGTGACCGCCGGCGATCAGCGCGGTCAGCACATCGTCGATCACGCTGTTCTGGCCGATCAGGGCCTTCTGCAATTCGCCGCGCAGCGCTTGCGCCAACTGGCTGGCACGCTGGCGTTGCTGGGCGGCGTGGCTGGCGCTACCGGGCTCGATCTGTTCACTCATAGCGTGTTCCTCAAGGTTTGCAGGTGGGCCACCTGGCGACTGAAATCGGCGCTGCTCATGCGCTGTTTCGGCACCGGGCTGAGGGCCTGACTGATGGCGCGGGTCGGCTGTCGGGTCAGGCGCGACAGCACCAGCCATTGCTCGGCCACGTTCAATTGGTCGAAGCCGGGATAGCGGCGGCGGGCGCGGCGCAGCACGTCCTGTTGCAGGGCTTGCAACAGCGTGTGCTGACCGTTGTGGCGCAGGATGAAATCGGCACTGGCGCGCAGGTGTTCCTGCAACTGCCGGCGGCCACTCGGGGTGGGTGCCTGCAGTGGTCCATGGCGCATAGCAACGTGCCACAGGCCGAGGCCGATCAGTGCCAGCAGGGCGACGATGGCTTGCGGGAAGTAACGCCAGAGCAAGGTCAGCAGACCATCGTGTGCGGTGTTGAAAATCAGCGTGACGTCGGTGTCGGCGCTCAGGTACCAGAGCAGCCAGGCGTTGTCGTGCTTGCTGATGGCCGGGGTTTTCCACAGTTCGGCATCGGTGACCACGGTGATCGAGCCGAGGCCGTACGGCAGTTGCATCATGTGCGTGGCCTTGGCGCTGTTGGCCCAGGCCTGGGCGAGATTGTTCGGATCGTCCAGATGAAACGCGGTGTCGAAACCGGCGTAGGCCGGCGCGTCCTCGTCTTCCAGATAGAGCTTGGTCAGATTCGGGTACGAATCATCCGCCAGCTCCGCCGGCGGCTCCTTGAGGTCCTTGCTCAGGGACTGGTGCAACTGCACCCGATCCAGCAACAGATCATCGCTTTGTCTGGCCTGCTTGTCCCACAGCGCTTCGGCCACGAACACCAGGCGCCCACCGGCGCGGGCCCAGTTCAACACCTGATCGACCTGCCGCGGGGTCATGCGCGAACGTTCGCCGAACAACAGCAGGGTGTGCCGACGCGGATCAATTTCCGGCAGCACCGCCAGCGTTTCGGCCTGGCCGACGTTGAGGCCGCGCTCGCGCAAAAACAGTTCTGCCGCCAGATAAGGATTGGCCTGCGCCTGAGGCGAGGGGCCGTGATCGATCACTTCCTGATAGGGCCGCGCCTTGAGGTACAGATAAACGCTCAACGCCGCGAGCAGGGCGACCATCAGCCCGCCGAGCAGCCACGCGTTGCGCCGGTTCAAGCGCGCGCTCCCGAGCCGAACAGGGCACGCCAGCCGTCACACAGTTCCTGTTGCAGGTGTGCCGCCGGCACGCGGTGCCCGTATGCCATGTTCTGCCAGTGCAGCGTCAGGCTGCGACTGAACGCCAGCAGTTCAGGGCGCTGCAGTTGCTCGATCCGCAATAGCACTTGATGCTCGGTGTCGGCGGGTTTCAAGGTCAGGGCGAAATCGTGCAGCAGACGGCTGAGCAACCCGCGATAGAGCAAGCCCAGCGCCGCGCGCGGCTGGGTCTGCCAGAGTTGTTCGGCACTGGCGGCGATGTCGTCAGGCAGGGTTAGCGGGCTCAGGTCCAGGCCAAATGCTTGTTGCGGCGCAGGTGGCCTGACGCGGGCGCGCAACTTCGCCCGGCGACTGACGAAGGTGCGCAGGAACTCGCGATAGCGCCAGATCAGCCAGCCCACAGCGGCGATCAACGCTCCCCACAACAACACTTCAATCAGGCCGGCCAGCGCATTGAAGCGCTGACTGTCCAGCCAGCCGAGCAGGGTTTTCAGCCATTGCGGCGCCTCACCGGGTTTGGCTTCGGACGGGGCTGCCGGATCGTCGCTAAAGCGATAACGGGTCACGCTTTCCTTGTTCTTGAACGGTGGTTGTTCGAGCAGCGCCTTGATGCTGTCGTGCGCAGCCTGACTGGTCAGCGGCTGATTCAGCAGGCGGGGTGCTTCCGGAGCGTTTGCCGGCGCATCCGCCCACGCCGGTGGCACCGCTGGCAGCAACAGACAGATAACCAGCAGCAGGCCCAGAGCGCTGCTGTTCAAACGCTGGCGCAAACGACGGAACACCAGCTCGATGTCCCACGCCTCCAGTGCGGTGCGCCGGTTCAAATACAGGCTGAAACCGCAGGCGACATAAATCGGTTCCCAGACCACCAGCACCAGCGCGTAGAAAGCGTTGGTCAGGTGCTCCAGCCAACGCCAGTGGTGATCGGCGTCGAGGATCAGCGATTGCCAGTCCCAGTCGGTTTCGATCTGCTGTGGCAGCAGCATGTAGAACAGCACCATCAGGCCGATCCACAGTGCGGTCTCCAGATGCATGCCGATGATCGTCAGCCATTGCGCGGCGCCGGCATTGCGTTGCAGCAACACCTGCAAGCGTTGCTGACGGGCCGTGCCGTCGAGACCTTCGAGTTGCACCACCGGCAGCAGGAAGCTGCGACTCAGGCTCAGCCGGCGCCAGGTCAGGCTGGCCAGCCATTGTGGTTTTAGCAGTCGAGGAAATTCGCGCAGGGCCTGTTTCAGTGTCGGTGTTTCGCCGAACAGGGCTTTGGACAGGATGTACAGCGGCAGGCGTTCGTACGCCGGTTTCAGCCACCAGAAAATGAATACCGCCAGCGACGGCGAATCCCATAGCAACAACGTCAGCACCGCGAACAGCGGCAGGGTGACGATGGCCCAACTGGTCATCAGCAGGCGTCGATGCTGCTGGCTCATGAGCACGCCCAGGTCCATGGCTTCCCAGGTGCTGCGCGGACGGATCGCCACGGTGGCATCACTCAGGCGCATGGCGTGTCCTTCCGGCGAACAGCAGATAGGCCGCCACTGCGAGCCACAACGCGGCACCGACCGCATATTTGATCGGCGGTGTGACCCCGGTCTTCGACGACCAATACGCTTCGATGAACGCTGCGATCAGCAGGAACAGCATGACCCCACACACCAGCAGCACGCTTTTGCGCGCCGCTCGCACCAGCGCTTCACCACGGGTCAGCCGCCCCGGTGCAATCACTGCCCAGCCGAGCTTTAGCCCCGCCGCGCCCGCCAGGGCAATGGCGCTCAGCTCGAAGGCGCCGTGGCCGATCACGAACGACCAGAACGTCTGGCCAAAACCGATTTCGGTCAGGTGCCCGGCCACCGCGCCGATGATCAAGCCGTTATAGAACAGGAAGAACGCGCTACCGACGCCCAGCAGCAAACCGCTGGCGAAAGTCTGAAAGGCGATGCCAATGTTGTGCATCACGTAATAGCCGAACATCACCCAGTCTTCGCTGGCCGCCCGTTCGGCCGAGCGCCCGAGGTGCCCGGCCACCGGGTCGTACATGCTCTGCATGTCGCGCACCTGTTCGGCGGGGATCAGGTTGTAGATCAGTTCGGGAAAGGCATACACCAGCAAGGCAAAGCCGATCAGGCTGCCGAAAAACACCAGACCAGCGGCCAGCACAAACGGCCATTCGGCACGCACCAGTCGAGGAAAGTCAGCGAGGATGAAACCCAGGAGGTTGGCGCCGAATCGACTGCGGTGCCGATACAGCTGCTGGTGGCCGCGCAACACCAGTTGTTGCAGCGAGTCGATCAGAAAACTGCTGTAGCCACGCGCCTGTGCCAGCGCCAGATGCTGGCAGAGGCGTCGATAAGCCTTGGGGAAACTGGCTGCCTGCGAGGTGTCCTTGCCATGTTCGAGGCGTTCGAGGGCCAGGGTGAAGCGCTCCCATTCGGCCTTGTGACGAGCTTCGAAAAGACTCTGCTTCATGTCGGACCCAACAAGCCGCGGGCGATGCCATTGAGTTCGCTGACCGCTTTGGGCGCCGAGATGTGCAGCGGTTGGGCGAGCAGCGCGGCCAGCTCATTGACCCGCGCCGGCGACAGTTCAGCCTGACGTTCGGCGAAGGCGAGCAAGGCGCGTTGTTCGCCGAGGTTGAGCGGCACGGGCGAGCTGCGTGGCTGGGCGTCAGGTAACTGCGGGCGGAGCAGGGCGCGTTCGCTATAGACCACCAGCGTGCCGGCGGCGATGTCGCCGAGGCGTTTGAAGGTCGGGTGTTGCAGGCAACTGATGGCACCGAGGAAATAGCCGAACGGCAGCAGATCGACAAAACGCAGCAGGTTGCGCAGCAGCGAGGCCGACCAGCCGATCGGTGTGCCGTCATCGTGGATCACCCGCAGGCCCATCCATTGCTTGCCCGGCGAACGGCCCTGACGCAACACTTCGAACAGCACCATGTACCACCAGCTGACGGCAAACAGCAGCAGCGAACCAAGGCCCATGCCGAGCTGGCCGAGAAACGCCAGCAGCAGAAACAGCACGCCGAGGATGGCCCCGCGAATGCCCAGGTCGATGCCGAAGGCGAGGCTGCGCACCATCAGACCGGCCGGGCGCAACGGCAGGTCGATGCCCTCCGGGGTTTCCACTTGATAGCGGGTATCGAGTGGCGGTTTCAGCGGTGCTTTCCGTGGCAGTGCTGTGTTCTCGAGCATGGGCTACCTGATGGGGCCGGATCGGGATGCGAAGTCCGTCCGATGCTAGCAGCCTCTTGGGGGAAAACGACATAACTATGTATTGCACCGCGTGTGGCGCACGCTGGTTGAATGACACAGCGCTGGCCGCGACCGCGGTTCAACGCCTAGACTTTGCCGATCTTCAGTTCAGGAACCGCCCGTGACTTCAATCTTCTGGTACGACTACGAGACCACCGGCATCAATCCGCGCAATGACCGTCCGCTGCAGGTCGCCGGGATTCGCACCGACCACGACCTCAATGAAATCGACGAACCGGTCAACCTCTACTGCCAGCCCAGCGAAGACATCCTGCCGCACCCGGCGGCGTGCGCCATTACCGGTATTACCCCGAGCTGTCTCGCCGAACAGGGTTTGAGCGAAGCCGACTTCATGACCCGCGTACACGCGCAACTGGCGGCGCCCGGCACTTGCGGTGCGGGTTACAACACCTTGCGTTTCGACGACGAGATGACCCGCTACAGCCTGTACCGCAACTTCTTCGACCCGTACGCCCGTGAATGGCAAGGCGGCAACAGTCGCTGGGACCTGATCGATGTGGTGCGCGCCGCGTATGCGTTGCGCCCGGATGGCCTGGTCTGGCCGACCGACGACGAAGGCAAGGTCACCCTCAAGCTCGAACGCCTGACGGCGGCCAACAACATCGACCATGGGCATGCGCACGAAGCGCTCTCGGACGTGCGCGCCACCATTGCGCTGGCGCGGTTGATCCGCGAGAAACAGCCGAAGTTGTATGACTGGCTGTTTCAATTGCGCAGCAAACAGAAGGTCATGGATCAGATTCGCCTGCTGCAACCGCTGGTGCATATCTCCGGACGCTTCTCGGCGGCGCGGCACTATGTCGGTGTGGTGCTGCCATTGGCCTGGCATCCGCGTAATCGCAATGCGCTGATCGTCTGTGACCTGCACCTTGATCCGCAAGGCTTGCTGGACCTGGACGCCGAAACCCTGCGCCGGCGCCTGTACACCCGCCGCGACGACCTCGCCGAGGGTGAACTGCCGGTGCCGCTGAAACTGATTCACATCAATCGCTGCCCGGTAGTGGCGCCGTTGTCGGTGTTGCGTGCCGACGATCAGCAGCGTCTGGGCCTGGACATGGCGCTGTATCAGGCACGTGCACTGCGGCTAAGTGACGCACAACAAGTTTGGAAAGATAAAGTCGCAGCGATTTACGCCAGCGAAGACTTCACGCCCAGCGAAGATCCGGAACAGCAGTTGTACGATGGATTTATCGGTGATCGCGATCGGCGTCTATGCGAGCAAGTGAGAACGGCGGATCCGGCGCAATTAGCGCAAGAGCACTGGCCGTTCGATGATGAACGTCTGCCGGAATTACTCTTTCGATATCGCGCACGCAACTTTCCCGACACGTTGAATTTTGAGGAGCAAGAACGCTGGAGAATATTCTGTCAGCAGCGTTTGTCCGAGCCGCAAATGGGCGCGCCTAATACCCTGCAATCTTTTGCCGAGGCCGCGCAGCAATGGGCGCTTAGTGCTACGCCGATACAGAATCAAGTGCTCAATGAGTGGCAGAATTATGTCCAGGCATTGCGCAAACGTTTGAATCTTTGAAATCGAACATAGTGTGCCCATGAAATGCCGGGCATAAAAAACGCCAGCGTATGCTGGCGTTTTTCATGGGCCGCAGAATCAGTCTGCGACAGGCGTTGCGGCTTAGCCCAGCAGGGTAGCCCAGCCTTCAACTACGTCACCGCCCCACTTGGCTTTCCACTCTTTCAGAGTCTTGTGGTTGCCACCTTTGGTTTCGATGACTTCGCCGTTATGCGGGTTTTTGTATTGTTTAACTTTGCGCGCGCGCTTGGTGCCGGTAGTTTTTACTGCGGCGCCACGGGTGCCTTTGGTTTTCGATTCCGGATCCAGCAGGGCGATGATGTCGCGCAGGGACTTGGAGTATTCGCCCATCAGGGTGCGCAGTTTGCCTTCGAATTCCAGCTCGGCTTGCAGTTTGTCGTCTTGCGACAGGTTCTTCAAACGCGCTTGCAGCTCTTTGATTGCTTCTTCGGTGGCGCGATATTCGTTGATCAAGGACATGGTAACTACCTTATGCAGATGTGTTGAATGGCAGGGGACAGTGCCGCAATAATAGTCAGGCTGTTTCATCAAGTAAACATTTAACCGGTTTTTTTATTTGAATTAGTTGCAAGGAATAACCGGTAAATTGAATGGTCATTTAAATAATGTGATGCAGTCATCACGAATATTCACAATTATCTGGCCGAACAGCTTCACTGCAGGACTATCGTTTCGCCGCGCGTGGCGTCAGGCGTCGCGAATCGGGCCTGCGTGCGGACATGTGGTCATCAATACTGCAGTTTCCGCGCACACTCGCTAGAATGGCCGCCTTTGCGAAGTTCTGGAGTTTTCCCCCCATGCGCACCTTTCGGTTGGTGATTTCCTGCCCTGACCGCGTTGGCATCGTTGCCAAAGTCAGTAACTTTCTGGCATCCCACAACGGCTGGATCACCGAAGCGAGCCACCACTCGGATAATCAGAACGGCTGGTTCTTCATGCGTCACGAGATCCGCGCCGATTCGCTGCCGTTCGGTATTGAAGTGCTGCGCGAGAAGTTTGCGCCGATCGCCGAAGAGTTCTCGATGGACTGGCGCATCACCGACACCGAGCAGAAGAAACGCGTGGTGCTGATGGCCAGCCGCGAATCCCACTGCCTGGCCGACTTGCTGCACCGCTGGCACAGCGACGAGCTCGATTGCGAAATCTCCTGCGTGATTTCCAACCACAATGACCTGCGCAGCATGGTCGAGTGGCACGGCATTCCTTATTACCATGTCCCGGTCAATCCGCAGGACAAGGAGCCGGCGTTCGCCGAAGTCTCGCGTCTGGTCAAACAGCACGATGCCGAAGTGGTGGTGCTGGCGCGCTACATGCAGATCCTGCCGCCGGCCCTGTGCCGCGAATACGCGCACAAGGTGATCAACATTCACCACAGCTTCCTGCCGTCGTTCGTCGGCGCCAAGCCGTACCATCAGGCGTCGCTGCGCGGCGTGAAGCTGATCGGCGCGACTTGCCACTACGTGACCGAAGAGCTGGACGCCGGTCCGATCATCGAGCAGGACGTGGTGCGTGTCAGCCACAGCGACAGCATCGAAGACATGGTGCGTTTCGGCCGTGACGTCGAGAAGATGGTGTTGGCCCGAGGCTTGCGTTATCACCTCGAAGACCGTGTGCTGGTGCACGGCAACAAGACCGTGGTGTTCTGATCGAACCTGCGCGTACTTGAATAAAGAGGGGCCTGGGCGTTCAATCGTCCCAGGCCCTTTTTTCGTTTCAGCCCTTGAGGAACTGCCCGTGAGCGACCCATTGGACAAAGCCACTTCGAAAGCGCCCGCCACCGTGGGGGAGGGCTGTTTGAGCCGCTACGACCCGGATGACCTGAGCCCGGAAGACGGCACCGAGTTTCCCGGGGCCGCCGAGCTGTGGGAGCAGCTCAAGGAGCAGGCGGACGAACCTGAGAAGCCTGCCTGATCTTCAACAGCTTCTTGAGCAGCGGCCGCCCGAGCATCAATAGAAACACCGGGCCGCCCACCACCAGATAGAAATAGAACGTCACCACCCGCCAGATCAGAATCGCTGCCGCCGCAGTGGATTTGCCGACCATCGGCGCCAGCAGCGCCGCCGAGGTCAGCTCTGCGGCGCCCGCACCACCGGGCAACAGGCTCATTTGACCAGCCCCCAGCGATAGCATCTGCACCAGAAAACTCCAGGCCCACTGCAGATCCGCGCCCAGTCCGCGCAGGGCCAGATACAACACGCTGTAGCGTAGCAGCCAGTGCATGCAGGTCAGGGCGAACACCTTGACCAGGGTTTGCCACGGCAACTTGAGGGTGTCGATAAACGCGTCGAGAAAATGCAGCAGCTTGCGCGCCCAGCGCCGACGCGTGGCCGGTTGCACGTTGAGGCGGGCAAGCAGGCGTCCGCTCAGAAGGATCAGGCGGCGGTGGTAGCGCGCCAGCAGCACGCAACTGAACAGCCCACCGAACAGCGACACGGCGCTGACCATCAGCAACCACTCCAGGCGGTCACTGAGATGCTGAAACAACGCGTAAATCAGGATGCCGCTCAGGGCGCAGAGAAAGAACAGCAGATCGCTCAACTGATCCATGGCAAACACTGCGCTGCCACGGGCCGGGCGTACGCCGCAGCGCGCCAGCAACGCCATGATCGTCAGCGGTCCGCCACTGCCGCCGGGAGTGGCGCAGTAGGCGAACTCGGCGGCCATGACCACGCCGAGGCTTTTCAGCGGCGTTACCTGATCGCGCTGATCACCCAGCAGCAGGCGCAAACGCAGAGTGTTGATGCCCCAGCAAAGCAGAATCATGCCGAACATGATCAGTAGCCAGTGCAGGGGGAAATTTTGCAGGCGCGCACCGATCTCGCCGCCGCCGAGCAACACCGGGATCAGTACAGCAGCGAGCAGGCCGATCAACAACACAATGCCGCGACTCATGCAGCGCGCTCCATTCGCTCGCGTTGCTCGGTGAGCCAGTCGATTTTGGTCATGGGCGTGCGTCCTTCTGCCAGCAGCCGTTCAAGGGTTCGTAGCCAGTAATCACGCGCGAAGGCGTGGCGCATGTCTACCGGGTGCAAGCCTAGACGAATCACCGCGGCGTCGCGCCACTGCTGTTCGCGTTGCTCGCTGACGAGTTTTGACAGACCCCGGCGCCAGGCGCTGCGCGCACTCCACACCAGACCCGGGGCGTTGATGGCGGTGAAATCCGGTAATTGATAAAGATGTTGCGGGTCGCTGGTGTAGCTCAATGGTGTTTCGCGAAGGGCCTGGCGCGTGCCCTCGCTCATCAACCAGGCCGGGGCGACGAAGCCGTGCAACGGCCAGTCATTGCGCCGGAACAGTTCGATGCCGTCACGCAGGCGAGCCAGCGCAGCTTCGCGGGACAGGCGATAAAATTCCCCTTCGTGGGTGTAGATTCGGCGCATGAACCAGTCGCGGGGTGTGGCTGGCGCTGGCTCGCGGTCGTCATGGTAATAGCCGTGCAAGGCCAGTTCATCGCCACGGGCCAGCCGCTCGCCGAGCATTCGGCAAAACGCGGGATGATCCTCAAGCGCATCGTGGCCATGGAAATCCGGCACGACCAGCCAGGTCATCGGCACGCCGCCCATTGCGTCGACCGCCTCGACAAATGGCCGATAATCCGCCCACGTCGACGGTGCCACGTCGTGCAGCACCAGCAGCACTGCGCGGTCATTCAAGGAATCAGCCATTGGCCACCCTTGGCAGCGAGTGACCGAGCACCGCGTGATAGTGACCGAGCAAGCTGTCCACCACACTGTCCCAGGAATAACGCCGTTCAACGTGTTGTCGCGCCTGTTGGCCGAGTTTCACGCAGCCGCGACTGAACAGCTCGCGCACGGCATTGGCCATGGCTTGTGGGTTGTTCGGCGCACAGAGCAAGCCGCAGTCGTCGGTGACGATCTCTTCAAACGCCCCGGCCGCCACCGCGACCACCGGAATCCCGCAGGCCATGGCTTCGAGGATCACCAGGCCAAAGGTTTCCTGGTCACCGGCATGGATCAGGGCATCGGCGCTGGCCATCAACCGGGCCACGGTGGCGGCGGGACAGAACCCGTCGATCACGCTGACATTGTCCGGGACCACGGCCGGCATCGACGAGCCAACCAGCAGCAGCTGGTAGCGTGGGCCGAGGCGCTGCATGCATTTGAGCAGCACTGGCAGGTTCTTCTCTTTGGAACCGCGCCCGGCAAAGATCAGCAGACGAGTGTCTTCGGCAATTCCCAGTTCGGCGCGCAGGCCGTTGTCGCGGGCGTCAGGGTGAAAGGTTTGCAGATCCACGCCCAATGGCTGCACGAATACATTGCGCACTCCCAGACCAGTGAGCTTGTCGGCCATCACCTGGCTGGGCGCCAGCACTCGATCGAAGTTGCCATAGAGCTTGGTGACGTACGCCTCGACGTTCGGCGTGACCCAATGGCCCATGCGATTGCCGACCAGTAGCGGCAGGTCCGAGTGATAAAAGCCGATCACCGGCACGTCCAGTTGCCGTCGCGCATCCAGCGCCGCCCAGGCAGTCAGGTACGGGTCGCCGACTTCGATCAGATCCGGCTGCAAACCCTGCAGGACATTGCGCCACGGCGCGAGGCGCAGCGGGAAGCGATAGCCTTTGCCGAAGGGTAGGGCGGGTGCGGGCACGGTGTAGATACCGTCGTTTTCACCGAAATGTGCGCCGGGAATCAGCAGACTATGACGAATGCCCGTTTTGCCCCCCAACCGGCGATGCTTGGCATCCAGATAGGTGCGTACGCCGCCGCTGGCCGGGGCGTAGAACATGGTGATGTCGGCGATATGCACGGTGATCAACCCTCCGCTGCGTTGCACTCCCTTGGTTGACCTTTATCCAGAATAGATGTTCGGTCGGGATTGCGCGGTGGGAGTGTCAGGGAGGTGTTGTGGTGTTTGACAGGACGCCTTCGCGAGCAAGCCCGCTCCCACGGGGATCTGCAAACGACACAGATCCCATGTGGGAGAACATGAGGGGATGTCGGCGATCTGCGCGGTGGGAGTGTCAGGGAGGTGTTGTGGTGTTTGTCAGGATGCCTTCGCGAGCAAGCCCGCTCCCACAGGGATCTGCAGATGACACAGAGCCAATGTGGGAGAACAGGGGGGATGTCGGCGATCTGCGCGGTGGGAGTGTCAGGGAGGTGTTGCGGTGTTTGTCAGGATGCCTTCGCGAGCAAGCCCGCTCCCACAGGGATCTGCAAACGACACAGATCCCATGTGGGAGCGGGCTTGCTCGCGAAGAGGCCAGTAGCAGCGCCTTAGATGCGGAAACTGCCGACCAGCTGCTTCAGGCGCGAAGCCTGCTGCTCCAGATCCGAACAGGCGCGCAACGTCGCCTGCAGGTTCTCGACGCCTTCCTGGTTCAGCGTATTGATCTCGGTGATGTCGACGTTGATCGACTCGACCACCGCCGTCTGCTCCTCGGTCGCGGTCGCCACCGACTGGTTCATCCCGTCGATCTCGCCGATGCGCTGGGTCACGCTGTTGAGGCGTTCGCCGGCGAGGTTGGCGATTTCCACGCTGTCCTGGCTGTGGCGCTGGCTGTCGCTCATGGTGCTCACCGATTCACGGGCGCCGACCTGCAGCTCCTCGATCATGGTTTGCACCTGCTGCGCCGATTCCTGAGTGCGGTGCGCCAGATTGCGCACTTCGTCGGCGACCACGGCAAAACCGCGTCCGGCCTCACCGGCACGCGCCGCTTCGATGGCGGCATTGAGCGCCAGCAGATTGGTCTGCTGGGAGATGCTGGTGATCACTTCGAGGATCTGCCCGATGTTCACGGTTTTGCTGTTCAGCGACTCGATGTTGCTGCTGGAGGCGCTGAGCATGCTCGACAGTTGATTCATCGCCTTGATGCTGCGATCCACCACTTGCTGGCCGTCTTCGGCGAGGCCGCGGGCGTCACTGGCCTGGTTCGAGGCTTGCGCGGCGTTGCGGGCGATTTCCTGGGCGGCGGCGCCCAGTTGATTGATCGCCGCGGCGACGCTGCTGGTGCGCGAAGCCTGCTGGTCGGAGTTGTACATCGAGGAGTTGGACGCCGCGACCACGCGCAGCGCAACCTCGTTGACCTGGCCGGTGGCCGACGATACTTCGCGGATCGAGCCGTGAATACGCTCGACGAAACGGTTGAATGCGGTACCCAGCACGCCAAACTCATCGTTATTGACGATGGTCAGGCGCTTGGTCAGGTCACCCTCACCGTCGGCGATGTCTTCCATGGCGCGGGTCATGACGTGCAGCGGCTGGATCAGCAGGCGAATCAGCATGCCCAGCAACGCGATGATGATCACCACCGCAATCACCGTGGCAATCACCGCCGAGGTGCGGAACTCACTGAGCATCGAGAAGGCTTTGTCCTTGTCCACCGACAGCCCGATGTACCAGTTGACTGACGGCAGGCCTTTGATCGGCGCGAAGCTGACGATGCGGGTCTTGCCATCGACGGTGATTTCACTGAAGTCGCTGCTGATGCGCGGAGTGTCCTGCGGATAGGCTTCTTTCAGTGATTTCATCACCAGTGCCTTGTCCGGGTGCACCAGGATCTTGCCGTCGGCGCTGACCAGGAAGGCGTAGCCCATGCCGGAGAAGTCCCGGGCGGTGAGGGTGTCGACCAGGGTTTGCAGGCTCAGGTCACCGCCCACCACGCCAACGCTCTGACCGGCCTTTTTCGAGGCGGTGGCGATGGAGATGATCAACTGGCCGGTGGCGGCGTCGATGTACGGTTCGGTCAGGGTCGACGCGCTGCTGCTCTCGGCCCCTTTATACCAAGGGCGCACCCGAGGATCGAAACCGTCCGGCATCTTCACGTCCGGACGGATGGTGAAGTGACCGGTGGCATCGCCCAGGTAAGTGGCCATGAACGTCGAGGTCAGGGATTTCTGTTCCAGCAGGCTGGCGACGTTGGCCGGGTCCGGATTGATGGCAATATTCTGGGCGGCATTCTCGACCAGCAGAATGCGCCCGTTGAGCCAGGTCTGGATGTTATCGGCGGTGACTTCGCCCATCTCGTTGAGATAGTTGTTCAGGTCATCGCGGATCGCGTTGCGTTGCAGCCAGTCGTTGTACAGCGTGAACGAGGCGAAAGCGGCGATGACGATGAGGGCGGCGGCAAGCAAAATTTTATGGCTGAAGCGCAGGTTTTTGTTCATGGCTTGGGGTTCCGCTAAGGTCTTAATGTCCTGGGCGTGCTTTTATAAAGACGCGCAATATGGGCAAGGGTGAAACAAACTGATATTTCCGACTCTCCTTAGGGAAATGTCCGACCGACTTTTCAGTCAGGTTCTCGCCCTTATCTATCGGCCACAGCGGATTAAAGATTAACCATAGGTGACAAAATGCCTGACACATCGCAACTCGTTATCGGCGCCGATCTGGCGGGGCAACCGATTGCTCAGGCCATGCGCCTGGCTAACCGCCACGGGCTGATCGCCGGTGCGACCGGGACCGGCAAGACCGTGACTTTGCAACGCCTTGCCGAAGCATTCAGTGACGCCGGGGTCGCGGTGTTCGCCGCCGACATCAAGGGCGACCTGTGCGGCCTGGGCGCCGCCGGCAATCCGCAGGGCAAAGTCGCCGAGCGCATCGCCGGGATGCCCTGGCTCGACCACAAACCGCAGGCTTATCCGGTGACGCTGTGGGATATTCACGGGGAGTCCGGTCATCCGTTGCGCACGACTTTGAGTGAAATGGGCCCGCTGCTGATCGGCAGCCTGCTGGAGCTGACCGACAGCCAGCAGTCGGCGCTGTACGCGGCGTTTAAAGTGGCCGACCGCGAAGGCCTGTTGCTGCTGGATCTGAAAGACCTCAAGGCGCTGCTCAATCACCTCAAGGACAACCCGCAACTGTTGGGCGAAGACGCCGCGCTGATGACCACCGGTTCCAGCCAGGCACTGTTGCGTCGGCTGGCGACCCTGGAGCAGCAGGGCGCTGAAGCCTTGTTCGGCGAACCGGCGCTGCAACTGGAAGACATTCTGCAACCGGCCGCCGATGGTCGTGGGCGGATTCATTTGCTCGATGCCAGCCGTCTGGTGCATGAGGCACCGAAGGTCTACGCGACGTTCCTGCTGTGGCTGCTGGCCGAGCTGTTCGAGCAATTGCCGGAGCGCGGCGATGCCGACAAACCGCTGCTGGCGCTGTTCTTCGATGAAGCGCATTTGTTGTTCGGCGATACGCCCAAGGCGTTGCAGGAGCGTCTGGAACAGGTGGTGCGGCTGATCCGCTCGAAAGGTGTCGGCGTGTATTTCGTCACCCAGTCGCCGGGCGACCTGCCGGATGACGTGCTCGCGCAACTTGGCCTGCGGATTCAGCACGGCTTGCGTGCGTTCACTGCCAAGGAACAGAAATCCCTGCGAGCGGTAGCCGATGGCTTCCGGCCGAATCCGGCGTTCGACACCTTGTCGGTACTGACCGAGCTGGGCATCGGTGAAGCACTGGTCGGGACGTTGCAGGAAAAAGGCACGCCGGAGACGGTCCAGCGGGTGCTGGTGGCGCCGCCACAGTCGCGGATCGGACCGTTGAGCGAAACCGAACGCACGATGCTGATCGCCGGGTCGCCGTTCAAGGGCCGATATGACAAACCGATCGATCGTGAGTCGGCATATGAAATCCTGATGGGCCGCAAGGATCTGGCGCCGGAGGCGGATGCGCCAGCGGGTAAGCCGGCAGCCGAAGAGCCGAGCCTGGCTGATCGTGCCGGAGAGTTTCTGGGCACGGCGGCGGGGCAGGCGTTGAAGTCAGCCATGCGTCAGGCGGCCAATAATCTGGGTAAACAACTGGTGCGCGGCTTGATGGGGTCGTTGCTCGGTGGCAGCAAACGGCGTTGATCCAAACTGTGGGAGCGGGCTTGCTCGCGAAAACGGTCTGCCAGTCAACAATAATGTTGACTGAAAGGACGCCTTCGCGAGCAAGCCCGCTCTCACATCGGATAAGTGTCAGTTTTTTGAATTGATATCAGGTTTTGTCTTTGCGTGCGCCGCCAGACGCTCAAGCGCCGCGCGCAGTCCCGGATCGCTGATCCCGTCCGCCGTGGACTGAATGGTCGCCGCCGCATTGCTCGACAGGTCCATCGTGTGCCCGACAGCCCCAGGCTGGACGATCGGTGGTCGCACGCTGAATTTGATTCGCGTCAGGTTGGCGAACTCTTCGAACAGCTGCAATTGCCGTTGCAGGCGTTTTTGCTGGTAGCGCAGGCGTGTCGCCCAATGGCCGTCGGTGACCACCAGCGACAGTTCGCCTTCACGCCACTTGGCCACATGACAATGTGCGCGGGCGGCAGGTTGCAGCTGGCTTTCAAGCAGGCGTTGCAGATGAGCGAGGCGTTGGGCATGACCAAGAATGGCTTTGAGCGGCTTGGCTTCGCGTAGCAGAACGGCGGGCGCTCTGGCTGTAAGGGGGCGAAATGCCATGATCGAACACCTGAAGTAACAGAAGCGCCATGTTAGCAGAAAGCAACGGAACCACTCGCCCATTGCTTTTGTCCCTGCTTTACCCATTAAATCAACAACTAACTTCTTGCCTTGATGGGTTGAAGTTGAGCAAAACGCCCTTATTTTAAGTGAGCCCCGTCAAAGCGCAGTGCCAGCATCGTGGAATATCGCCACTTTCCTCACCACCGTTTCCGGGTAGAATGCTCGTTCGCATGCGGCCATGAGGGCTGCACGGGCGACTCACGGGGCCGCCCTCCATCCCTTTAGTGTGGAAGATCCTGCCGATATGTTTGCGCCTTTGTTAAAGAAACTTTTTGGAAGCAAGAACGAGCGTGAAGTCAAACGCATGCTCAAGACGGTGCAGCTCGTCAATGCCTTCGAAGAGCAAATGGTGGCCCTTTCGGACGATCAATTGCGCGCCAAGACCAATGAGTTCAAGGCCCGTATCGCCAAAGGGGAATCCCTCGACAAGCTGTTGCCTGAAGCCTTCGCGGTCGCCCGTGAAGCCGGCAAGCGCGTCATGGGCATGCGCCACTTCGACGTCCAGTTGATCGGCGGCATGACCCTGCATGAAGGCATGATTGCCGAAATGCGTACCGGTGAGGGTAAAACCCTCGTAGCGACCCTGGGCGTTTACCTCAACGCGCTGTCCGGCAAGGGCGTGCACGTTGTAACCGTGAACGACTACCTGGCCCGCCGTGACGCCAACTGGATGCGCCCGCTGTATGAATTCCTCGGCCTGACCGTCGGCGTCGTGACGCCGTTCCAGCCGCCGGAAGAGAAGCGCGCCGCCTACGCTGCCGACATCACCTACGGTACCAACAACGAATTCGGGTTCGACTACCTGCGCGACAACATGGCGTTCAGCATGGAAGAGAAATTCCAGCGCGAACTCAATTTTGCCGTGATCGACGAAGTCGACTCCATCCTCATCGACGAAGCCCGTACCCCGCTGATCATTTCCGGTCAGGCCGAGGACAGTTCCAAGCTGTACATGGAGATCAACAAACTGATCCCGCAGCTGGAACTGCACGTCGAAGAAGTCGAAGGCCAGGTCACCAAGGCCGGTCACTACACCATCGACGAGAAGACCCGTCAGGTCGAACTCAACGAAGCCGGTCACCAGTACATCGAAGAAATGCTCACCGGCGTCGGCTTGCTGGCCGAAGGCGAGAGCCTTTACTCGGCGCATAACCTGGGCCTGCTGACCCACGTCTACTCGGGTCTGCGTGCGCACAAGCTGTTCCACCGCAACGTCGAATACATCGTGCAGGACGGTCAGGTCGTACTGGTCGACGAACACACCGGTCGTACCATGCCGGGTCGTCGTCTGTCCGAAGGCCTGCACCAGGCCATCGAAGCCAAGGAAGGTCTGAACATTCAGGCCGAGAGCCAGACCCTGGCTTCGACCACGTTCCAGAACTACTTCCGTCTGTACACCAAGCTGTCCGGCATGACCGGTACCGCCGACACCGAAGCGTTCGAATTCCACCAGATCTATGGCTTGCAGGTCATGGTGATTCCGCCGAACAAGCCGTTGGCGCGTAAAGATTTCAACGACCTGGTGTTCCTGACCGCCGAAGAGAAATACGCGGCGATCATCAATGACATCAAGGAAGGCATGGCCCAGGGCCGTCCGATCCTGGTGGGCACCGCGACCATCGAAACTTCCGAGCATGTGTCCAACCTGCTCAACAAGGAAGGCATCGAACACAAGGTGCTGAACGCCAAGTTCCACGAAAAAGAAGCCGAGATCATCGCGCAAGCCGGTCGTCCGGGCGCCCTGACCATCGCCACCAACATGGCCGGTCGTGGTACCGACATCCTGCTGGGCGGTAACTGGGAAGTGGAAGTCGCGGCGCTGGAAAACCCGAGCCCCGAGCAGATCGCCCAGATCAAGGCCGACTGGCAGAAGCGTCATCAGCAGGTGCTGGAGTCCGGCGGTCTGCAGGTGATCGCCTCCGAGCGTCACGAATCCCGTCGTATCGACAACCAGTTGCGTGGCCGTGCCGGCCGTCAGGGCGATGCCGGTTCCAGCCGCTTCTACCTGTCGCTGGAAGACAGCCTGATGCGCATCTTCGCCTCCGATCGGGTGAAAAACTTCATGAAAGCCCTGGGCATGCAGCCGGGCGAAGCGATCGAGCACCGCATGGTGACCAACGCGATCGAGAAGGCGCAGCGCAAGGTGGAAGGTCGCAACTTCGACATCCGTAAACAACTGCTCGAGTTCGACGACGTCAACAACGAACAGCGTAAAGTGATCTATCACATGCGTAACACGTTGCTGGCCGCCGACAACATCGGTGAAACCATCGCCGATTTCCGTCAGGACGTGCTCAACGCCACCGTCAGCGCGCACATTCCACCGCAATCGCTGCCAGAGCAGTGGGACGTGGCCGGTCTGGAAGCGTCGATTGCCAGCGACTTCGGGGTGAAACTGCCGATCCAGCAATGGCTCGACGAAGACGATCACCTGTACGAAGAGACGCTGCGCGAGAAGCTGATGGTCGAGCTGATGGCAGCGTACAACGAGAAAGAAGATCAGGCCGGTGCGGAAGCACTGCGTTCGTTCGAGAAACAAATCGTTCTGCGCGTGCTGGACGACCTGTGGAAAGATCACCTGTCGACCATGGATCACCTGCGTCACGGCATCCACCTGCGTGGCTACGCCCAGAAGAACCCGAAGCAGGAATACAAGCGCGAGTCGTTCACGCTGTTCTCCGAGCTGCTGGATTCGATCAAGCGCGACTCGATTCGTGTGCTGTCGCACGTTCAGGTGCGCCGCGAAGATCCGGAAGCCGAAGAGCAACGCCTGCGTGAGGAAGCCGAAGCACTGGCCGCGCGCATGCAGTTCGAACACGCCGAGGCCCCTGGTCTGGAGCAGCCGGAAGTATTGGGTGAAGAGGTCGATGTCGCCCTCGCCACCGCGCCGGTGCGCAACGAGCAGAAGCTGGGTCGCAACGAACTGTGCTACTGCGGTTCGGGCAAGAAATTCAAGCATTGCCACGGGCAGATCCAGTAACCCCCGTTTCAATCGCTGAAATACCCGCGCCGCGACCGGCTCCTGCCGTCGCGGCGTTTTGCCATTTACACCACCGCCATCCCTGTGAGCGGTGCTGACATCATTGAGTAAGGAGCGCATTCATGGCTGTTGGTCTTGGTCCTTTGCCAACGTTGCACCCGGTTGCCGGTTTTGAACTCGGTATTGCCTCGGCCGGCATCAAGCGCCCTGGGCGCAAGGATGTGGTAGTGATGCGCTGCGCCGAAGGTTCGACCGTGGCCGGTGTGTTCACGTTGAACGCCTTTTGCGCCGCGCCGGTGATCCTGGCGAAAAAACGCGTGCACAACGACGTGCGTTATCTGCTGACCAACACCGGCAACGCAAACGCCGGTACCGGTGAGCCGGGTCTGGCGGCTGCCGAGCGCACCACCGCCAAACTGGCCGAGCTGACCGGTGTCGATGCCAGCCAGATCCTGCCGTACTCCACCGGCGTGATCGGTGAGCCGCTGCCGGTCGAGAAAATCGAAGGCGCACTGCAAGCGGCGCTGGATGATCTGTCGGAAAACAACTGGGAAGCTGCCGCCACTGGCATCATGACCACCGACACCCTGCCCAAGGGTGCCAGCCGCCAGTTCGAGCATGATGGCGTGACCATTACCGTCACCGGCATCAGCAAAGGTGCAGGCATGATTCGCCCGAACATGGCGACCATGCTCGGCTACATCGCCACTGACGCCAAAGTCTCCCGCGACGTACTGCACAACCTGATGCTCGACGGTGCGAACAAGTCGTTCAACCGCATCACCATCGACGGCGACACTTCGACCAACGACTGCTGCATGCTGATTGCCACCGGCAAGGCTGCGCTGCCGGAAATCAACCGTGCCGAAGGCGAGCTGTTCAACAAGCTGAAGCAGGCAGTGTTCGAAGTGTGCATGGACGTGGCTCAGGCCATCGTGCGTGACGGCGAAGGCGCGACCAAGTTCGTCACTGTTGAAGTCAACGGCGGCGGCAATCATCAGGAATGCCTGGACGTCGGTTATACCGTGGCCCACTCGCCGCTGATCAAGACCGCGCTGTTCGCCTCCGACCCGAACTGGGGCCGTATTCTCGCCGCTGTCGGCCGTGCCGGCGTGCCGGATCTGGACGTGAGCAAGATCGACGTGTTCCTCGGCGACGTGTGCATCGCCAGCCGTGGCGCGCGCGCAAGCACCTACACTGAGGCACAGGGTTCGGCGGTGATGCAGCAGGAAGAGATCACCATCCGCATCGAACTGGGTCGCGGTGATTGCAGCGAAACCATCTGGACCACCGACCTGTCGCATGAATACGTGAAGATCAACGCCGAGTACCGCACCTGATCCAAAGGGTGAGGGTGGGCTGCCGGCCTCTTCGCGGGCAAGCCCGCTCCCACAGGGCTCTGTGGTGTACACGAGATTTGTGCACGACCGAAACTACTGTGGGAGCGGGCTTGCCCGCGAAAGCGTCGGTCCAGTCACTCTAAGTCTTGAAGCTTTCCACTGACGAAAAGGCGCCACACCATGTCCCTGCACCTGATCATCGGCGACAAACTGCTTTCCTCCTGGTCCCTGCGCGCCGCTCTGGCGCTGGAGCTGACCGGCGCTCCCTACAGCGAAGAACTGATCAAGCTCGGCAAGCCCGACACCCGCGAGAAGCTGCTCAAGCATTCGCCGACTGCCAAGGTGCCATTGCTGCAAACTTCTCGCGGCACCATCGCCGACTCTCTGGCGATCGCCGAATACCTGGCCGAGCAGTTCCCGTCCGAACAGCTCTGGCCAACCGACCTGTTCGCCCGTGCCCAGGCGCGATCCGCCTGCGCGCAGATGCACAGCGGCTTTTTCGCCATGCGCAATCACATGCCGTTCAACCTGAGCCACGACGCACCGCTCAACCCGGTGCCGCCGGAAGTGAAGGTCGATATCGAGCGCATGCTCGCGCTGTGGGCCGAATGCCGCGCTGCCGCCACTGAGCCTGGGCCGTATCTGTTTGGCCGGGTGAGCCTGGCTGACGCGTTCTTCGCCCCGATTGCCGTGCGCCTGCGGACTTACCAGGTGCAGTTGCCGGCGGTTGATCAGGCCTATGTTGAAACCGTCTACCAATGGCCCGCCTTCAAGGCGTGGCAAGAGGCTGGACTGGAGGAGTTGAATCCGTGAAACGCGTACACGTCGCGGCTGCCGTCATTCGTGACGACAGCGGCAAAATCCTCATCGCCCGTCGTGCCGATACCCAGCATCAGGGCGGCTTGTGGGAATTTCCCGGCGGCAAGGTCGAGGCTGACGAATCGGTCGAAAGCGCCTTGGCGCGCGAGCTGCACGAAGAGCTGGGCATTGTCGTTGGCGCCGCTCGTCCACTGATCAAGGTCCGCCATGATTACCCCGACAAGCAGGTATTGCTGGATGTCTGGGAAGTGTCGAGCTTCAGCGGTGAACCACACGGTGCCGAAGGTCAGCCACTGGCCTGGGTGACCGCCAAGGATCTGCTGAACTACGAGTTCCCGGCGGCCAATCAGCCGATCGTGGCCGCGGCGCGCCTGCCCGGCGAATACCTGATCACCCCGGACGATCTGGAAGCCCCGGCCCTGCTGCGCGGCATTCAGAAGGCAATTGCCGGCGGGATCAAACTGATTCAGCTGCGCGCACCGAACGGCTATGACCCCAAATACCGCGATCTGGCGGTGGATGCAGCCGGTCTGTGTGCCGGCAAGGCGCAGTTGATGATCAAGGGGCCGTTCGAATGGCTCGGCGATTTCCCGTCGGCCGGTTGGCACATCACCGCCGCGCAACTGCGCAAATACGCCGCAGCAGGGCGGCCGCTGCCAACTGAGCGCTGGTTGGCCGCTTCGTGCCATAACGCCGAAGAGCTGGCGCTGGCTGAGCAGATGGGCGTGGATTTCGTCACCTTGTCGCCGGTTCAACCAACCTTGACCCATCCGGATGCGCAGCCGTTGGGCTGGGAGCAGGCTTCGACGTTGATCGAGGGCTTCAGCAAACCGGTGTTCTTGCTCGGCGGGGTTGGCCCGGCGGAGCGCGAGAAAGCGTGGGGCGTTGGGGCTCAGGGTGTGGCGGGGATTCGGGCGTTCTGGCCAGAAGCTTGATTATGTTGTGAGGCTGATGGCCTCTTCGCGAGCAAGCCCGCTCCCACATTTGACTGCATTCCAACTGGATGAATGCAATCAAATGTGGGAGCGGGCTTGCTCGCGAAGGCGTCCATACAGGCGCTAGATATCTGAAGGCTTCGCAGCAGGCTGCCACAAAATCTCCGCAATCCCCTGCCGCCGCGCAATCAACCTTGCGGCCACGAACAACAGATCCGACAGCCGATTGATATACGCCAAACCAACCCCGGCCAATGGCTCAATTGCATTCAAATGCTGACAACGGCGCTCGGCACTGCGCGCCAGGCTGCGGCAAACATGGGCCTGGGCGATCAGCATCGACCCACCGGGCAGAATGAAATTCTCCAGCGGCCCCAATTCCTCGTTCCATACATCAATCGCCGCTTCCAGGCGCTCGATTTCTGCCGTGTTCAGCGCCTGATACTCCGGCATCGCCAGCTCACCGCCAAGATCAAACAGACGATGCTGACAAGGCGCGAGCACGTCGATCAGTTCATTCAATCCCGGGAATGCCTCACGTTCGGCGATCAACCCGGCCAGCAGCACACCGACCTGACTGTTCAGCGTGTCGACTTCGCCAATCGCTTCGATCCGCGGGTGATCCTTGGGGACGCGGCGGCCATCGCCCAGGCCGGTTTCGCCGGTGTCGCCGGTGCGGGTGTAGATCTTCGACAAGCGAAAGCCCATGGGTTACCTCGGTAGTTGATTGGTTTCGGCGGCGATGGCCGCCGGTTGGGTCAGTGGCAGGCGCAACGTGAAGCAGGTGCCCTGGCCCGGCGCGGATTGCACTTCCATCTGCCCTTTGTGGTTGTTGGTGATGATGAAGTACGACACCGACAGCCCCAGCCCTGTGCCCTGGCCGATTTCCTTGGTGGTGAAGAACGGCTCGAAGGTGCGTTTGCGCACGTTTTCGCTCATGCCGATGCCGTTGTCCTCGACCTGAATCTCGGCCCATGGCGGGTTCAGTTTGGTGCGCAAAATGATCCGCCCCGGTTCGCTGTCGTCTTCGCGCTGGTGAATGGCTTGCGCGGCGTTTTTCAGCAGGTTGAGCAGCACTTGTTCCAGTTCGTTGGCGGTGCCCGGCACCGGGCCGAGCGCCGGGTCGAACTGGCGGATGATCGCCTGGCCCTTGAAGTCGAAACCGATCGCCAGATCGAAGTCGTTGCCAGCAATTTCCACCGCCTGATCGATCAACGCCGGCAGATCGCACGGGGCCATTTGCCGGGTGCTGCGGCGGCTGAAACTGAGCATGTGCGTGACGATTTTTGCCGCGCGGGCGCCGGCCTGCTGGATGCCGTCGAGCAATTTCGGTACTTCGCGGCTTTGCAGGTAACGGTTGACCGTGTCCAGTTCGATGCCGAGCTGTTCGGCGGTTTCGAGGTTCTTCGGCAGATCCGCCGACAGCCGCCGGCGAATGTTCTGCACGTTGTGCAGGATCGCGCCGAGCGGGTTGTTGATCTCATGGGCCATGCCGGCGGCGAGGCCGCCGACCGAGAGCATTTTTTCCGACTGCACCATCATTTCTTCCAGCGACAGGCGCTGGGTGATGTCGTCGATACGGATCACCACACCGCGCCCGGCGCCGCCCATCAGCGGATAAAAGGTCAGGGCGTAGTGCTTGGGTTCGTCATCCTTGAACCAGGTCACCCGTTCGATCTTCGCCACGGTGTGTTCTTCGACCGTTTGCTTCAGTTGTGGCAGAAACGGCTTGAGCGGTTCGAAGGCGAGGAAGATCGGCTGGTTCAGCGCTTCATCCAGACGCGTGCCGGAGAGGGCGCTGGCCTCCTGGTTCCACTGGGTCACGTAGAGTTGCTCGTCCAGAGCAATCAGCGCCGAGGGCATGGAGTCGATGATGCTGTTGAGGTAGTTCTGGAATCCGGTGAGCTTCTTCTCGATCTTGCTCCGAACCTGGACTTCCAGCTCCAGTTTTCGGTTGGTGTGGCGGGTTTCTTCGGCCAGGCCCTGGGCCTGATCGTAGGCGGCCTGCGAGTCATCGCGGGCCCGCTTGAGTTGCTGCTCGCGGGCTTCGATGCGCGAGAGCATGGTATTGAACGCCTCGGCGAGGCTGCCGATTTCATCGTGGTTGCCGCGTGAGGCGCGCAGGGCATAGTTCTCTTCGCGAGTGACCTGACGCGAGAGCTCCTCCAGCTCATGGATCGGGCGGGTGATCAGGCGTTTGATCTGCCGCGCAATCACCAGCCACAGCAGCACACTGAAAATCAGGATGCCGAGACTGGCAGTCAGGGTGCCGGTGTAGAACGCCATCGGCAGTTCACTGCTGGCGACCAGCAGCAAGTGCCCGGGCGCGGTGCCGGGGCGGGGCAGGGTGATCAACTGATTGCTGCGAAACTCGGTGAGCTGCCAGGCTTCGACGTGTCGATAGCGTTCCGGCAGATTGAGCTTGTCGCCACGCTGCACCTGGGCGATGCGGTCACCCTTGCCGTCATACAACGCGGCGGCGCGCAGTGGCGAATAGCTGTCGAGTTCCTTGAGCAGGCGTTCGGCGCTCTGGGGCGACTCGAGGGCTTGTGCGACCAGGCTCGGGTTGGAGATCAGCCGGCCGATGGTCTGCAAAGCTTGCGGCGCCATGCTTTCCTGGGAGATGTAATAGGCGGCGCTGATAAAGGTCAGGTTGGCGACCAGCAGGACGGTGGTCAACAACACCAGCAGGGCGGCCAGCAGTTTCTGGCCGACCGGCAGGTTTTCAAGGCGCTGGCGCAATGGCATCAGGTTTATCGCAGCAAAGGAACAAGTGGCCAGCGTAGCCGCTGCTCAGTCGCTGGGCAATCCAAGGCTGCGCAGATGGCTGACCAGACGTTGCTGCAACTGAGTGAGGTGCGGCAGGTTCAGTTGATGACGGCTGGCGACTTTGCAGGCGTGGCCCAGCAGATAGCTGATTTCGGTGCGGCGCTGGTTGGCCACGTCCTGATACATCGACGAGTAGTTGGCCGCTGTGGCGTGGATCACTCGCTCGACTTCCTGTTGCAGATTGACTGCGGCTGCCGGTTGACCGCAACGCTCCAGCAATTCGGCCAGCTCGCTGCACAGCGTGGCGACTTCGCATTGATGCTGCTCCAGCCCGCCGTTACGGCAATCATGGAGCACGGTCAGCGGATTGATCGCGCAATTGAGCGCCAGTTTGCGCCACAGCCGGGTGAGGATGTCGGTGCTCCACTCGTGGGGGATTTTTGCTGCGTCCAGATCGTCCAGCCAGATTGGCGCTACCGGATGGCTGGCATCGCCCAGCCAGGTGAAACCGTGGCCGGCAAACACCACGCGCCAGTCGCCATCGCGGAACGCGCCTTCGGTGCTGGAGGCGCTGATGCAGCGTGCCTGCGGAACCACCGCTGCGACCGCGTCCTGACTGCCGAGGCCGTTTTGCAGCAGGATCAGCTCGGCATCTGCGCTCAGGCGCGGGGCGAGGCGGGCGACGGCGCTTTCGGCGTCATAGGCTTTGCAGGCGACCAGCAGGCGGCGGATCGGCTCCGGGTCGTCCGCCGTTTGCGCAGGGACGGCATAGGTCGTGGCTGCGCCGTGTTCGACCAGCGTCAGGCCGCCGGCCGCCTGATAACTGCGCAAACGCTCGGCATCACGCACGATCAGCCGCACCGGCAGCCCGGCCCGCGCCAGACGCGTGGCCCACAGAGTGCCGAGGCTGCCGGCGCCGAGAACGTGCCAGGGGGTGGACATCAGTTTTTCACTCGGTAAGGTACTGGCATGCAAGGCTCGCCGTATCGGTGGGAAAAGACCCGTTATAATGAGCCGGATTTTAACCGCAAGCCAAGCGCGCTCCATCCTGATCGAGCGCGCCTTTTTATTGGAGAGATTACATGCCGTCGTTCGACGTGGTATCCGAACTGGACAAACACGAGCTGACCAACGCGGTCGAGAACGCCGTGAAGGAACTCGATCGTCGCTATGACCTGAAAGGCAAAGGCAGCTTCGAGTTCAAGGAAAAGGACCTGACCGTCAATCTGACCGCTGAAGCCGGGTTCCAGCTGGAAGCGATGATCGAGATCCTGAAGCTGGCCCTGACCAAGCGCAAGATCGATGTGCAGTGCCTTGAAGTCAAAGACGCTTACGCCTCGGGCAAGCTGATGAAGCAGGACGCGATCCTCAAGGAAGGCATCGACAAGGAGCTGGCGAAGAAAATCGTCGCTCACATCAAGGACGCCAAGCTCAAGGTGCAGGCCGCCATTCAGGGCGAGCAGGTGCGGGTGACCGGCAAGAAGCGCGATGACCTGCAGGAAGCCATCGCGGCTCTGCGCGCCAAGGAATTCGGCATGCCACTGCAGTTCAACAACTTCCGCGACTAAGTCCGGTCAGATGGCTGTGGGAGCGGGCTTGCTCGCGAAAGCGCTGTGTCAGGCAACTCATTGTTGAATGACACAGCGCTTTCGCGAGCAAGCCCGCTCCCACTTTTTATATGTGTACAGCCCGGGTAGCCGGAAATCAGGAGATGGAAGATGGATTTGAATGCTGAGGTAGACAACCTGGTCAAGGCGTCCCAGGCGTGGATTCCGATGATCATGGAATACGGCAGCCGCGTGCTGCTGGCGGTGATTACCCTGGCCATTGGCTGGTGGCTGATCAACAAGGTCACGCAAAAACTCGGCGGTCTGCTGGCCCTGCGCAATGCCGACCTGGCGCTGCAAGGCTTCATCAGCAGCCTGGCGAACATCATCCTCAAGGTGCTGCTGATTGTCAGCGTCGCCTCGATGATCGGCGTGGAAACCACCTCGTTCGTGGCCGCGATCGGTGCGGCCGGTCTGGCGATCGGTCTGGCGTTGCAGGGTAGCCTGGCGAATTTCGCCGGCGGCGTGTTGATTCTGCTGTTCCGTCCGTTCCGTATCGGTGACTGGATCGAAGCGCAAGGTGTGGCGGGTACGGTCGACAGCATCCAGATTTTCCACACCGTGCTGCGTACCGGTGACAACAAGACCATCATCGTCCCGAACGGCAATCTGTCGAACGGCATCATCACCAACACCAACCGTCAACCAACCCGCAAAGTGGTGTTTGACGTGGGTGTGGATTACGAAGCTGATCTGCAAAAGGCCCGTCAGGTGCTGCTGGATCTGGCCAAGGATGAGCGCGTATTGCAGGACCCTGCGCCACAAGCGGTCATTTCGACGTTGGGTGACAGTTCGATCACTGTTTCCCTGCGTGTGTGGGTTAAAACTGCAGACTATTGGGACGTGATGTTCATGTTTAACGAACAGTCCCGTGACCGTTTGAAAACTGCCGGTATTGATATTCCGTTTCCACAGCGGGTTATTCGAGTAGTTCAGGAATCGGCTGTTCAGTAATACCACTGATACTTGGCCTTGCGGTCAGTTAATGAGTGGACTAACCCAAGAGCTGTCCGCACTCTTGGGTTTTTTATGTCTGATCTAGATGTTCGTTGGCTAATAAGTAGCTAGCTACTATTGTTTGTACGGTCAGAAACAGGAAGGCAGGGCAAACTTGATTCATAAAAAAACCGCTCACCTGAGTCAGGTGAGCGGTTCTTGTTAGAGCAAAGCTCTACAGTACGTCAGCTGCATATCCCGATTAGAGGATGTTCAGTGGGTACTCGACGATCAGACGGGTGTCGTTGTTGTCAGACGCGTAGCCGCTGTACGCGCCGTTCGAACGGTACATGGCGTAACGCAGACGGAACGACAGATCCTTGGCTGGACCTTCCTGGATCACGTACTTGGACTCGGCGTTCCACTCGTTTTCTTTACCTTCACCCAGACCGTTGGTCTTGATGTTGTCACCCTTCACGTAACGGGTCATGAAGCTCAGGCCAGGAACGCCATAAGTCTTCATGTTCAGGTCGTAACGAGCTTGCCAGGAGCGTTCTTCACGGCCCACGAAGTCGGAGATCTGAATGGAGTTGGCAACGAAGATGGTGCTGTTGCCGTCAACGCCATAGTAGTAGGCATTGTCGCCGCTGGAGCGCTGGTGAGCGATGGTGAACTTGTGCGCGCCGAGGCTGTAGGCTGCTGCCAGGGACCACAGTTTGTTGTCTACGCCACGGGTGTCGTTGTCAGGGGTTTCGTCGCCAATGGCGCTGACCAGGTTTCCACGCTTCTCGCCTTCGGTTTTATAACCGTTGAAGTCGAAGTTCAGCGACTGGTCTTCGGCGATAGGCAGGGTGTAGTTCAGATTGATGTATTGCTTCTTGAAGTACTGGTCGGCATCCGAAGCGGCAAATGCACCGGTGAAGTTGTCGGTGAAAGCATAGCTGGCGCCGAAGATGTTGATGCTGGTCAGGCCCTTGCCACCGTTGCCGTTCTCATCAGGCAGACCGCCGATGCTGTCGCGGCCCATGCCGGTTTGCTTGCTCAGGGCGGTGAAGCGACCTGCGCTCAGTTCCAGGCCTTTGATCTCTTTGGAAGTGATCAAGGTACCGGTAGCCACTTCTGGCAACAGACGGCTGTCGTCAGTGGCGAAGACCGGGCTGGCAACGAATTGCTGACCGTATTTCAGCACAGTGTCGGAAACGCGGAATTTGACAGCGCCGCCGATCTTGCCTTGGGATTTCTCTTCGTTGCCGTCGCTATCAATCGCGAACAGGCCGTTACCACGACGACCCGAGCCACCGTCCAGCTTGACCGAACCCATGGCCATGGCGTCGAGACCGAAACCTACGGTGCCTTGAGTGAAGCCCGATTCGTAGGTCAGCAGTTGGCTGACACCGGTGTCCTGGCGATAGCCGCTTTCAAAACCCGGGGTGCCGTCTTTCTTTGCAACGTTACCGGCACCATTTTTGTAATCGCGGTTCATGTATTCCATACGAGTCTTCAGTTTCAGACTCTGGTCTTCCAGGAACCCTTTGGCGTCATCCTGCGAAGATGCCATTGCGAACTGCGAGGTGCCTGCTGCAACAGCCAGGGCGATCATGCTCCACTTCATCACGCGCATCGTGATTTGCTCCTTTGGTTTTTAGAAGAGTACTGCCGTCCCACCTGTTTTATTATCTGGGCGGCTCTTTCTTTTTGTGTCGGCGCAAACTTATATCACGCCGACAATGTTGGCGATACTTGCTAATCCAACCTTTCACCTTCTTTACGACGCTGTCGCAGATGGCTTTGTAGATGTCGCAAATTCACAGTACCGATGCAATCGGATCGACAACTTTCTCGCTGTTTTTCTAGCCTTTTGCATCGCTAAAAAAGAGTCCCTGGCAAAACACTTGAATCTCCATCGGGCAACCCTGCCACTGTTTTTGTTGGGCCTAAGGCTCCCACTTCCCGTGGTGCGCTTATAGTCCATATGGGTACGAATGCAACAAGCGTGCACAAACTGCTTTCTCTATGCGGTTATTTTTCTGAACACTCGTCACTCGCTGTAAAAACCTCATAAATACTGGGCCTCAAGCCCTTCTTTATCAGGGCTTGACGCCATCCCTCGCTTGGTGTTGTCGAGCAGGTTCGTGCGCGCGACAACGAAAAACGTTACCGGTTCACCCCGCCGGTGAGTATTCGGCGGATGCCCGACGCACTGAGCGTAGACGCGCTGTGCGGTTTTGGTGCAAAAATTTTTCCAGTTGTTCCGGATTCATACAGTTTGAGCGGGAGCAGGGGATGAACGCTTTGGGCTTTTCTGGTCATTTCATTGTGCTGCACCGCGCAGTCGGTTCCGTCATGGTGCGTGCCGCCCGAAAATGTCGCATGCAGGAGCGTTGAGCAATGTCTGTCCTGGCACGCTCATCGTGAAGCCCGGCGCATTCGCAGGTATGCTGCCTGCCTGTCGCTTGGCGTCATGTCTGTCTGGATGGCCGCTAAGCTGAATTGTGTAGATCAGCCGGGAGTGCACGCAGTGTTTGCTTTAGATTCACGACTTCAACAGGACACCCTGACCATCGGCGATTTCCCGCTCTGCCGGCTGCTGCTGTCCAACGATGCCAATTACCCGTGGTTCATCCTGGTGCCTCGTCGCGACGATATCAGCGAGTTGTTTCAGTTGGATGTCGCCGACCAGCAGCAGTTGTGGCAGGAAACCACGGCGCTGGCCGAGTTGCTCAAGGACTTGTTCGATGCCGACAAGCTGAACGTCGCGACGCTGGGCAACGTTGTCAGCCAGTTGCATATGCATGTGATCGTGCGCAAGCGTGACGATGCGGCATGGCCGGCGCCGGTCTGGGGCAAACACCCGGCCAAACCCTACAGCGCCGAGCAGGTCGCGAGCATTCGTGAGCGGCTGCGTCTGGTGCTGACCGAACACTTCACGTTTCTGGAGGGTTGAACCATGAACCTTGAAGAACGCGTCACCGATCTGGAAAGCCGTCTGGCTTTTCAGGATGACACCATTCAGGCGTTGAACGACGAACTGGTGGCGCAGCAGCGGGTGATCGAGCGCCTGCAGTTGCAAATGGCGGCGTTGCTCAAGCGTCAGGAGGAGATGGTCGGGCAGTTCGATTCTTTCGAGGAAGAGGCGCCACCACCGCATTACTGATGCCAACACCTTTATGCAGGCGTAAAAAAACCGCGAGCAGCCTGGCTGTTCGCGGTTTTTTATTGCCTTGGATCAGCGACGCGGCAGGGCGGCGATCACATCCTCGGCTTGCAGGCCTTTATCCCGGTTCATCACCGAGAACTCCACGCGCTGGCCTTCGACCAGTACGCGGTGGCCTTCGCCACGGATTGCACGAAAGTGCACGAAAATATCATCGCCGGAATCCCGGGAGATAAAGCCGAAGCCTTTGGAGGTGTTGAACCACTTGACGGTACCGGTATCGCGGTTGCTCATGTCATAGGTAGTCGGTGCGGCGGCCGGTGAAGACTTGTAGAAGCTGATGGCCAGATGCAGGACCACGGCAACCAGAGCGATCACCAGGCTGAACAACACCGCCGGTTGACCGGCGATGACTGGCATCGGTGCGATCAGGGTCAGGGTTTGCAGGACGACAGTCAGCACGAGAAGAGCGCTGACCAGATTTTGCAGATGCTGGCGCGGGCCTTTGTTCCAGTAAGGAATCACTGGAGCGATGACCAGATTCAGCAGGCCGAAAAAGGCCAGGTAAAGTGCATCGGGTTGTTGCAGGTAAGGAACGGCTTCGGATTTCAAGCTAGGTATGAACGACAGCAGCAAGGCCGCTGCGCCCATTAGCAGGTGGACGATTTTCAACATTTTGATTGGCTCACGTTATGACGGCTCACAAGGAAGAGCTGAAGGCGCACGGTTCGCTTCGGAACAATAAAGAGGCGTTGGACACGTGCCCGGCATCAGCCTATGCGCGACACCCCCGAAAAATGGGGCGTAGCGACACACTGCCTATTTAACAGCAAAGCCTGCAGCTACTCAAATTACCCCGGCCAGCGGCACGTGCCCGGTCGATTTGTCGCATGGCGAGTGAAGATTGTCGGCTGCGAGGTGGCGGCTGCCTTGCTAGAGTGGGTCTGCACCTGTTGGATGAATTCAATCGCCTTAGGGGGTAAACATGGCAATCGATATCGGTATCAGTGAAGAAGATCGCAAGTCCATCGTCGAGGGGCTGTCGCGGCTGCTGTCGGACACCTACGTGCTGTATCTGAAAACCCATAACTTCCACTGGAACGTCACAGGTCCCATGTTCAGGACCCTGCATCTGATGTTCGAAGAGCAATACAACGAGCTGGCGCTGGCGGTGGATCTGATCGCCGAGCGTATCCGCGCTCTGGGTTTTCCTGCGCCGGGTGCCTACGCGACTTACGCGCGTCTCTCCTCTATTAAAGAAGAAGTCGGGGTGCCAAGTGCCGAGGACATGATCAAGCAGTTGGTCGACGGCCAGGAAGCGGTCACTCGCACCGCTCGCGGCATCTTCCCGCTGTTGGACAAGGTCAGCGACGAGCCGACGGCCGACTTGCTGACCCAGCGCATGCAGGTGCATGAGAAGACCGCGTGGATGTTGCGCGCGTTGCTCGAGGCCTGATAGTCCGGTGCGCGGACGTCCGCAGGGTGTGGATGTCCGCATACTGTTTCAAATCTTACTGAAGATGTCGGCTTATCCTACGCTGCTGGGCAACTAGTCATCTGGCGCTGACTTTGCGTCTGCGTTTTTATGAAGGCACAGGATGTTGTCTTTATAAAAGCAGCGATGACAAAGGAGTGTCAGCGATATGGTAGGTGGAGACAGGCGATGCGAGCACGTCGGTTCGCAACGGGAAATGAAGGTCGATCCGTTTGTCAGCGATTTCGATTTCGAGCTGATCCGGCCGCTGGCCAGATCAGTGCGTTTGAACGGCTTTGCCACTTGCTTGAGGCTCGAGCAGGTTTACTGGAACATTCTCGGTGACATGGCTGGGCACAATGGCTGCTCGGTCAGTACGCTGCTGTCCCATGTGGACCGCGAAGTGCACCTGCGCCACGGCGGGGTGAAAAACTTCAGCGGTCTGGTACGGGTGGTGTGTGTGATGAATGGCCTGCGGGATACCCCGGCGGCCGTCATGCCCTGAACGGGCAATACTTGAAATGACGTGGCGGGCTGTGCAGTCTTACGGCTGCACAGCCCGCATTTAATGGATATAATCCCGCTCTTTCGCCGCAAAGCCCTGCGCGCGGTGGCAATCTGATCGCCGAGACACCCCCATGCCGATGTACGATTATCAATGTGCTTCCTGTGGTCATCAGTTGGAAGCCATTCAAAAGATCAGCGAGGCACCGCTGGTCGACTGCCCTGCCTGTCAGGCGCCAGAGCTCAAGAAACAGCTGTCCATGCCGGGTTTTCGCCTCAGCGGCAGCGGTTGGTACGAAACCGATTTCAAGACCGGAGCCAAGAAGAATCTGGCCGGTGGCGACAAATCTGACTAGGGTTCAGGCCCAGGTCGAACGACACGCGTGAGATTTCGCAGTGCTTGAGTGCGACGGGATCTCCACCGAATTTCGAATTACGAGAAGCGAAACCACTACCATGATGCGCAGCCATTATTGCGGCCAACTGAACGAAAGCCTGGAAGGCCAGGAAATTACCCTTTGCGGATGGGTTCACCGTCGTCGCGACCACGGCGGGGTGATTTTCCTCGATATCCGTGATCGTGATGGTCTGGCTCAGGTGGTGTTCGATCCGGATCGCGCCGAGAGCTTCGCCGCCGCCGATCGCGTGCGCAGCGAATACGTCGTGAAAATCACCGGTAAGGTGCGTCTGCGTCCGGCCGGTGCGACCAACGCCAACATGGCGTCGGGCATGATCGAAGTGTTGGGCTACGAGCTGGAAGTGCTGAACGAGTCGGAAACCCCGCCGTTCCCGCTCAACGAATACTCCGACGTCGGCGAAGAAACCCGCCTGCGCTACCGCTTCCTGGACCTGCGTCGTCCGGAAATGGCCGAGAAGCTGCGTCTGCGTTCGCGCATGACCACCAGCATCCGTCGCTTCCTCGACGAGAACGGTTTCCTCGACGTGGAAACGCCGATTCTGACCCGTGCTACCCCGGAAGGCGCCCGCGACTACCTGGTGCCGAGCCGTACTCACGCCGGTTCGTTCTTCGCGCTGCCGCAATCGCCTCAGCTGTTCAAGCAACTGCTGATGGTTGCCGGTTTCGACCGTTACTACCAGATCGCCAAATGCTTCCGCGACGAAGACCTGCGTGCCGACCGTCAGCCTGAGTTCACTCAGATCGACATCGAGACCAGCTTCCTCGACGAAAAAGACATCATGGGCCTGACCGAAGGCATGATCCGCAACCTGTTCAAGGAAGTGCTGGATCTGGAATTCGGCGAATTCCCGCACATGACCTTTGAAGAAGCCATGCGTCGTTACGGTTCCGACAAGCCGGACCTGCGTAACCCGCTGGAACTGGTCGACGTTGCCGACCAACTCAAAGAAGTCGAGTTCAAGGTGTTCAGCGGCCCGGCCAACGATCCGAAATGCCGTATCGCTGCACTGCGCGTTCCAGGCGGGGCGAGCATGCCGCGCAAGCAGATCGACGACTACACCAAGTTCGTCGGCATCTACGGTGCCAAGGGCCTGGCCTACATCAAGGTCAACGAGCGCGCTGCCGGTGTTGAGGGTCTGCAATCGCCGATCGTGAAAAACATCCCTGAAGCCAACCTCAACGTGATCCTCGATCGCGTCGGCGCGGTTGACGGCGACATCGTGTTCTTCGGCGCCGACAAGGCCAAGATCGTCAGCGAAGCCTTGGGCGCGCTGCGTATCAAGCTGGGCCATGACCTCGACCTGCTGACCTGCAAGTGGGCGCCAATGTGGGTCGTCGACTTCCCGATGTTCGAAGAAAACGACGACGGCAGCTTCTCGGCGCTGCACCACCCGTTCACCGCACCGAAGTGCTCCCCAGAAGAGCTGGAAGCCAATCCGGCCGGCGCTCTGTCCCGCGCCTACGACATGGTGCTCAACGGCACCGAGCTGGGTGGCGGTTCGATTCGTATCCATCGCAAGGAAATGCAACAAGCGGTGTTCCGCCTGCTGGGTATCAATGAAGCGGAACAGGAAGAGAAGTTCGGCTTCCTGCTCGACGCGCTGAAGTACGGTGCACCGCCGCACGGTGGTCTGGCCTTCGGTCTGGACCGTCTGGTGATGCTGATGACCGGCGCCCAGTCGATCCGTGAAGTGATTGCCTTCCCGAAAACCCAGAGTGCTGCGGACGTCATGACGCAAGCGCCGGGTGTGGTGGATGCCAAGGCGCTGCGCGAGCTGCACATTCGTTTGCGCGAAACGCCAAAGGCTGAGTAAGACGGGCCTGAAGGCGCATCTTCGGATGCGCCTTTTTTCTTTCTATAGAGAGCAGGTCGAGATTTTTTGTTTGCTGGCCACTGCGTGAGCAGGGCGGGCAACGTTTCAAGAGAATTCGGAGCGAGTTATGGCAGGTCATTCCAAGTGGGCGAACATCAAGCACCGCAAAGAACGTCAGGATGCCAAGAGAGGCAAGATCTTCACCAAGTGGATCCGTGAGCTGACCGTTGCGGCCCGTCAGGGCGGCGGCGATCCGGGTTCCAATCCGCGTCTGCGCCTGGCCCTGGACAAGGCCCTCGGTGCGAACATGAGCCGCGACATCATCGACCGCGCCGTTGCGCGTGGCGCCGGTGCGACCGAAGCGGACAACGTTGAAGAGCTGACCTATGAAGGTTACGGCCCAGGCGGCGTGGCGGTCATGGTCGAGTGCATGACCGACAACCGCAACCGTACCGCAGCTGCCGTGCGCCATGCGTTCAGCAAATGTGGCGGCAACCTTGGTACCGACGGTTCGGTTGCGTACCTGTTCGAACGCAAAGGGCAGATCAGCTTCGCCCCGGGCGTCGACGAAGACGCCCTGACCGAGGCGGCGCTGGAAGCGGATGCCGACGACGTGGTCAGCCATGAAGACGGCTCGATCGACGTGTTCACCTCGTTCACCAGCTTCTACGCGGTGCGTAACGCGTTGGAAGCGGCCGGGTTCAAGGGTGACGACGCAGAAATCGTCATGCAGCCGACCACCAGCGCCGAGCTGGATCTGGAAGGCGCGGAGAAGGTGCTCAAGCTGATCGACATGCTCGAGGATCTGGATGACGTGCAGAACGTCTACTCCAACGCGGACATTCCGGAAGACGTGGCCGCTCAGCTCGGTTAAGAGCGACTAGGCTTCAATGTGGGAGCGGGCTTGCTCGCGAAGGCGGAGTATCAGCAAGCATCAATGCTGAATGACACACCGCTTTCGCGAGCAAGCCCGCTCCCACATTGGTTATTCGCTGTTTTGAATTTCTTGTTTTTACCGACTCCGCAGGCGTTATGACTTTAATTCTGGGTATCGACCCCGGCTCGCGCATCACCGGTTACGGGATTGTTCGCGATACTGGACGCGGCGGCTGCATCTACGTGGCGTCGGGCTGCATCCGCACCGGCGCCGGCGAGCTGCATGAGCGGCTGCAAATCGTTTATCGCGGCGTGCGTGAAATCATTCAGACCTATGGCCCGGTGACCATGGGCATCGAAAAAGTGTTCATGGCGAAAAACGCCGATTCGGCTCTCAAGCTCGGGCAGGCTCGCGGCGCCGCCATTGTGGCTGGCGCTGAAGAGTGTCTGGAGATTGCCGAGTACACCGCCACTCAGGTCAAGCAAGCCGTGGTCGGCACCGGCGCCGCCAATAAAGAACAGGTGCAGATGATGGTCATGCACATGCTCAAGCTGACCAGCAAACCGCAGATCGATGCCTCGGATGCCCTGGCCATCGCGATTTGTCACGCGCACACCCGTTCCAGCCTGCTGCCGCATGGCCTGGGTACCGCACGCAGTCGTGGCGGGCGCCTGCGTCTCTGATAGCATCAGCAATCATTTTTGCGGAATGCGGATTTCGCGCCTGGGTCGTCGGCCCGATTCCCGCCTTCCATCTGTCGCCAGCCCACGGCTGGCCAACGCTCAAGGATCTGAAACGTGATTGGACGCTTGCGCGGCACCCTGGCTGAGAAACAGCCGCCGCACCTGATTCTGGATGTAAACGGCCTCGGGTATGAGCTGGAAGTGCCCATGACCACCCTTTATCGCTTGCCGTCGGTCGGTGAACCGCTGACGCTGCACACCCATTTGGTCGTACGCGAAGACGCGCAGTTACTCTATGGTTTCGCCGGCAAGCGTGAGCGAGACTTTTTTCGCGAGTTGATCCGTCTCAATGGTGTCGGGCCGAAACTGGCCCTGGCCTTGATGTCGAGCCTGGAAGTCGATGAACTGATTCGCTGCGTGCAATCCCAGGACACCTCGGCGCTGACCAAGGTCCCGGGGGTCGGCAAGAAAACCGCTGAGCGCCTGCTGGTTGAACTGAAGGATCGCTTCAAGGCCTGGGAAACCTCGCCGGCCATGTTCGCCCTGGTGCCGAATCAGCCGGACGGCCCGGCGCCGGTCAACACCGCTGAAAACGATGCGGTCAGCGCGCTGATTTCCCTGGGCTACAAGCCGCAGGAAGCGAGCAAGGCGATTACCGCCATCAAGGACAAGAATTTGAGCAGTGAAGACCTGATCCGCCGCGCCCTGAAGGGAATGATTTAAGTGATTGAAGCTGATCGTCTGATCGCCGCCGCGCACAGCCCGCGCGAGCGCGAAGAAGTCCAGGATCGGGCCATTCGCCCGGTCAGTCTGGCCGACTACATTGGCCAGCCGACCGTGCGCGAGCAGATGGAACTGTTCATCCAGGCGGCGCGTGGTCGCAGTGAATCGCTGGATCACACGTTGATCTTCGGCCCGCCGGGTCTGGGTAAAACCACGCTGGCCAACATCATTGCCCAGGAAATGGGCGTGTCGATCAAGAGCACGTCGGGCCCGGTGCTTGAGCGTCCGGGAGATCTGGCGGCACTGCTGACCAATCTTGAGCCACACGACGTGTTGTTCATCGACGAAATCCATCGCCTGTCGCCAATTGTCGAAGAAGTGCTGTACCCGGCCATGGAAGACTTCCAGCTCGACATCATGATCGGTGAAGGGCCGGCAGCGCGCTCGATCAAGCTTGATCTGCCACCGTTCACCCTCGTTGGCGCCACCACCCGTGCCGGCATGCTGACCAACCCGTTGCGTGATCGCTTCGGTATCGTCCAGCGTCTTGAGTTCTACAGCACAGCGGATCTGGCGACGATTGTCAGTCGGTCGGCGGCGATTCTCGGTCTGCCGCTGGATCCGGAGGGTTCCTTCGAAATCGCTCGTCGAGCCCGTGGTACGCCACGGATCGCCAACCGTCTGCTGCGGCGGGTGCGCGATTTTGCCGAAGTCCGGGCCAAGGGCCATATCACCAAGTCGGTTGCCGATCTGGCGTTGAATCTGCTGGATGTCGATGAACACGGCTTCGATCATCAGGACCGGCGCTTGCTGCTGACCATGATCGAGAAGTTCGATGGCGGTCCGGTGGGCATCGACAGCCTTGCGGCTGCCATCAGTGAGGAACGCCATACCATCGAAGACGTGCTGGAGCCGTACCTGATTCAGCAGGGTTACATCATGCGTACGCCACGGGGCAGGGTGGTGACACGGCATGCGTACCTGCATTTCGGTTTAAACATTCCGTCACGAATGGGTGAAATGCCCGTGGCAGACGAGTTTCTCGATGCCGTGGACGATTGATACACATTTTTTGGCGATTTATTCAGCGTTTGTACTGTCACAGGACGGTACTTTTGCGGTAAAGCCTTAAACACTGAAAAAACAGTTGCCTGGCCGGATTGGCAACCCGAGGAGTAAGCACTAGAGTATGCGCGCGCAAAACGGGCTTGAGCCGTTCGCACATCGTTGTCGCGTTTATTACGAGGACACCGATGCGGGCGGCATCGTGTATTACGTTAATTACCTCAAGTTTATGGAACGGGCTCGAACCGAGCGGCTCCGGACGCTGGGCTTTGCCCAGTCGGAACTGGCCGGGGAGGACCTGTTGTTTGTCGTGCATTCCAGCGAAGCGCGTTACCACGCACCGGCGCGACTGGACGACGAACTGCTGGTAAGCGCTGATGTAATCGAATTGAACCGTGCCAGCCTGCGCTTCAAACAGCAGGTCAGGCGGGCCACGGATAATGTGCTGCTCTGTGAAGGGCAGTTTCTGGTGGCCTGCGTGCGCACCGACAGTTTGAAACCCCGGGCCATGCCCGAATCCTTGCGTGCGGCCTTTGCCGACGCGGGCGGCACGGGTACACACTCAAAGCAGGAGATAAAGCGTGGAAGCTAACGTCGTCGACCATTCCTCCATGTGGAGCCTGGTCAGCAATGCCAGCATCGTGGTGCAGTTGGTAATGTTGACCCTGGTGGCCGCATCGGTGACCTCATGGATCATGATCTTTCAGCGCAGCAATCTGCTGCGCGCCGGTCGACGCGCCCTGGAGAGCTTCGAAGAGCGCTTCTGGTCGGGTATCGATCTGTCCAAGCTGTACCGTCAGGCCGGCAGCAACCCTGATCCGGATTCGGGCGTAGAGCAGATCTTCCGTGCCGGTTTCAAGGAATTCTCCCGTCTGCGTCAGCAGCCAGGTGTTGACCCGGAAGCGGTGATGGAAGGTGTGGCGCGGGCCATGCGCGTTGCCATCTCCCGTGAGGAAGAGAAGCTGGAGCAGAGCCTGCCGTTCCTCGCCACCGTTGGTTCGGTCAGCCCGTACATCGGTCTGTTCGGTACCGTGTGGGGCATCATGAACTCCTTCCGCGGTCTGGCCAGCGCCCAGCAGGCGACCCTGGCCACCGTGGCCCCGGGTATTGCCGAAGCCCTGATCGCCACCGCGATCGGCCTGTTCGCCGCGATCCCGGCCGTTATCGCTTACAACCGTTTCTCTGCCCGCAGCGAAACCTTGCTGAGCCGCTACTACACCTTCGCCGATGAGTTCCAGGCGATCCTGCACCGCAAAGTGCACACCAGCGAAGAATAAGCAGGTATTTCCCGATGGCTTTAATCGCTCGAGCCCGAAACAAGCGCAAGCCGGTCGCCGAGATGAACGTGGTGCCATACATCGACGTGATGCTGGTGCTGCTGGTTATCTTCATGGTGACCGCGCCGATGCTCAATCAGGGCGTGAAAGTGGATCTGCCCAAGGTTTCCAGCGAAGCCTTGCCGCAGGACAACAACACTCAGGTGCTGACCATTTCGATCAAGGCTGACAAGACCTACTACTGGAACCTTGGCAGCGAAGTCGATACCGAAAAGCAGCAGGACAGGGCAATGACCCTGCCGCAGATGACTGACGCGGTGACCAAGATCATTCGCGCCGGCACCGAAGGCGGCAAGCGTACCCAGGTCTTTATCCGTGGCGACAAGTCGGTCGACTACGGCGCCGTCATGGGTGCCATGGGCGGGTTGCAGAAAGCCGGGGTCGGTAATGTTGGTTTGATTACCGAGGCCCCCTGATGCAGCAACAGCGAGAGCCGTCCGCCTCGGAAAGCTACTTCTGGCCTAGTGTTCTGGCGATTGTCCTGCACGTGCTGGTGTTCGGCATGCTGTTCGTCAGTTTCGCCTTCACACCCGAGTTGCCGCCGGCCAAGCCGATTGTCCAGGCGACCCTGTACCAGCTGAAATCGAAAAGTCAGGCAACCACCCAGACCAATCAGAAGATTGCGGGTGAGGCGAAGAAATCCGCCGCGCGCCAGACCGAAGTCGAGCAGATGGAACAGAAAAAGGTAGAGCAGGAAGCGGTGAAGGCTGCGGAACAAAAGAAAGAAGAAGCGGCTCAAAAGGCCGAGGAAGCCAAGAAGGCCGATCAGGCGAAGAAAGCGGACGAGGCGAAAAAGGCTGATGAAGCCAAGAAAGCCGACGATGCGAAGAAAGCCGAGGCCAAGAAGGCAGAAGAGAAACAATTGGCTGATATAGCCAAGAAGAAAGCCGAAGAAGAAGCCAAGAAGGCGGCTGAAGAAGAGGCCAAGAAAGCGGCCGCTGAAGAAGCCAAGAAGAAGATCGTCGAAGACGCGAAGAAGAAAGCCGCCGAAGACGCCAAGAAAAAAGCTGAAGCTGAAGAGGCGAAGAAGAAAGTCGCCGACGAAGCGAAGAAGAAAGCTGCTGCCGATGCTGCGAAGAAGAAATCGCAGGAAGCGGCACGTAAATCCGCCGAAGAGAAAAAGGCTCAGGCCCTGGCAGATTTGCTTTCCGACACGCCACAGCGTGAGCAGGCCATGGCCGATGAACAGGGTGACGAAGTCGCGGGCAGTTTCGATGACCTGATTCGTGCGCGAGCAGCGGAAGGTTGGGCGCGTCCGCCTTCGGCACGCAAAGGCATGACAGTCGAATTGCGAATCGGCATGTTGCCGGACGGTACGGTGACCACGGTCAGCGTGATCAAGTCCAGTGGCGATGGTCCGTTCGATGCGTCGGCAGTCGCGGCAGTGAAGAATATTGGACGTTTGACAGAAATGCAGGGAATGAAGCCGAGCGATTTCGCTCCGTATCGTTCATTCAAGATGACATTCACACCTGAGGATCTAGCCTTGTGAGAAACCTTCTTCGAGGAATGCTGGTCGTGATCTGCTGCATGGCAGGGATCGCGATGGCTGATGAAAAGAACATTCTGGTCACCAGCGGCAGCGATCGGGCCACCCCGATCGCCGTCGTACCGTTCGGCATGCAGGGCGGTGCGGTGCTGCCGGACGACATGGCTGAAATCATTGGTAACGATTTGCGGAACTCGGGCTACTACTCGCCGATTCCAAAGCAAAACATGATCAGCCAGCCAAGCCAGCCGAGCGAAATCATCTTCCGTGACTGGAAGGCGGTGGGTGCTCAATACATGATGGTCGGCAGCATTGCTCCTGCGGGTGGTCGTCTGCAGGTGCAGTGGGCACTGTTCAACGTGGCCACCGAGCAGAAAGTGGCTGACGGCAGTGTTTCCGGTACCACCGAGCAACTGCGCGACATGGCGCACTTCATCTCTGACCAGTCGTTCGAAAAACTCACCGGTATCAAAGGTGCGTTTTCGACCCGTCTGCTGTACGTGACAGCCGAGCGTTTCTCCGAGAAGAACACTCGCTACACCCTGCAGCGTTCGGACTACGACGGTGCCCGTGCCGTGACTCTGCTGCAATCGCGCGAGCCGATCCTGTCGCCGCGTTTCGCCCCGGATGGCAAGCGCATCGCCTACGTGTCGTTCGAGCAGAAGCGTCCACGGATCTTCATGCAGAACATCGACACCGGTCGCCGTGAGCAGATCACCAACTTCGAAGGCCTGAACGGCGCACCAGCCTGGTCGCCGGATGGCAATCGTCTGGCTTTCGTACTGTCGAAAGACGGCAACCCGGATATCTATGTGATGAACCTGGGTTCGCGTCAGATCACTCGCGTGACTGCAGGTCCTGGCATCAACACCGAACCGTACTGGGGCAAGGATGGTTCGACCATCTACTTCACCTCGGACCGTGGCGGCAAGCCGCAGATCTACAAAACCAGCGCCAGCGGCGGTGGTGCCGAGCGTGTGACCTTCATTGGCAACTACAACGCCAACCCGAAGCTGTCGGCTGATGAAAAGACGCTGGTGATGATCCATCGCCAGGATGGTTTCACCAATTTCAAGGTGGCGGCCCAGGATTTGCAGCGAGGTAGTGTAAAGATCCTCACTGATAGCACTCTGGACGAGTCACCTACTGTTGCGCCCAACGGCACCATGGTAATCTACGCCACCCGCCAGCAGGGCCGGGGAGTCTTGATGCTCGTGTCCATTAATGGACGCGTGAGGCTCCCGCTTCCTACCGCACAAGGCGAAGTCAGAGAACCGTCCTGGTCCCCTTACCTGAACTGACGCGGCGCTTTACGTTTTACTTAACACACTGGGGTTCATTAGGAGTTTCACGATGGAAATGCTGAAGTTTGGTAAATTTGCTGCGCTGGCTCTGGCCATGGCTGTAGCTGTAGGTTGCTCGTCCAAAGGCGGCGACAACGCCGGTGAAGGCGCTGTTGATCCAAACGCTGGTTACGGCGCAAACACTGGTGCCGTTGACGGTTCCCTGAGCGAAGAAGCTGCTCTGCGCGCAATCACCACCTTCTACTTCGAATACGACAGCTCGGACCTGAAGCCAGAAGCCATGCGCGCTCTGGACGTTCACGCCAAAGACCTGAAAGCAAACGGCGCTCGCGTTGTTCTGGAAGGCAACACCGACGAACGTGGTACTCGTGAGTACAACATGGCACTGGGCGAGCGTCGTGCGAAAGCCGTTCAGCGCTACCTGGTACTGCAAGGTGTTTCCCCAGCTCAGCTGGAACTGGTTTCCTACGGCGAAGAGCGTCCAGTTGCTACCGGCAACGACGAGCAGTCCTGGGCTCAAAACCGTCGCGTCGAACTGCGTAAGTAATTCGATATGCGAACGTGCCGTCGTGCTGTAACTGTTCTGGCTCTCAGCCTCGCACCGCTTGCGGTGTGGGCTGCGGTTCCTGTGGTCGATGACAACTCCGGTTATAACAATAGCGGGAGCAGTTATCCGCCTGCGGGTTACGGTACGAACGGCGCCTATGCCGGGGGAGCGGCTTCGGCCCCTGCCTCGGCACAGGGCATGCTGTTCAACCAACTGCAACAGATGCAGGATCAGATATCGCGCCAGCAAGGTGTGATCGAAGAACTGCAGAATCAGGTTGCGCGCATGAAACAGGAATCCCTGGAGCGATACCAGGATCTTGATCGGCGCATAGGATCCGGTGTTGCACCTGCCGCGACTCCTGAGAATTCTTCTGCCGGTGGCGATGCAAGTGCTGCTGCCGGTGCTGCCGCTGGCGCCGGGGCTGCTGCCCAGGCACCTGCTGCAAGTAGCGAACCGGGTGATCCGGCCAAGGAAAAGCTGTATTACGATGCCGCTTTCGACCTGATCAAAGCCAAGGATTTCGACAAGGCCAGCCAGGCTTTCTCGGCATTCCTGCGCAAATACCCGAACAGCCAATACGCGGGCAATGCCCAGTACTGGTTGGGCGAAGTGAACCTGGCCAAGGGCGATCTGCAAGGTGCAGGTCAGGCTTTTGCCAAAGTTTCTCAGCTCTATCCCAAGCACGCCAAAGTGCCGGATTCGCTGTACAAGCTGGCTGATGTAGAGCGCCGCCTCGGTCACACCGACAAGGTCAAAGGCATTTTGCAACAGGTGGTTTCCCAATACCCGGGGACCTCCGCTGCTCAGTTGGCCCAACGCGATCTGCAACGCATGTAAGTGTGTTTGACCCGTTTGGAAGAAACCCGCGCTTGTCGCGGGTTTTTTCGTTAGAATTCACGCCCTTTTTCTGAAACACGCTTCTGGTGATCTACGCGTTGGCGGGGTTGCCTGAAGTGCCTGACGGAGGCGGACAGCCTGTTTAGCTGTTACGCCCGTGGCGACTATGCAAGACACATTGAGAATTACCGAAGTTTTCTACTCGTTGCAGGGGGAAACGCGGACTGCCGGGCTGCCCACGGTTTTTGTGCGCCTGACCGGTTGCCCATTGCGTTGCCAATACTGCGACAGCGCCTATGCGTTCAGCGGCGGTACGATCCGCACCCTCGACGATATCCTCGAACAAGTGGCCGGGTTTCGCCCGCGCTACGTCTGTGTGACCGGCGGTGAACCGCTGGCGCAGCCCAATGCCATCCCGTTGCTCAAGCAATTGTGTGATGCCGGTTACGAAGTGTCACTGGAAACCAGTGGTGCACTCGATATCTCGGCGGTAGATTCGCGCGTCAGTCGCGTGGTCGACTTGAAGACACCGGACTCCAAAGAGGCGCACCGCAACCGCTACGAAAACATCGAACTGTTGACGCCCAACGATCAGGTGAAGTTTGTCATCTGTTCGCGGGACGACTATGACTGGGCGGTTTCCAAACTGATCCAGTACGGTCTCGATCAACGTGCGGGTGAAGTGCTGTTTTCCCCAAGTCATCATGACCTCAATGCCAGGGATCTGGCGGACTGGGTGGTGGCAGACAACCTGCCGGTGCGTCTGCAATTACAGCTGCACAAGTATCTTTGGAATGACGAGCCGGGGCGCTGAGATGACTGAACAACTGAACACCACCGAACGGCGTGCGGTGATTTTACTGTCGGGCGGTCTGGATTCGGCCACGGTCGTGGCGATGGCCCGAGCCGAAGGTTTCGCCTGCTACACCATGAGTTTCGATTACGGCCAGCGCTCCCATGCAGAGCTGCATGCCGCCGCGCGCGTCGCTCGCGATCTGGGTGTGGTCGAGCACAAAGTGATCGGCCTGAACCTGAATGGCATGGGCGGCTCGGCACTGACCGACACCAGCATCGACATCCCGGAAGAGCTGGGCGAGGGCATCCCGGTGACCTACGTACCGGCGCGCAACACGGTGTTCCTGTCGCTGGCACTGGGCTGGGCTGAAGTGCTCGGCGCGCGTGACATCTTTATCGGTGTCAACGCGGTGGACTATTCCGGTTACCCGGATTGCCGTCCGGAGTTCATCGAGTCGTTCGAGCGCATGGCCAACCTGGCGACCAAAGCGGGCGTGGAAGGCAACGGTTTCCGCATCCAGGCACCGCTGCAGAACCTGAGCAAGGCGCAGATCGTCCAGGCGGGCGTGAAGCTGGGCGTGAATTACGGCCTGACTGTTTCCTGCTATCAGGCGGACGATGACGGCCGTGCGTGCGGCAAATGCGACAGCTGCCGCCTGCGTGCAGAAGGCTTCGCAGCGGCCGGTGTAAGCGATCCAACACCTTATTTTTGATTTTTTTCAAAAAGGTGTTGAATAGTCCTTAAAAATCAGTATTATACGCGCCACCACACAGCGGGTCGTTAGCTCAGTTGGTAGAGCAGTTGGCTTTTAACCAATTGGTCGTAGGTTCGAATCCCACACGACCCACCATATTTGGCGGTTTAGAAAATCCGGAAGGCCCACGAAAGTGAGGATTTCCGGGTTTTTTTTTGCCTGCGATTCAGGCACCTCTCCCTTGATCGTTGCCTGTGCTGACACAGGTCAGAATCATCTTTTGTATCAACGGGATATTCTGTAGCCTTGCGCAGCTTCAAAGCTGTCCGTGCCTGATAAAACTCACTTTCCCGGCGGTACCCTCATGCGGTCCGGAGCCGGGTGTATACTCGACTTTCGCGCGAAAGCGCCTGCAGGTCTTGCGAACATGACGCAGATTTCCGAACGCCTTCTGGTTCAAGCCCACCTCGATGCCAAACAGCCCAAACCGCTGACTGCCGAGGAAGAGGCCTACTACCGTTCCGCCATCGCCGCCGAGCTCAAGGCTCAGGACGCGGTGCTGGTGGCCCACTTCTATTGCGATCCGGTGATTCAGGCCCTGGCCGAAGAAACCGGCGGCTGTGTGTCTGACTCCCTCGAAATGGCGCGCTTCGGCAATGCTCACCCGGCCAAGACCGTGGTGGTCGCCGGCGTAAAGTTCATGGGCGAGACCGCGAAGATCCTCAACCCGGAAAAACGCGTGCTGATGCCGACCCTGGACGCGACCTGCTCGCTGGACCTCGGTTGCCCGGTGGACGAGTTCTCGGCGTTCTGCGATCAGCACCCGGAGCGCACGGTGGTGGTGTACGCCAACACCTCGGCCGCGGTCAAAGCCCGGGCTGACTGGGTGGTAACGTCGAGCTGCGCACTGGAGATCGTCGAAAGCCTGATGGACAACGGTGAGACCATCATCTGGGGCCCGGACAAGCACCTGGGCACTTACATCCAGCGCAAGACCGGCGCTGACATGCTGCTGTGGGACGGTGCCTGCATCGTCCACGAAGAGTTCAAGTCCAAGCAGCTCGAAGACATGAAGGCGCTGTATCCGGACGCCGCGATTCTGGTGCATCCGGAGTCGCCGACCTCGGTGATCGAACTGGCAGACGCCGTCGGTTCCACCAGTCAGTTGATCGCTGCTGCGCAAAGCCTCCCGAACAAGACCCTGATCGTCGCCACCGACCGTGGCATCTTCTACAAGATGCAGCAGCTGTGCCCGGACAAGGTCTTCATCGAGGCGCCAACCGCCGGTAACGGCGCCGCGTGCCGCAGTTGCGCACATTGCCCGTGGATGGCCATGAACACCCTTGAGCGCACGCTCAAGAGCCTGAAGGAAGGGACGAACGAGATCTTTGTCGATCCGGCGCTGATTCCGCAGGCGATCCGTCCGTTGAAGCGCATGCTGGATTTCACCCAGGCGGCGCGGATGAAGCTGGCGGGTAACGCCTGAGGTCCTTCAGAAACAGCGCAAAACCTGTGGGAGCGAGCCTGCTCGCGAAGGCGGTGAATCAGCAAATATAAATGTCGGCTGATACTACGCTTTCGCGAGCAGGCTCGCTCCCACAGTGGTATTCGGTGTCTGGAAACTATTTGGTCTTCTTCGGAATCCGCACCACGCGGGTATCGGAGTAGATGTCGTGCCAGGTGCGCTTCTGCTTGTCGTACAGCGACCAGAGGAAGCCTAGCCCCACACACAGCCACGAAGCGATCGACACCATGAAGCGCAGCAGCGCCTGCCACAGGCTGATCGCGCTGCCATCGACGTTCTGTACGCGTATGCCCCATACCTGCATGCCCAGTGTCTGCCCGCCGTGGGTCCAGAACTTGGCGAAAAATGCGAACAGCACCAGCAGTAACACCGTGGAATACAGCGGATCGCCATCCATTTTTCCGGCGTCGGTCAGCACGCGCAGGCGTTCTTCACCGATGATCGCTGCCTGGATCAACTTGTAGACGAATCCGGTGACGATCAGCAGGGCAGTGCACAACAGGAAGTCATAGAACATCGCGGCCAGGCGCCGGCCGAGGCCAACAGCAGGAAAGTCGCCCTGGGGAGTGAGCAGGTTCTTCGACATGGCAGCCTCTGGACGCAAAATGAAGCGCCATTTTACGGATTCGCGCGCACAAAAAAGCCCCTGATATCAATATCAGGGGCTTTTTCGTTACAGAAGATTAACCTTCTGCTTGTACTTCATCAGCCTGCATGCCTTTCTGGCCTTGCACAGCAACGAAGGTCACTTTCTGGCCTTCTTTCAGGCTCTTGAAGCCGTTGCCCTGAATAGCGCGGAAATGCACGAACAGATCCGGACCGCTTTCTGGAGTGATAAAACCAAAACCTTTCTCGTCGTTAAACCACTTGACGGTACCGCTCTGACGTTGGGACATTTCTTATTTCCTTTGACGCATAAATTGATGACAGCCTCTTTCTCATGAAAGAGTACTGGGGCTGGTTGCAGGAGAGTAAGAAGACGTCGAGCGGGATGTAGCTAACTTGTAGGCTACTGCCCAGGTCACGATTCCAAGCTGACCCATGCAAACACAGTGGACAAACTCTACGCCAACTACGGGAGAAAAAACAAGCCCCGCGAAGGCCCCGGTTTTACTGTCTCTGCTGGCAGTTAGTCAGTCTGCTAGTGCGGCTTAGACGATTAGCTTGTTCAAAAGTTTTCGAACGTTATAAGTAAAGTTCATAATCGAATCAAATGTTAGAAAATGCACTTTTTTGTGGCGATTGCGTTACACATTAGTGCACGCATAACGCAATCGCGTTACTTATAGAAACAGTCAATCAACCACGATAGTAGCGTTGTGGAACAAATGGCATTTTGCTTACAAGCATTTGCACCTTTTTCCCACGAACGATGGCCCAGACTGGCGTATCCAGGGTGACATAAGCGCTGTCGAGGTAACCCATTGCCAACGGCCCGCCCAAGGTCGGACCGAAGCCGCCGCTGCACACGCTGCCGATGATTTCGCCCGCGTCGTTGACGATTTCTGCGCCTTCACGCACCGGCGTACGTTCCTGTGGCAGCAGACCGACGCGTTTGCGCGCGACGCCATTCTGCTGCTGAGCAAAAACTGTCTCTGCCCCCGGGAAACCACCGGCCCGCGCGCCGTCGGCACGGCGTGGCTTGGAGATTGCCCACAACAGGCTGGCTTCGATCGGCGTGGTCTCGGTGTTCATGTCGTGCCCGTACAAGCACAGGCCGGCTTCCAGGCGCAGCGAGTCGCGGGCGCCGAGGCCGATGGCCTGAACTTCCGGTTCGGCCAGCAGGGCGCGGGCGAGTTTTTCTGCATCGGCGGCGGGCACCGAGATTTCGAAACCGTCTTCACCGGTGTAGCCCGAACGGCTGACGAAGCAATCCGCGCCCAGCAGTTGCACGCGATTGAACTGCATGAACGTCATCTTCGCCACCTCTGGCGCAAGACGCGCCAGCACGGTGACCGCAGCCGGGCCTTGCAACGCCAGCAGCGCGCGCGCTTCGAACAGCTCCGTAATGGTGCACTGATCGCCAATGTGTTTTTGCAGATGCGCCAGATCCTGATCCTTGCACGCGGCGTTGACCACCAGGAACAGCTCGTCGTTACCGAGATTGGCGACCATCAGGTCGTCGAGGATGCCGCCGTTGTCGTTGGTGAACATTGCGTAGCGCTGCATGCCCACCGGCAGGTCGATGATGTCCACCGGCACCAGGGTTTCCAGAGCCTTGGCGGCATTGGCGCCGGTCAGGCGGATCTGGCCCATGTGCGAGACATCGAACAGCCCGGCCTGCTCACGGGTGTGCTGGTGTTCTTTCATCACGCCCAGCGGGTATTGCACCGGCATGTCGTAGCCGGCGAACGGCACCATGCGGGCGCCGAGTTCGATATGCAGAGCGTGCAGCGGGGTTTTCGACAGTTGTTCGGTGGACATGCGTGGCTCCTTGAAAGTTTGAGTTTGGGGGCATGGGGCTAGATTTAGATCACGATCAAAAGCCCCTCACCCAGCCCTCTCCCGGAGGGAGAGGGGGCTAAGTGCGGTCCGCTCCCAAAGGGCGAGGACATAAATCAGCATTCGATAATGTTGACCGCGAGACCGCCACGGGCGGTCTCTTTGTATTTGCTTTTCATGTCGGCGCCGGTCTGGCGCATGGTGCGGATGACTTTGTCGAGGGAGACGAAGTGTTGCCCGTCGCCGCGCATGGCCATGCGCACCGCGTTGATCGCTTTCACCGAGCCCATGGCGTTGCGCTCGATGCACGGCACCTGCACCAGCCCGCCAATCGGATCGCAGGTCAGGCCGAGGTTGTGTTCCATGCCGATTTCCGCCGCGTTCTCGACTTGCTGCACGCTGCCGCCGAGCACTTCACACAACGCGCCGGCGGCCATCGAGCAGGCCACACCGACCTCGCCCTGACAGCCGACTTCGGCGCCGGAGATCGAGGCGTTTTCCTTATACAGAATGCCGATCGCGGCGGCGGTCAGCAGAAAGCGCACCACGCCGTCATCGTTCGCACCCGGGATAAAGCGCATGTAGTAATGCAGCACCGCCGGAATAATCCCCGCCGCACCGTTGGTGGGCGCGGTGACCACGCGGCCGCCGTTGGCGTTTTCTTCGTTGACCGCCAGGGCGTACAGGTTGACCCAGTCGAGCACCGACAGCGGATCGCGCAGCGCCGATTCCGGGTTCTTGCACAATTGCCGATGCAGCGCCGCCGCCCGGCGTTTGACCTTCAGCCCGCCCGGCAGAATGCCTTCGTTGCGACAGCCAGCGGCAACGCAGTCCTGCATCACTTGCCAGATTTTCAGCAGACCAGCGCGGGTTTCCGCCTCCGGGCGCCAGGCACTTTCATTGGTCAGCATCACCTGGCTGATCGACAGACCGTAGGTGGCGCAATGGCCGAGCAAGTCCTTGGCACTTTTGAACGGGAAGGTCAGCGGTGTCGCGTCTTCGACGATGCGGTCGGCACCGGCGGCATCTTCATCGACCACAAAGCCGCCACCGACCGAGTAGTACTCGCGGCTGCGGATCTGAATACCGGCAGCATCGAAGGCACGAAAGATCATGCCGTTGGGGTGGTAGGCCAACGGCTTGCGGATCATCGCCAGGTGTTCTTTCTCGTTGAACGCAATGCTGTGTTCGCCGAGCAGATTCAGCCGGCCATTGCCGCGAATATCCTGCAGGCGTGCGGCGACGGTTTCGGTATCGACGGTGTCCGGGTGTTCACCTTCAAGGCCGAGCAGCACCGCTTTGTCGCTGCCGTGTCCCTTGCCGGTAGCACCGAGCGAGCCGTACAGCTCGACTTTGACGGTGCTGGTGGCCGACAGCAGGTCATCGCGGCGCAAGCCTTCGGCGAAGCGCGCAGCGGCACGCATCGGGCCGACGGTGTGGGAGCTGGAAGGGCCGATGCCAATCTTGAACAGGTCGAACACGCTTAACGACATGAGTGGTTCTCCGGTTTCTTGTTATAGGAATTGGCGCAAGCTCGAGGCTGGACACAAATCCCCTGTGGGAGCGGGCTTGCTCGCGAATGCGGTTTATCAGTCGCCATCAATGTTGCCTGACACACCGCATTCGCGAGCAAGCCCGCTCCCACATTTGGATCTATGGTGTTGCTGAAAATCGGGGCAGGTGACCTGCCCCTCATCCGCTTAAGCGTAGCTTTCGATCGACGGGCAGGCGCAGACCAGGTTGCGGTCGCCGAACACGTTGTCGACGCGACCGACCGGCGGCCAGTATTTGCCTTCGACCAACGACGCCACCGGGTATACCGCCTGCTCGCGGCTGTACGGGTGGGTCCACTCGCCGACCAGTTCCGCAGCAGTGTGCGGGGCGTTCTTCAGCGGGTTGTCGTCCTTGTCCAGCGTGCCGTTTTCCACTGCGCGGATTTCTTCGCGGATGCGGATCATGGCGTCGCAGAAGCGGTCCAGTTCTTCCTTGGATTCACTTTCGGTCGGCTCGATCATCAGCGTGCCGGCGACCGGGAACGACATGGTCGGGGCGTGGAAGCCGAAGTCGATCAGACGCTTGGCGACGTCATCGACGCTGATGCCGCTGCTGTCTTTCAGTGGACGCAGGTCGAGGATGCATTCGTGCGCCACCAGCCCGTTGCTGCCGGTGTACAGCACTGGATAGTGCTCTTCGAGGCGACGGGAAATGTAGTTGGCATTGAGGATCGCCAGTTGCGAAGCACGCTTGAGACCGGCGCCGCCCATCATGCGAATGTACATCCAGGTGATCGGCAGAATGCTCGCGCTGCCGAACGGCGCTGCGCAGACTGCGCCTTCCTTGCGTGCCATTTGGCCGTGACCCGGCAGGAACGGGGTCAGGTGCGACTTGACGCCAATCGGGCCGACGCCCGGGCCGCCACCGCCGTGTGGGATGCAGAAGGTCTTGTGCAGGTTCAAGTGCGAAACGTCGCCGCCGAATTTACCCGGTGCGCAGAGGCCGACCATCGCGTTCATGTTGGCGCCGTCGATGTACACCTGGCCGCCGTTGTCATGAATGATCCCGCAGATTTCGCGGATGCCTTCTTCGAACACACCGTGGGTCGACGGGTAGGTGATCATCAGCGCCGCGAGGTGTTCGCGGTGCTCGATGGCTTTGGCGCGCAGGTCTTCGATATCGACGTTGCCGCGCGCATCGCACGCGGTCACCACCACGCGCATGCCGGCCATGTTGGCGGTGGCCGGGTTGGTGCCGTGGGCTGACGACGGGATCAGGCAGATGTCGCGGCGCTCGTCGCCACGGCTCTGGTGGTAGGCGCGAATCGCCAGCAGGCCAGCGTATTCACCTTGCGAACCGGCGTTCGGTTGCAGCGAGATAGCGTCGTAACCGGTGGCGGCGCAGAGCATCGCTTCCAGTTCGTCGGTCAATTGCTGATAACCGGCGCTCTGCGCTGTAGGGGCGAACGGGTGCAGGGCGCCGAATTCGGCCCAGGTCACCGGGATCATTTCGCTCGCGGCGTTGAGTTTCATGGTGCACGAGCCCAACGGGATCATGGTGCGATCCAGTGCCAGGTCCTTGTCCGCCAGTTTGCGCAGGTAGCGCATCAGCTCGGTTTCCGAGTGATAACGGTTGAAAACCGGGTGGCTGAGGATCGGCGACTGACGTACTAGCGCCGCCGGGATGGTGCTTTTCACCGAAGTAGCCAGTGCAGTGAAGTCCGGCAGGGCCTTGCCGTTGGCGAACAGACCCCACAGGGTTTCGATATCAGTCTGAGTGGTGGTTTCGTCCACTGACAGGCCCAGACGCTCGGCGTCGATCACCCGCAGGTTGATCTGCGCGGCATGCGCCTTGTCGTGCAGCGCGGCGGTGTGTGCGCCGGTGGCGATGGTCAGGGTGTCGAAGAAGCTTGTCTGCTCGACTTTAGCGCCCAGTGCGCTCAGGCCCTTGGCCAGAATCGCGGTCAGGTGATGCACGCGGTTGGCGATCTGGGTCAGGCCTTTCGGGCCGTGGTACACGGCGTACATGCTGGCGATGTTGGCCAACAGCACCTGCGCGGTGCAGATGTTCGAGGTGGCCTTCTCGCGGCGGATGTGTTGCTCGCGGGTCTGCATCGCCAGACGCAGGGCCGGTTTGCCGAAGCGGTCAACCGACACTCCGACCAGACGGCCCGGCATGTCGCGCTTGAACGCATCCTTGGTAGAGAAATAGGCCGCGTGCGGGCCACCGAAGCCCAGCGGCACGCCGAAGCGTTGCGCGGAACCGATAGCGACGTCGGCGCCGAACTCGCCCGGAGCGGTCAGCAGCGTCAGGGCCAGCAGATCAGCGGCCACGGCGACCAGCGCGTTGGCGGCGTGGAAGCGCTCGGTCAGTTCGCGGTAGTCGAACACATCACCGTTGCTCGCCGGGTATTGCAGCAGCGCGCCGAAAAACGGCGTGACGTCGCTCAGTTCACGCTCATCGCCAACCACCACGTCGATGCCCAGCGGCTCGGCACGGGTGCGCAGCACGTCGAGCGTTTGCGGGTGGCTGTGGATCGAGGCGAAGAACTGGTGGCTGCCCTTGTTCTTGCTCAGGCGTTTGCAGAAAGTCATGGCTTCGGCAGCGGCGGTGGCTTCGTCGAGCAGCGAGGCGTTGGCGATCGGCAGGCCGGTGAGGTCGCTGATCAGGGTCTGGAAGTTCAGCAGCGCTTCGAGACGACCCTGGGAAATTTCCGGCTGGTACGGGGTGTAAGCGGTGTACCAGGCCGGGTTTTCCAACAGGTTGCGCAGGATCGGCGACGGCGTGTGGCAGTTGTAGTAGCCCTGGCCGATGTAGGTCTTGAACAGTTGGTTTTTGCCGGCGATGGATTTGATCATCGCCAGTGCGTCGGCTTCGCTCAGGCCGTCGTCCAGGCCGAGCACGCTGGTGCCCTTGATGCTTTCCGGGATGACGCTGGCGCTCAGCGCTTCGAGCGAGTCGAAGCCGAGGCTGTTGAGCATGGCTTGCTCGTCACCGGCGCGTGGGCCGATGTGACGGGCGATGAATTCGTTGGCAGTGCCGAGGTTTACTTGGGTCATGTCGTTACTCCTCAGGCTTCGGCTTGGGCTTTGATCAGGCGGTCGTAGGCGTCTTGATCGAGCAGTTTGCCGACAGCGGCGGCGTCGCTTGGCTGGAAGCGGAAGAACCAGCCTTCGCCCAGCGGATCTTCGTTGACCAGTTCCGGGCTGCCGTCCAGTGCCGGGTTCACTTCCACAACTTCACCGTCGAGCGGCATGTACACGCCGCTGGCGGCTTTCACCGATTCCACGGTGGCGGCTTCAGCGCCTTTTTCGTAAGCCTGCAGCTCAGGCAGTTGCACGAACACCACGTCGCCCAAAGCGTTCTGCGCGAAAGCGGTGATGCCGACAGTAACGCTGCCGTCAGCTTCGGTGCGCAGCCATTCGTGATCTTCAGTAAAACGCAACTCGCTCATGGAAACTCCTAAGGGGCCAGACTCGTCTGGTGGACGCGGTGGAAGGCTTGGGCGGGAAAGCCCTGGTTTTATGAGCGGTTACTTAGCAAGAACGCGGCCAGATTGTATTTATCTATATAAATCAAATAGTTATGTGTTTCTGGTTGTGATGGGTGTGGGGCTTCTGTAGCGAAATCGCTACAGCTTGGGGCGGGGAGAAAAGCTGAAGCGGATCAAAGCCTTGCGCAGCGGTGATCGGAGGAGGGTGTAGCGATATCGTTCCGCTGTAGCGCTTTCAGTACAGATGGAGGTCGGTTTTGAACGGATTTCGAATCCGTCACATGAACCCCCTGTGGGAGCGGGCTTGCTCGCGAAAGCGTCAGGTCAGTCGACATCACTGTTGAATGGCCCACCGCATTCGCGAGCAAGCCCGCTCCCACATTTTTGACCGCGTGCGGCTTACGGTTTATTGGGGATGCCGTACTTGCGCAGGCGATGGGCGATTGCCGTGTGCGAGGTCTGCAGGCGGCTGGCCAGTTGGCGGGTCGAGGGGTAGCTGACGTAGAGTTTTTCCAGCAGCGATTTTTCGAAGGACTCGACGGCCTGTTCGAGGCTGTCGACGTCGCTGTCGGTCTGCCGCGCCACCGAGGTGCCGGCGATGTCGAGATCACCGATATCGACCAGGCTGCTTTCGCAGATCGCCGCGGCGCGGAAGATCACGTTTTGCAGTTGCCGCACGTTGCCCGGCCAGCGGTTGCCGAGCAGCGCTGGATAGGTACCGGGCGCAAGGCGACAGACTGGACGCTGAATCTGCGCACACGCCTGCTGCATGAAATAGCGCGCCAGCAGCAGAATGTCCTGACCTCGCTCACGCAGCGGCGGCACTTCGACGTTGAGCACGTTGAGACGGTAGAACAGGTCTTCGCGGAACAGGCCTTCGCTGACCATTTTTTCCAGGTCGCGGTGGGTCGCGCTGAGGATCCGCACGTTGACCTTCACTTCGCGATCACCGCCGACCCGACGGAAGCTGCCGTCATTCAGAAAGCGCAATAACTTGGCCTGCAAGTAGGGCGACATCTCGCCGATCTCGTCGAGAAATACCGTGCCCTGGTTGGCCAGTTCCATCAGCCCCGGTTTGCCGCCACGTTGCGCGCCGGTAAAGGCACCGGGGGCGTAGCCGAACAGTTCGCTCTCGGCGAGGTTCTCCGGCAGGGCCGCGCAGTTCAAGGCGAGAAACGGCGCACTGTGCCGCGCACTGATCGCGTGGCAAGCGCGGGCCACCAGTTCTTTACCGGTGCCGGTTTCGCCTTGAATCAGCAGCGGTGCGTCGAGGGCTGCGACTCGTTGCGCGCGGGCCTTCAGTGTGCGGATCGCCGGGGATTCGCCGAGCAGTGCATCGAAACCTTCGGCATGGTCATGGTGCAACGCCGAGAGCTGTTCGCCGATACGGTTTGGCTGATACAGGGTCAGCAGCGCACCGGCGTCGGTGATCGGCGTGGCGTCCAGCAGCAGGGTCTGGCCATTGACGGTGATCTCGCGCAGCGGCAGGCGGAAGCCTTGCTCGAGCAGGGTTTCCAGCAGACCGGGGTCGTTGAACAGCTCAGAGACACTTTCACCTGCCGGTTCACGCCCGTACAGCGCGATCAGTGCCGGGTTGGCCAGCAGCACCTTGCCGGCGCTATCGAGGGCCAGTACCGGATCGGTCATCGCCGCGAGCAGCGCATCGAGCTGCAGGTGCCGACGCTGACCAGGGAGGATGTCGACCACCACCACGGCCTCCACGCCGCGCACCCGGAACAACGCATCTTTGAGCTCTTCGAGCACTTGCGGGCTCAAGGTCGGTGCATCGATGTAGACGTTGGGCGGAATCATCTCCACCGCATCCAGATTGAGATTGCGCCCACCGAGGATAGCCAGGACTTCCTGGGTGATGCCGACGCGGTCGATGAAGCTGACGTGGATACGCATGGGGGCGGTTCAGTGTTCTGGAATGCGGAGGGGGGCAAGTATGCCTTGGGGCGGGGCAATGGTGAAATCTGCAACGATTGTCAGCGCTACACGGATACCTTGTGGGAGCGGGCTTGCTCGCGAAGGCGTCAGGTCAGACAGCATAAATGGTGACTGACCTGGCGCCTTCGCGAGCAAGCCCGCTCCCACAGGAGGAATGTGCTGGGTTCGGGTTATTCGAGGTGTTCCGGTTTGACCGGATCCCCGGACTTCATATTCAACTGCACCCGCACATCCTCGAACATCAGGTCGTAATGTTTGTGCTGCGAGCCGATGCTGCTGTGAGTTTTGGGAATGCCGTACTTTTCGGCAATCTTGGTCACGTTGCTGGCGAAGTTGTAGGCCTGGTCCTTGGGCAGGAAGAAGGTTTCCTTCATATCCTTGCCCTGGATATTGCCGTGCAGGGTGAACTGCATCCCTTTGCCTTCTTTGGGATCGGTGAACACTTGGTAGTCGAGGCACAGGTCGTAATCGACATCGTCCTTGGTCAACGCGTGCCGCTCGATGTGCAAATGACCCGGTTCGAATATGGCCATGGGTTTCTCCTTCTCAAGGCATGGGAGAAGGGCAGACCTTGGGCCTGCCCCCGGAGTTTCTAATTATCGATAGCTGATGCCCGGCTTCGCCGTGCTGACGCGTGTGCCGGCAGTGCCCTGGACGATCGCTTCGATGTCCGCGAGCGAACCGATCACCGCGACCTTGCCAGTATGGCGCGCGAATTCGCAGGCTGCCTGCACCTTCGGCCCCATGGAGCCAGCGGCGAAACCGAGGCGTTCGAGTTCATCCGGGTGGGCTTCGGCGATGGCTTTCTGCGACGGCTTGCCATAGTCGACGAACGCCGCGTTGACGTCGGTGGCGATCACCAGCAAGTCAGCTTCCAGCTGCTCGGCGAGCAGCGACGAGCACAGGTCTTTGTCGATCACCGCCTCGATGCCCTTGAGGTTGCGGTGCTCGTCGTACATGGTCGGAATGCCGCCGCCACCCGCACAAATCACGATGCTGCCCTTGTCCAGCAGCCACTTGATCGGGCGGATCTCGAAGATGCGTTTCGGCCGTGGACTGGCCACCACACGACGGAACTTGTCGCCGTCCGGAGCGATGGCCCAACCTTTCTCGGCGGCGAGTTTTTCCGCTTCGGCTTTGTCGTAGACCGGGCCGATCGGTTTGGTCGGATTCTGGAAGGCCGGGTCCTTGGCGTCGACTTCAACCTGGGTCAGCAGGGTGGCGAACGGCACTTCGAAGTCCAGCAGGTTGCCCAGTTCCTGTTCGATGATGTAGCCGATCATGCCTTCGGTTTCGGCACCGAGCACGTCCAGCGGGTAAGGGGTGACGGAGGTGTAGGCCGCTGCCTGCAGCGACAGCAGGCCGACTTGCGGGCCATTGCCGTGGGCGATGACCAGTTGATTGCCGGGATGGATCTTGGCGATTTGCTCGGTGGCGATGCGGATGTTGGCGCGCTGGTTGTCAGCGGTCATCGGCTCGCCACGACGGAGCAGGGCGTTACCGCCCAGAGCTACGACGATACGCATGGTGCAATCCTTTCAGCAGAGAAATGGCAAACGACTCGGTTTCCCTGTCGGAACCGGAATTCCATGTGGGAGCGAGCCTGCTCGCGAAGGCGTCAGATCAGTCGACATCTCTGTTGAATGACCCACTGCTTTCGCGAGCAGGCTCGCTCCCACCCTAGAACCGGTTCCTTCAGTGGGAGCTATTCCGGTTACAGATCAGCCAGGGTCGAGACCAGGATCGCCTTGATCGTGTGCATGCGGTTTTCCGCTTGCTCGAAGGCGATGCAGGCGGGCGACTCGAACACGTCGTCGGTGACTTCGATGCCGTTGGCCAGGTGCGGATACTGTTCGGCGATCTGTTTGCCGACCTTGGTATCGCTGTTGTGAAACGCCGGCAGGCAGTGCATGAACTTGGTGCGCGGGTTGCCGGTGGCTTTCATCAGCTCTTTGTTGACCTGGTACGGCAGCAGTTGCTGGATACGTTCGGCCCAGGCTTCAACCGGCTCGCCCATCGACACCCAGACATCGGTGTGGATGAAATCGACGCCTTTGACCGCGGCTTTCGGGTCTTCGGTCAGGGTGATGCGCGCGCCGGATTCTTCCGCGTATTTCTTGCAGCGATCGACCAGATCGTCGTGCGGCCACAGGGCTTTCGGCGCGCAGATGCGCACGTCCATGCCGAGCTTGGCGCCGACCAGCAGCAGCGAGTTGCCCATGTTGTTGCGCGCGTCGCCGAGGTAGGCGTAGCTGATTTCGTGGATCGGCTTGTCGGCGTGTTCACGCATGGTCAGCACGTCGGCGATCATTTGCGTTGGGTGATATTCGTCGGTCAGGCCGTTGAACACCGGCACCCCGGCGAACTTCGCCAGCTCTTCGACAATTTCCTGTTTGAAACCACGGTATTCGATGGCGTCGTACATGCGACCCAGCACGCGGGCCGTGTCTTTCATGCTTTCCTTGTGGCCGATCTGCGATGAGTTCGGGTCGATGTAGGTGACGCTGGCGCCTTGGTCGTAGGCCGCCACTTCGAACGCGCAACGGGTGCGGGTCGAGGTTTTTTCGAAGATCAGGGCGATGTTGTTGCCCTTGAGGTGTTGCTGCTCGGTGCCGGTGTACTTGGCGCGTTTCAGATCGCGGGACAGGTCGAGCAGATAACGCAGCTCACGTGGGGTGTGGTGTTCCAGGCTGAGCAGGTTACGGTTGTGGATGTTGAACGCCATGATGATTCTCCTTGGATTCGGTAATCGGCCCGGCCGCTACAGGGTGAGTGCGGCCGGGGAGATGGTCGTTTAGTAATCGATTGGGTCGCGGATGATCGGGCAGGTCATGCAGTGGCCGCCGCCGCGACCACGACCGAGTTCGCCGGCGCTGATGGTGATGACCTCCACGCCCGCCTTGCGCAGCAGGGTGTTGGTGTAGGTGTTGCGGTCGTAGCCGATGACCACGCCCGGTTCCACGGCCACCACGTTGTTGCCGTCGTCCCATTGCTCGCGTTCGGCGGCGAAGCTGTTGCCGCCGGTTTCCACCACGCGCAGCTTCGGCAGGTTTAGCGCAGCGGCGACAGTGTCGAGGAAGCTGCCTTCTTCGCGGCGGATGTCGATGCCGCCCTGTTTGCTTTCGTCAGGACGCAGGGTGAAGGCGACGATCTGGTTGACCACTTCCGGGAAAATCGTCACCAGGTCGCGATCGCAGAAACTGAACACGGTGTCCAGGTGCATCGCGGCGCGGGACTTCGGCAGGCCGGCGACGATGACTTTTTCCACGGCCTTGTTCTTGAACAGGTTCAGCGCCAGTTGGCCGATGGCCTGACGGGATGAGCGTTCGCCCATGCCGATCAACACCACGCCGTTGCCGATCGGCATCACGTCGCCGCCCTCAAGGGTCGAGCTGCCATGGTCCTTGTCCGGGTCGCCGTACCAGATCTCGAAATCGGCGTTGGTGAACTGCGGGTGGAATTTGTAGATGGCGGTGGTCAGCAGGGTTTCCTGACGTCGCGCCGGCCAGTACATCGGGTTCAGCGTCACGCCACCGTAGATCCAGCAGGTGGTGTCGCGGGTGAACTGGGTGTTCGGCAGCGGCGGCAGGATAAAGCTGGAGTGGCCGAGGAAGTCGCGGAACATCTGGATGGTCTTGCCACCGAAGCTGTCCGGCAGATCATCGGCGGATACGCCACCAATCAGGTATTCGGCGATGTGTCGCGGCTCAAGGCTTTTCAGCCAGGATTTGACTTCGCTGATCAGGCCCAGGCCCACCGAGTCGGCGGTGACCTTGCGCTCGAGAATCCAGTCCAGCGCTTCAGGGATGGCGACGATGTCGGTCAGCAGGTTGTGCATTTCCAGCACGTCGATCCCGCGTTCACGCATCTTGGTCACGAAGTCGAAGTGGTCGCGCTTGGCCTGGGCGACCCAGAGCACGTCGTCGAACAGCAGTTCATCGCAGTTGTTCGGGGTCAGGCGCTGGTGGGCCAGACCTGGGGAGCAAACCATGACTTTGCGCAGTTTGCCGGCTTCGGAGTGGACGCCGTACTTAACTTTTTCCGTGGTCATTGCAGTGATCCTCCAGATTACAAATCAAGGGTTACAAGGTCAGGAAGCCGTCGTAGAGACCGTAGGCAGCCACCAGGGCACCCACGACCACTGCGGCGAAAATCAGCTTCTCGACGTTAGTGAAAATCGGTTGTTTGAGTTCCAGCTTGGCCTTGGCGAACAGGATCGCGCCGGGTGCGTAGAGCAGGGCCGAGAGCAGCAGATACTTGACCCCGCCGGCATACAGCAGCCACACCGCGTAGATCAGCGCGATGCCGCCGATAATCAGATCCTTGCGTCGTTCGGCCGCGAAGCCCTCGTAGCTTTCGCCGCGCACCGCCAGCAGCAGGGCATAGGCCGCCGACCACAGGTACGGCACCAGAATCATCGAAGTGGCGAGGTAGATCAGCGACAGATAAGTGCTGGCCGAAAACAGGGTGATGATCAGGAACAGCTGGACCATCGCGTTGGTCAGCCACAGGGCGTTGACCGGTACGTGGTTGGCGTTTTCCTTGCGCAGGAACTCTGGCATGGTGTGGTCTTTGGCGGCGGCGAACATGATCTCCGCACACAGCAGCACCCACGACAGCAGCGCCCCCAGCAGCGAGATGATCAAGCCGACGCTGATCAGCACCGCGCCCCAGTGACCGACCACGTGTTCGAGCACGGCGGCCATCGACGGGTTCTGCAGTTTGGCCAGTTCCGGCTGAGTCATGATGCCCAGCGACAGCACGTTGACCAGCACCAGGAACAGCAGCACGGTGATGAAGCCGATGACGGTAGCCTTGCCGACATCGGAGCGTTTTTCCGCCCGCGCCGAGAAGATGCTTGCGCCTTCGATGCCGATGAACACCCACACGGTGACCAGCATCATGTTGCGCACCTGGTTCATTACGCTGCCCAGATCCGGGTTTTTCACACCCCAGATGTCGGCGGTGAAGATGTCCAGTTTGAAGGCGAAGATCGCGATCAGCACGAACAGCAGCAATGGCACGACCTTGGCGACGGTGGTCACGAGGTTGATGAACGCCGCTTCCTTGATCCCGCGCAGTACCAGAAAGTGCACGGCCCACAGCAGCACCGAGGCGCCGATCACCGCCGCCACCGTGTTGCCTTCACCGAAAACCGGAAAGAAATACCCGAGGGTGCTGAACAACAGAACAAAGTAGCCAACGTTGCCCAGCCAGGCACTGATCCAGTAACCCCAGGCGGACGAGAAACCCATGTAGTCGCCAAATCCGGCCTTGGCGTAGGCGTAGACACCGCCGTCCAGGTCAGGCTTGCGATTGGCGAGGGTTTGAAAGACAAAAGCGAGGGTGAGCATGCCGACAGCGGTGATGGCCCAGCCAATCAGTACCGCGCCGACGTCGGCGCTCGCGGCCATGTTTTGTGGCAAAGAGAATATCCCGCCACCAATCATTGAGCCGACTACCAAGGCAACCAGTGCACCTAGTCGTAGTTTTCCGGGATCTTCAGACATTGCATGACTCCATTGCAGGAGAGAAGAGTTCACAGCGTAGATCTGTTGTCTGTTCAATCAGCTGACATAGATCAGTGCATGGCCACATTCCATTGTTAATGAATGACTTATGAAACAACTGGAGGCATAACGCTATCGCCTGGAAAGCCCGTCCTAGAGGCTTTTTACTGATGTGGTTGGGAATTGGTCTTATTACTTTAGAATTATCACGCTAGTTCCTTTTCAGCTTTTGGCAAATTTTCGCCATCTGTTTTCAGTACAGAATTGATTTATTAGGATTCGCGCACAAAACTGTCTTAGCGTGCTAGGCGTTAGCGTCAGTCGCTATATATAAACGAGTGTTTCTCGGTATTACCTGATAAACGTCGTCTGGTATTAGGCGTTTAGTTAATAGTTGTTACAAATGAATGAAGGGAGACAAGAATGTCGCAACCGACGCAAAAGCTGCGACTGGGTGCGTTGATCGCCCTGGTGGTGGGTTCGATGATTGGCGGGGGGATTTTTTCCCTGCCGCAGAACATGGCGGCCCGCGCCGATGCCGGGGCGATCCTGATCGGCTGGGGGATTACCGCCATCGGCATGTTGACTCTGGCGTTCGTGTTCCAGACCCTGGCCAACCGCAAGCCCGAGCTGGACTCGGGGGTCTATGCCTACGCCAAGGCCGGGTTTGGCGACTACATGGGTTTCTCGTCCGCCTGGGGCTACTGGATCAGCGCGTGGCTGGGCAACGTCGGTTATTTCGTGTTGCTGTTCAGCACCCTCGGTTACTTCTTCCCGGTGTTCGGCCAGGGCAACACGCCAATCGCCATCGGCTGCGCGTCGGTGCTGTTGTGGGCCGTGCATTTTCTGGTGATGCGCGGGATCAAGGAGGCGGCGTTCATCAATCAGGTGACCACGGTCGCCAAGATCGTGCCGCTGATCATGTTCATCGTGATTGCCGCCGTGGCGTTCAAGGCCGACATTTTCACCCGCGACATCTGGGGCCGCAGCAACCCGAGCTTCGGCGGGGTGATGGATCAGGTGCGCAACATGATGCTGGTGACGGTGTTCGTGTTCATCGGCATCGAGGGCGCCAGCGTGTATTCGGCACGGGCGGAGAAACGTAGCGACGTCGGGCGCGCAACGGTGATCGGTTTCCTCGGCGTGCTGGCGCTGCTGGTGCTGGTCAACGTGCTGTCGCTGGGGATCATGAGCCAGCCCGAACTGGCCACGTTGCAGAACCCGTCGCTGGCGGCGGTGCTGGAGCACATCGTCGGGCCGTGGGGCGCATTGTTGATCAGCCTCGGTCTGGCGGTGTCGCTGCTTGGCGCATTGCTGTCATGGGCGCTGCTGTGCGCGGAAATCCTCTTCGCCACGGCCCGGGACAAGACCATGCCGGCGTTCCTGAAAAAGGAAAACGCCAACCATGTGCCGGTCAATGCGCTGTGGCTGACCAACGTGATGATTCAGATATTCCTGCTGATCACACTGTTTTCCGCCGGCACCTACACCAGCCTGATTTATCTGGCGTCGTCGATGATTCTGGTGCCGTATTTGTGGTCGGCGGCGTACGCGGTGTTGCTCAGCGGACGTGGCGAAACCTACGAACATGCCTCGGCCGAACGCACCAAGGATCTGCTGATTGGCGGCATCGCCCTGTGCTACGCGGTGTGGTTGTTGTATGCCGGCGGGGTGAAATACCTGCTGCTGTCGGCGCTGCTGTATGCGCCGGGGGTGGTCCTGTTCGCCAAGGCCAAGCATGAGCAGGGCGAGCCGCTGTTCACCCCTGTCGAGAAAGGTATTTTTGCCTGTGTGCTGATCGGCGCAGGGCTGGCGGCGTATGGTTTGTACAGCGGGGTGTTGTCGCTGTAGGTGGATTGATTGTGCATCGGTGGTGTCAGTGCGGGCCTCTTCGCGAGCAAGCCCGCTCCCACATTTGAAATGCATTCCCCTGTGGGAGCGGGCTTGCTCGCGAAGAGGCCCGAATGGTCATCACCACTGCGCGCGATGCGAACCCAATTCAGTAGCCGGCAACGCCCACTGCAGCGGCGTCCCGCTGATCTTCACCGGCGCCAGCAAGCGATGCGCCGGCCCCCATGGGGTCTGCTCCACTCGCGAGTCTTGATCCTGTTTATCCTCGATGCGTAACGCTTCGCTCGTTCCTGGTTCGTGCTCGATCAACAGCTTGGCGGTACGCGCCAGCGACAAGCGCGCCGAACCACCGCGGCCCGTCTTCAATCGCTGCGTCAGAAGCCGTATCGCACTGGCCGCCATCAAATACCCGGTGCCGTGATCCAGTGCCTGCACTGGCAGCGGCGTCGGCTTGTCAGCCTGTTTCCAGCGCTGTCCGGCCTCGGCGATGCCGCTGCTCATCTGCACCAGGCTGTCGAAACCACGACGGTTCTGCCACGGGCCGCTCCAGCCGTAGGCATTGAGACTGACGTCGATCAGCCCCGGCGCCAGTTGTCGGCGGCGTTCGGCGCCGAAACCGAGGTGTTCCAGGGCATCGGCACGGTAGCCATGTATGAGGATATCGGCGTCCTTCAACAGGTTTTCGAACACTGCACGATCGTCCGGTTGCTGCAGATTCAGCCGTGCGCAGCGTTTGCCCAGGGTGACTTCCGGCACCACGCCCGGCTCGTTCCAGCTCGGCGGATCGATGCGCAGCACGTTGGCGCCGAGACCCGCGAGAAAACGGCTGGCGGTGGGGCCGGCGAGCACGCGGGTCAGGTCGAGCACCTTGAGCCCGGCCAGCGGTTGCGCCACCGAGCTTTGCCACGGGTGGGTGATTTCATCCTGCGAATCGATGAAATGCACCAGCGGCTCGGCATTCACTGCCATCCCTTGCGGATGCTGCTGCCACTGCGCCCAACTGCGCATTTCGGCGGCGCAGCCCTTGGCATCGACCACCGCTTGTTCCAGATCGGCGCTGCGCCATTGCGCGACTTTCGCCGCCATGGCAGCGCGATCGGCGCAGGCACCGAGCACGCTTTCAGCCGCAGCACGGTGATGTGGGGCGTTGGTGTGCAGGCGGATCCAGCCGTCTTCGGTTGCGTAGTCGCCAGCAATCGGATCCCACAGCGGCGGGATCTCCCAGCCGATCGGCCGCAACGAGGTGGCAAACCAGAACGACGCCAGACGCCGATCAACTTCTACGGCGGGCAAGTGCCCGGTCTGTTGCCGGAGCAGTTCGCTGACGGCCTGACCGGCAGCGCCGATGCTGGCGCAGGCCAGGTCGCTGACGGCAAACGCCGAGGGCAGGGCGCCACTGGCGGTGAACGGAATCGGCGTGTGGGGCAAGCCGAGTGCGGCTTGAATGGACGTGAGTAAATCAGTCATCGAAGGCCCTCCGGGAGAGAGGGCGATGATAGTGCAAAAAAATCTCGGGCCAGATGAAATTCCGGCAGGTGAACACTTACCCCTGTGGGAGCGAGCCTGCTCGCGAAAGCGGTGGATCAGTCACTTTGATGTTGAATGTGCTGCCGTCTTCGCGAGCAGGCTCGCTCCCACAGGGATTTTTGCAGTTTGCTAGACGCGGAACTGATCCATCAGCTTCATCTGCTGGCTCGCCAGGGCATTGAGCTGGCTGCTGATCGCCGCCGACTCGGTGGCTTGCTCGGTCAGGGTTTCAGTCACGGTGCGAATCGCCGAGACGTTGCGGTTGACCTCTTCGGCCACAGCGCTCTGCTGTTCGGCGGCGCTGGCGATCTGCAGGTTCATGTCGCTGATCACCGTCACCGCATCGCTGATCTTGCCCAGTGCGTCCACGGCCTGGCGGATCTGCCCGGCGTTGTTGTGCGCCTGGGTCTGGCTCGAATGCATGGTCGCGACCACTCCACGGGTGCCGGTCTGGATGCGCTCAATGACGATGCGGATTTCTTCCACCGAATCCTGAGTGCGCTTGGCGAGGTTGCGCACCTCGTCGGCCACCACCGCAAAACCACGACCGCTTTCCCCGGCGCGGGCCGCTTCGATGGCGGCGTTGAGCGCCAGCAGGTTGGTCTGTTCGGCGATGCTGCGGATCACTTCCAGCACCGAGCCGATCTGCTCGCTGTTGACTGCCAGTGCTTCGACTTCGGTCACCGCTTTGCTGACTTCGTCGGCCAGTTGATTGATGTCGCGGGTGCTGCGCTCGATGATCGACAGGCCGTCCCTGGCCGACTGATCGGCGCCCTTGGCGGCGTTGGCCGCGTTCGACGCGCTGTTGGCGACGTCGTGGGCGGTGGCGCTCATTTCGTTGGACGCGGTGGCGACCTGATCGATTTCGCGGAACTGCACCTGCATGCCTTCGCTGGTCTGGCGGGCGATTTCCGATGACTGATCAGCAGTGCCACGCGCTTCAGTGATGCTCTGTTTGATCTGGGCGATGGTCGGTTGCAGCTTGTCGAGGAAGCGGTTGAACCAGTTCACCAGTTCGCCCAGTTCATCCTTCTTGCTGTAGTTCAGGCGCTGGGTCAGATCGCCTTCACCGCTGGCGATGTTTTTCAGCATCTCGGCGACATTGTTGATCGGGCGAGTGACACCGGAGGCGGTCAGCCAGATCAGCAGCAAGCCAATCAAACCGGCAACTGCCGCCACCGCCAATGCGGTGAATACACCAGTTTCCTGCGCGTCGTCGAGCACCGCTTGCAGCTTCACCGAGTCGGCCAGCAGCACCTGTTTCGGCAGGTCGATGACCACACCCCAGGCCCGCGAGTTGCCAATCGGATCGACCGGGTACACCGCGCGAATCAGCTCGCCCTGTTCAAGAATCTTCGGCGTGCCGCTGCTGACCAGTTGCAGCAGATCCTTGCCGTCGGCACCGAGGGTATCGCTGATCTTTTTACCGACCTTGGTCGCATCGGAACTGTCAGCAGCGAGCACGCCGCTGCCCGAAACGATCAGCATGTGTCCGGCGTTGTTGAACAGGTTGCGTTGGGACTCCACCGCCGCCGCTTGCAGGGCATCAAGGGCGATGTCGACACCGACCACGCCGATGGCCTTGCCGTCGACGATCAACGGCACGGAAATGGTGGTCATCAACATTTCCTTGCCGCCCACGGTGTCGGCATACGGATCGAGCAGGCAAGTACGCTTGTTGTCGCGAGGGCAGGTGTACCAGCTGTTGTACGGCGTGCCGCTGACGCTGAGGGTGGTCTTGGTCATGTCTTCTTCGACCATGATCGTGTTCAGCGCCGAGCCGGCAGCGCGGCTCCAGTAGCTCGCAAAACGCCCGGCTTCGTTGGACTGGCGCGCGGCGTCGTTGACGAACTCGCTGTCCTTGCCGTCGAGGCCGTTGGGTTCGAAGGCAAGCCAGATGCCGAGCACCTTGTCGTTGCGCTCGAACGCGGTTTTCAGGCTCAGGTTCAACTCTTCACGCAGGGCCCCGGCGTCCAGTGAACGCTTGGCGGCCAGCAGGCGCATGTCCTTGATCTGATCGGCCAGCGCGGTGATCACCGTCAGGCTTTCGCCAAAGGTCTTCTGCACCCGCACTGCTTGTTCGGCGGCTTTGGCCTGCAACAGGTTCTGCACACTGGCAGTGAGCAACTGGTTGCTGGAGTTGCTGACCAGTTCGTCGTTCTGATTGGTCTGGTAAATGTTCATGCCGACGATCAGCGCAACCACACCCAGCAGGCACAGGCCGGAGAGCAGGACGATTTTCAGGCGAATGGAGAGAGAGTCGAACATGGGGCGATCTCGTGAATGAATGAGCAGGTGGCCACGGGATGAACTACCCGGTTCGCCAAATCCATTCAGCGCCATGCATTGCTCATCGGCGCGCAGCGAGAGGGCATGAGCCGCTTGCCGACGAACGGTCAGCGCTAAACGTTTGCGCAGGGGATTGTGCTGAAAAGGCGATTATTTACAGGGAAGTTTCAGCCGGATGAACGCTGAGGAAATGCTGGTGATGAGGCTTTGTGGTGAGGGGATTTATCCCCGATTGGCTGCGCAGCAGCCACTAATCAGGCATCCGCAGCGTGTCAGTTAAAACTGGTTTTCTGGTTTTGGACCTGCTGCGCAGTCCATCGGGGCGGTGCGACGTTTCGCTAAATCCCCTCACCACACAAGCTTATTTGCCAAAAATAGCGGGCGGTCAGGCGGAGGGCGGAATCGCTTCCGGACGTGACCAGATCCACAGATTGCCCAGACTCATCCCGGCAATCGCCAGATACACCGGCCAGCCGTGATCGAGCATTACCAGCATCAACGTCGCGCACAGCAGCATGCTGATCGTGGCGCTGACCTTGGCTTTGCGCGCGATGATCTTGCCGTTGCGCCAGTTGCTCAGGATCGGCCCGAACAGCCGATGGTTTTCCAGCCAGGCGCTCAGGCGCGGCGAGCTGCGAGTCGCGGCCCAGGCGGCGAGCAGGATGAACTCGGTGGTCGGCAGGCCGGGCACGACGATGGCGATCAGGCCAATGCCGAGGCTGACGTAGGCCAGCAGGCCGAACAGCAGGCGGGCGAGTTTTGAGGTGGCGGGTTGCGGCATGGGCTCAGCGGTTGCTTTTGAAGCGGAAGGGAGATCTTACAGGTTGTTGCAGTTCCAATGTGGGAGCGAGCCTGCTCGCGAAAGCGGTGGATCAGTCACATTAATCTTGAATGTGCTGCCGCCTTCGCGAGCAGGCTCGCTCCCACAAGGGGAGTTTGTGTTGTGTCAGGCCGGTTCGGCCTCGGTGGCGTAAGCCTGTTCCAGCAGCACGGTGAAGCGGTTGAACGCGTCGATTGCGCCTTGCTCGACTTCGGCTTCCTCTTCGGCGGTGAACGGCAGGGAATCGAGGGTGCGCACGAAGCTTTTCCAGCCTTCGGCACGGCCGCCTTCCGGTTCACCCAGGTGACGGGCACCAAAGGTTTCGCTCAGCTCCAGCGCCACCGCACGTTTGATCAGGAACGCAGCGCCAAGCTTCGAACCTTCGGAAACAAAGATCCAGCCGAGGGCACGGGCCTTGCTCGGGTTTTTCAGCGCACCGGCCACCGGTGGCGGGATGTCGGTGTCGAGATCCGCCAGGTCAGCCTTGGCCGCATCCGCGCGGCAACGGGCCGGCAGATCCGGGACGATGGCAGTCAGTTCGGCATTGTTATACAGGTCGACCAGTTCCGACTGGAACAGGTACTGCGCGACCACGAAACGCGCGAAGTTGGCGCGGGTTTCGAACGGCGCGTGGGCCTTGACCAGGGCGTCGAGCTTGCTGTGCGGCTCGTGGGTGATCTGGTTCAGGCGTTGTGAACGCAGGGCTTTTTCCGAAGTGGTCATGGGGGTGTCCTTGATAAAAGAGGCGCTTGATAACGAGACGAACGGGCAGGTGCCAAACCGTAAAAAAAGCCCCGCGAGGCGCTGATCAATGCGCGTCGCAGGGCCGTGCGGTTCAGATGTCCCAGACCAGATTGATCGCGAAGTTGCGGCCCGGCTGGGTCAGGCGATCGAGGTTGGCCGGTTGTGTCACCGAGGCTTCGCCGACGCTGTCGTAACCGCGCACGTCATCCCACAACCAGTACTTCTTGTCGGTCAGGTTGTAGATGCCGCCGCTGACGGTGACGTCGTCGGTGACTTTGTAATAGCCGGCCAGATCGAGAATGCCGAAGCCCGGGGTCTTGAACTGGCTGCTGACGCCATCCGGCGACTTGAAGTTGCTGTCGTCGACGCGATCCTTTTTCTTCACCACGGTCCAGCTCAGCAGGCCGCCGTAATTGTCCTGGTCGTAACCCAGACCGAATACGCCGGTCAGCGGATTGACGCTGTTGAGCGGCTCGCCGTTGTCGTTGTTGCGACCGTAGGCGTAAGCGATCGAGCCTTGGGTGTAGAGGCCCTGCGGCGCGCCGAACGCATCGAGGTTCAGGCGACCTTTGACTTCGGCGCCCTTGATGGTCGCGTGCTTGATGTTGCTCGACTGGAAGGTCAGCTCGTCGTAACCGGGAGTGACCGCGTCTTCGTTGATGAAATCGCGGTACTTGTTATAGAACACCGCCACGTCGAACGAGCCTTGTTCGAAGTTGCCGCGCAGACCGGTTTCATAGCTTTTGCTTTTCTCCGGTTCCAGGTTCGGGTTGGGCGCCACGTTGTAGCCGGTGGTGCTGTTTTCGAAGCGCCCGTACAACGCTTTCGCGGTCGGTGTGCGGAAACCTTCGGCGTACTGGCCGTACCAGGTGTAGTTATCGGTCAGGGCATAGGTCAGGCCGAATTTGGGCGAGACTTTGTGCCAGCTCTTGTTCGCGTCGCTGACCGTGCCGTTGCCATCGGCCGCCACGGTGTTGAGGAATTCCTGAGTGATGTGCGGCTTGAGCTGGGTGTGGTCGTAGCGCAGGCCCGGCAGGAAGGTCCACTGGTTCCAGCTGATCTGATCCTGGGCGAACAGGCTGTAGGTGTTGATGGTCGGGTCCGGGAAGTCGCTGGATTTTTTCAGCACGTCCGCCGCGCTGGTGGCGCCGATGGCGGTGCAACCACGCCCGACTGCCAGGCACTTGCCGTCGCCGCTGCGCGAACCGGTGACTTTCTGCTGTTTGATCGTGGTGCCGTAGGTCAGCACGTGATCGGTGTCACCGATGGCGAAGGCCTTGTCCAGTTGCGCATCGAATACCCACTGTTTCTCCTCGTAGACCGTGTCGCGGGTGCGCAGCACTTTACGGGTCATCGGATAGTAGAACTCTTCGGTGCTCTGATCGGTTTTGGCGATCTGGTGATTGAGGCTCCACTTCACGTTATCGGCCAGCAGGCTGTCGAGGGCGAAGCTGTGCTCGAGGCCGAAACGCTCGCGGGTGATGGTGTCATTGCCGGTGCGCCACTGGTACATGCCGCCGGGCAGCATGCTGTTGGGGATGGTCGGCGCGCCGTTGAAGTACGGGCCGCCGTAGGCACTTTTCTGATCGGTGTCGCGATCGTCCTTGTACTTCTCGTAGGTCAGGCCCAGACGGGAATCTTCGTTGTAGTTCCAGCCGATCTTCGCCAGAACGTTGGTGGCCTTGACGTCTTCCGGGTTGGCAGCGGTGCGCGCCAGGCCAGTGCCGTTGTTGCTGCCGTAGGAATCGGTTTCGTGACCGTCGCGCTGGCTGAAGTGCAGCAAGCCGTCGAACTGCTCGGCACGCCCGGCGACGGTGGCGGATTTCAGCCAGCTCTCATCGGCGGAGCTGTAACCGGTTTTGAAGCGAGCGCCGACATCTTTGCCGGGCTTGATGATGTCGTCCGGGTCGAGGGTGTAGTAGCTGACGGCGCCGCCGATGGCGTTGCTGCCGTACAGCACCGAGGCCGGGCCACGGAGGATTTCCACGCGTTTGACGATTTCCGGGTCGACGTAATTGCGCTGGGTCTTGGCGTACGGGCCGTTGAAGAAACCGTCCGGCACTTCGACGCCGTCGACCTGCGTCAGGATGCGGTCGCCGTCGATGCCGCGAATGTTGTAGCCGCTGATGCCGCCGCGCTGGCCGGCGCCGCCGACGGATACGCCCGGCTCGTAACGCACCAGATCCTTGATGGTGTTGACGTTGTTGCGATCCAGATCCTGGCGGGTCTGCACAGTGACGGTGGCCGGCACGCTATTGACCGACTGTTCCTGGCGGGTGGCGCTGATGGTCACCTGATCCAGATTGAGTGCGCCGCTGGTGGCGCGCTTCTCCAGCACCACATTGTTGTTGCTCAGCTTGCGGAAGCTCAGGTTGGTCCCCACCAACAGGCGCTCCAGGGCTTTTTCCGGCGGCAGCGACCCGCGCACGCCCGGCGACGACACGCCTTGACCCAGTTCTGCCGGCAAGCCGACCTGCCAGCCGGTGACGCTGGTGAAGGCATTGAGCGCCGACACCAGCGGTTGCTGGCCGATCGAGAACGAATAATCACCCATGTTGCGCGCCGGTTGTTCGCTGGCAGCCATCAGCGGTGCAGTGCCGGCCATGAGGATGGCGGCCGTCAGCAGCGACAATACGCGGGAAGGGGTAGCAGTCTGGCGGGTAAGGCGAGAGGACATCGATAGCGCTCCGTGTCGCACGAATCTTTATAGGTGCTGATTCGCCTCCGAAGATGCGAATCAATTGCATTGGCTATAACGAGACGAACGGGCTTTGGCTATCGAGTAAAAATAATTCTCATTTAGTTCAGGATCACCAGCGCGGGGAATTGCTGCAGGCGCGCCGAGGTGATGTGGGCTAGGGAACGCACCACGTCCAGCGGCTGGTCGAGGCGGTAGTTGCCGGTGACGTTGACGTCGGCCAACTGCTCGTTGGTATTGATGATCCAGCCCGGGTAGTAGCGGCGCAATTCGGCCAGCACCTGATTCAACGGGCAGTTCTCGAACACCAGTCGGCCCTGGACCCAGGCCAGATCGGTGGCGGCATCGAGCTTGGCCGGACGATCGAAACCGTTGGGGCCGATGCGAATGCTTTCGCCGGCGCTCAAACGCACTCGTGCGTCGTTGTGCGTGGCGCGCAGATCGACATCACCGCGTTGCACATTGACCTGCGCGACGCCGTCCAGATAGCGCACGGCGAACGCGGTGTCGCGCACGCTGGCCTGCACCGGGCCGGCATCGATTTGCAGCGGCTGGCCACGGTTGGCAGCCACTTCGAAAAACGCTTCGCCCTGATACAGCCGCGCCACGCGCTGCCGGTCATTGATGGTGCTGGAGAATGCCGAGTTGGTGTTGAGCAGCACCTTGGAGCCATCCTCCAGTTGCAGGCGCTGACGCTCGCCGACCACGGTCAGGTGATCGGCCTGCAGGCGCATCGGCAGATTGCTGAAACTGAACAGGCCCAGAATCAGCACCGCAGCAGTCGCCAACGGTTTCCAGTGCGGACGCAACCGCTTGAGGACGGTGACTTTCGTCGGTTTGGCCGCGAGGCTTTGCGCGCACTGGACGACTTGCGGCCCGTCCCAGATCGCCTGCGCCTTGGCGAACGCCTCGGCATTCAACGGATCGGCCGCCAGCCACGCATGAAATTGCCGGGTCTGCTCTTCGTCCGCACTGCCGAGCACGATGAGCCAGTCCAGAGCCTGGTCCATTGCACGGGCGGCGTCCTGCGCCGTTGCGGGCGAAGGCGAGCGGTGGGTGTCCGTCACGGTGTGTCCTCGGCAGTGTCTGTGCACGGCTGTTTTTTTAGTGAAGCGTAAAAGTCGGGCAAGGGTAGCAAAGCCCGATCATCAGTGCAGTCGATCCTGTGGATGACAGCAAACGCCTTTGGCCTCAGTCGCCATTCAAGCGCTCGGCGACACCGATGCAGATCGACATGATCAGCTTGAGTTCCTTCTGCACGGTGCTGAGGGACACATTCAATTCGTCGGCGATTTCCTGATAGCTGTGCCCGTGCAGGCGGCTGAGGATGAAAATCTGCTGCTGACGCGGGCTGAGTTGACTGAGGCTCACGTTCAGGCGCTCCAGCAATTGTTCGGCGTGGGCGGCGTCTTCGGCGCTGCTGGCGGGGGCGGCGACGCTGTGCACCACGTCCTGTGGCACGTCATCGACCATGGTCCGCGAATGGATCTTGCGCGCACGCAGGTGATCCAGCGCCAGATTGCGCGCGGTCTGGAACACGAAGGGTTCAAGGTGATCGATGGCGCGCTCGCTCAGCGCCCGCGTGACGCGCAGGTAGGTCTCCTGCAACAGGTCTTCGGCGGTGCTGTGGTTGTTGACCATCCGTTCGATCGTGCGCAGCAGGGACGTGCGCTGAGAGAGGAAGACATGATTGAAGCGCGATTGACTCACGGGGGAACCTGATCCATTTCGAGCGAATGATAATGCTTATCATCCAGCCGAGTGGTCAAGTGTTGATTTCAGATTGAAATCAAAAACCTGTGGGAGCGGGCTTGCTCGCGAATGCGGTGAGTCAGTCGATACATTAATTGCCTGACACGACGCCTTCGCGAGCAAGCCCGCTCCCACATGGGAGGAGGGAATTACTCCGCGTTGCAGAGCGCCAGGCAGTTATCCAGCATGCGGTTGGAGAAGCCCCATTCGTTGTCGTACCAGGCCAGTACCTTCAGCAGTTTGCCGCTGGCTTTGGTGTGGTTGGCGTCGAAGATCGACGACAGCGGGTTGTGGTTGAAGTCGCTGGAAACCAGCGGCAACGTGTTGTAACCCAAAATTTTCGAGTGCTGGCTGGCGGCTTTCATCAGCGCGTTGACCTCATCGGCCGAGGCTTCTTTTTTCAACTGCACTGTCAGGTCCACCAGCGACACATTGATCACCGGCACCCGCACGGCCATGCCGGTCAGTTTGCCCGCCAGTTCCGGCAGCACCAGGCCTACCGCTTCGGCGGCGCCGGTCTTGCTCGGGATCATGTTCTGCGTGGCCGAACGCGCGCGGTACGGGTCGGTGTGGTAGACGTCGGTCAGGTTCTGGTCGTTGGTGTAGGCATGAATCGTGGTCATCAGGCCGCTTTCGATCCCCAGCTCGCGGTGCAACACCTGCGCCACTGGCGCCAGGCAGTTGGTGGTGCACGACGCGTTGGAGATGATCTGGTGCGACTGGCGCAGAATGTCGTGGTTCACGCCGTAAACCACGGTGGCGTCGGCGCCTTTGGCCGGGGCCGAGATAATGACTTTGCGCGCGCCGGCAGTAAGATGCGCGGCGGCTTTGGCACGGTCGGTGAACAGACCGGTGCATTCGAACACCACGTCGATCTTTTCCGCCGCCCATGGCAGCTCGGCCGGGTTGCGAATGGCGCTGACCGCAATACGGTCGCCATTGACCGTCAGGCTCTCGTTGTCATGGGCCACTTCGGCGTCGAATGTGCCGTGAACGGTGTCGTATTTGAGCAGATGGGCATTGATGGCGCTGTCGCCCAGATCGTTGATGGCGACGATCTGCAAATCCTGTCGATAGCCTTGGGTATACAGTGCGCGCAGGACATTACGGCCGATGCGGCCAAAACCATTGATTGCGATTCGAAGAGTCATTGAACAGCGCCGCCGTCGTTTTGTTGTTGGAATTACAAGATTATTCGCATAAAAATAGAAAACAAGCCTTTTTAGTGGCAATATTTTGTTTTATCTACAACGAGTGACCTGAATCAACTGGTCCGAATGGTCAAAAAAGCCGTCTGTCATTCCAACAACAACGGTGTTTGATCAGCATAGACAATCAGGTCGCCACATCCGTTAGCCTGGAGTTCTACACATGCATCCCCGCGTTCTTGAGGTCACCGAACGGCTTATCGCCCGCAGCCGCGCCACGCGTCAGGCTTACCTTGCACTGATTCGCGGCGCCGCGACCGACGGGCCGATGCGCGGCAAGCTGCAATGCGCCAACTTCGCCCACGGCGTGGCCGGGTGTGGTAGCGAAGACAAGCACAGCTTGCGGATGATGAACTCGGCGAACATCGCCATTGTTTCTTCGTATAACGACATGCTCTCGGCGCACCAGCCGTACGAAGTCTTTCCCCAGCAGATCAAAAACGCCTTGCGCGAAATCGGCTCGGTCGGCCAGTTCGCCGGTGGTACGCCGGCGATGTGCGATGGCGTGACCCAGGGCGAGCCGGGCATGGAGCTGAGCCTGCCGAGCCGCGAAGTGATCGCGATGTCCACGGCGGTGGCGCTGTCGCACAACATGTTCGACGGCGCGCTGATGCTCGGCATCTGCGACAAGATCGTGCCGGGCCTGATGATGGGTTCGCTGCGCTTCGGCCATCTGCCGACGATTTTCGTCCCGGGCGGGCCGATGGTCTCGGGGATTTCCAACAAGGAAAAAGCCGACGTGCGGCAGAAGTACGCCGAAGGCAAGGCGACCCGCGAAGAGCTGCTGGAATCGGAGATGAAGTCCTACCACAGCCCGGGTACCTGCACCTTCTACGGCACCGCCAACACCAACCAGTTGCTGATGGAAGTCATGGGCCTGCACTTGCCGGGCGCGTCTTTCGTCAACCCGAACACTCCGCTGCGTGATGCCCTGACCCGCGAAGCCGCGCATCAGGTGACGCGCCTGACCAAGCAGAACGGCAACTTCATGCCGATCGGCGAAATCGTCGACGAGAAGGCGCTGGTCAACTCGATCGTCGCGCTGCACGCCACCGGCGGCTCGACCAACCACACCCTGCACATGCCGGCGATCGCCATGGCTGCGGGCATTCAATTGACCTGGCAGGACATGGCCGACCTCTCCGAAGTCGTGCCGACCCTGAGCCACGTCTACCCGAACGGCAAGGCCGACATCAACCACTTCCAGGCTGCTGGCGGTATGTCGTTCCTGATCCGCGAATTGCTCGAAGCCGGCCTGCTCCACGAAGACGTCAACACCGTGCTCGGCCATGGCTTGAGCCGTTACACCAAAGAGCCGTTCCTCGATAACGGTGAACTGGTGTGGCGCGAAGGGCCGATCGAAAGCCTCGACGAAAACATCCTGCGCCCGGTCGCCCGTGCATTCTCCGCCGAGGGCGGTCTGCGGGTGATGGAGGGCAACCTCGGTCGTGGGGTGATGAAGGTTTCCGCGGTGGCGCTGGAGAACCAGATCGTCGAAGCTCCGGCCATGGTGTTCCAGGATCAACAAGACCTGGCCGATGCGTTCAAGGCCGGTCTGCTGGAGAAGGATTTTGTCGCGGTGATGCGCTTCCAGGGCCCGCGCTCCAATGGCATGCCCGAGCTGCACAAGATGACGCCGTTCCTCGGCGTGCTGCAGGATCGCGGCTTCAAGGTTGCGCTGGTCACCGACGGGCGCATGTCCGGCGCGTCGGGGAAAATCCCGGCGGCGATTCACGTCAGCCCCGAAGCTTATGTCGGTGGTGCTTTGGCGCGGGTGCAAGAGGGCGATATCATCCGCGTCGATGGCGTCAAAGGCACTTTGGAACTCAAGGTCGACGCCGCCGAATTTGCAGCGCGTGATCCTGCCAAAGGCCTGTTGGGCAACAACATCGGCAGCGGTCGCGAACTGTTTGGCTTCATGCGTTTGGCCTTCAGCTCGGCGGAGCAGGGCGCCAGCGCCTTCACTTCTGCCCTGGAGACGCTTAATTGAAACTGGCTTTGGTCGGTGATATCGGAGGCACCAACGCGCGGTTCGCGTTGTGGAAAAACCAGCAACTGGAATCGGTTCAGGTGCTGGCGACAGCCGACCATGCCAGCCCGGAAGAGGCGATCAGCCTGTACCTGAGCGGCCTCGGTCTGGCGCCGGGTTCGATCGGTTCGGTGTGCCTGTCGGTGGCAGGGCCGGTAAGTGGTGATGAATTCAAATTCACCAACAACCACTGGCGTCTGAGCCGCACGGCGTTCTGCCAGACCTTGCAGGTCGAGCAACTGCTGCTGATCAACGACTTTTCGGCGATGGCGCTGGGCATGACCCGTTTGCAGCCCGGCGAATTCCGCGTGGTCTGCGAAGGCACGCCGGAGCCGTTGCGCCCGGCGGTGGTGATCGGCCCGGGCACTGGCCTGGGCGTCGGCACCTTGCTCGATCTCGGCGAAGGGCGGTTTGCCGCCTTGCCGGGGGAGGGCGGTCACGTTGATCTGCCGCTGAGCAGCCCGCGTGAAACCCAGCTCTGGCAGCACATCCACAACGAAATCGGCCACGTCAGTGCGGAAACGGCGTTGAGCGGTGGCGGCTTGCCTCGGGTGTATCGGGCGATCTGCGCGGTGGATGGGCATGAGCCGACACTCGATACGCCGGAAGCGATCACCGCAGCCGGTCTGGCTGGCGATCCGATCGCGCTGGAAGTGCTGGAGCAGTTCTGCTGCTGGCTCGGTCGCGTGGCCGGCAACAATGTGCTGACCACCGGTGGTCGCGGCGGCGTGTACATCGTTGGCGGGGTGATTCCGCGCTTTGCCGATTTCTTCGTCGAAAGCGGCTTCGCCCGCAGCTTTGCCGACAAGGGCTGCATGAGCGATTACTTCAAGGGCATTCCGGTGTGGCTGGTGACGGCGCCGTATTCCGGGTTGGTGGGTGCCGGTGTCGCACTGGAGCAAGCAATCCCTGCCTGAAACACGATCCAATTGTGGGAGCGGGCTTGCTCGCGAAAGCGGGGTGTCAGTCACCGTAGATGTCTCTGATACACCGCTTTCGCGAGCAAGCCCGCTCCCACAGTGGTTCTGTGGTGTTTGCAAGTTCGATGCTTAAGGCATAATCCGCCCCAATTCCAACAACAAGGATGCCTTCGAAGTGAGCTCAGTCAACAAGTCGATATTGTTGGTCGATGACGACCAGGAAATACGCGAGTTGCTGGAAACCTACCTGACCCGCGCCGGGTTTCAGGTGCGGGCCACGGCCGATGGCGCCAGTTTCCGCCAGGCCCTCAACGAGGCGCCCAGCGATCTGGTGATCCTCGATGTGATGCTGCCCGACGAAGACGGTTTCAGCCTGTGCCGCTGGGTGCGTCAGCATCCGCGTCAGGCGCAGGTGCCGATCATCATGCTCACCGCCAGTTCCGACGAGGCTGACCGGGTGATCGGTCTGGAACTCGGCGCTGACGATTACCTCGGCAAACCTTTCAGCCCCCGCGAGCTGCAAGCCCGGATCAAGGCGTTGCTGCGTCGCGCGCAGTTCGGTCAAGAGCGCAGCGGCAGCGACGTACTGGCCTTCGACGAGTGGCGGCTGGACATGGTCAGTCATCGGCTGTTTCACACCGACGGTGAGGAAGTGATTCTCTCTGGTGCCGACTTTGCGCTGCTGAAGTTGTTTCTCGATCATCCGCAGGAAATTCTCGACCGCGACACCATCGGCAACGCCACCCGTGGCCGTGACCTGATGCCGCTCGACCGGATTGTCGACATGGCCGTCAGCCGCTTGCGCCAGCGTCTGCGCGACACGGAAAAACCGCCACGACTGATCCGCACCGTGCGCGGCAGTGGCTACCAACTGGCAGCCAATGTGGTTGCCGGCAATGCTCACTGAGTCGCTGCGCCGGCTCGCCAGCAAAGTGCCGGTGCCGCGTTCGCTGCTCGGGCGGATGCTGCTGCTGACCTTGTTGGCGGTGTTGTTTGCGCAGACGTTGTCGAGCGTGATCTGGGTCTCGCAACTGCGTGCCACCCAGCTTGAAGGCCTGGTCACCAGCGCCCGCAGCCTTGCGCATTCGATGACCGCCAGCGTCAGCTATTTCCGTTCGCTGCCGGTGGCTTACCGGCCGCTGGTGCTCGACCAGTTGCGCAGCATGGGCGGCACCCGTTTCGTGGTGACGCTCAACGACAAACCGCTGGGTATGGACGTGCTGCCGATCACTCCGCGAAAGGCCGCGGTGATTCAAGCGGTGGATGAAGTGCTGCGCCAGTCGCTGGGCCATGACACTGATATCTCGGTGACCTTCGTCAGCCCCGAGGATCTGCGGATCTTCAATGCCGGGCTGAAGCTTGATGAGCTGCCGCGCTCGTGGGCGCATTACGCGCTGACGCTGGAACCGGTGAATCCGCCGGTGCTGGTCACGCAGATTCAGATGGCCCCAGGCGAATGGCTGTACATCGCCTCGTTGCTGCCCGAGCCCTACACCAGTCTCGAAGAGCAAGGCCTGCCGGCACAGCAGGTGTGGTTCATCGTCCTCACCAGCGGCTTTTTGCTGCTGTTCATCGGCCTGCTGGTGCACTGGCAGAGCCGGCCGCTCAAGCGTCTGGCGCGGGCGGCGCGGGATCTGTCGCTGGGTGCCGATGTCGAGCCGGTGGCCGAGGGCGGCGGCAGTGAAGTGGTGGAAGTGGGCCGTGCGTTCAACACCATGCGCGAACGCATCAGCCGTTACCTGACCGAACGCAGCCAGTTGTTCAGCGCGATTTCCCATGACTTGCGTACGCCGATCACCCGTCTGCGCTTGCGCGTCGAACTGCTCGAAGATGAGAAGCTGCAAGCCAAGTTCGGCCGCGATCTGGATGAACTGGAGTTGCTGGTCAAAGGCGCGCTGCAGTGCGTGAAAGACACCGACATCCACGAGAACATCGAGCCGGTGGATCTCAATCATGTGCTCGACTGCCTCGTAGAACCGTATCTGGCGCCCAACGGCAATGGCCGCGTGACCCAGCAGGGCAAGGCACTGGCGGCGTATCCGGGCAAGCCTCTGGCGTTGAAGCGCTGCATCGGCAACCTGATCGACAACGCGTTGAAGTACGGGCAGAACGCGCACCTGCACATCGATGACGATGAGCGCGCGTTTGTCCTGCACGTCGACGACGAAGGCCCGGGCGTACCGGAGCAGCGGCTGGAGCAGGTGTTCGAGCCGCACTTTCGCTTGGCCGGCCAGCAGCAGGGTTATGGTCTCGGTTTGGGCATTGCGCGCAACATTGCCCACAGCCATGGCGGTGAGGTGACGTTGCAGAATTTGCGTGAGGGCGGGTTGCGGGTGACGTTGCAGTTGCCGCGCAGTGTTGATTAGTCAGACCGAGTTATCGTTCTTCGCGAGCAGGCTCGCTCCCACAAGTTGATTGCGTTTCAACTGAAGGAACGCAGTCGAATGTGGGAGCGAGCCTGCTCGCGAAGGCGTCGGTCCATCCAACACAAATGTCACGAGCTGGTGACAAAACCCGCCCCCTTCGTTACAAGCCCGCCCCGGCCCGTTGTTTAGACTGCCCGCAGTCATAACAACAAAAAAGGGCCACTCATGGACACCTTTCACCCAGACTTCAGCAGTTGGCTGAATGCCCCTGCCCACCAGCAATGGCTCGCCGACGAAGGTCTGCGCCTGCTGGCATTCGCCAAGGCTTCCAGACTGCCCGAGGGTTTCGGCAATCTCGACGAGCGCGGCCGTTTGCCGGCGCACGCGCAAGCCGAAACCATGAACACTGCACGCATGACCCACAGTTTCGCCATGGCTCACATTCAGGGTCTGCCGGGGTTCGCGGAGCTGGTCGATCACGGCATTGCGGCGCTGCGGGGGCCGTTGCGGGATGCGCTGCATGGCGGCTGGTTTGCGGTCGCCGAACACCGCGATGGCAACACCGGCAAGAACGCCTATCTGCATGCCTTTGTCGCGCTCGCGGCCAGCTCGGCAGTGGTCGCGCAGCGTCCCGGCGCCCAGGCGCTGCTGGATGATGCGATCGACATCATCGACACGTATTTCTGGAGCGAAGAAGAGGGCGCCATGCGCGAATTCTTCAATCGCGACTGGCGCGAAGAAGAGGCCTATCGCGGCGCCAACAGCAACATGCACGCCACCGAAGCGTTCCTCGCGCTGGCCGATGTCACTGAAGATCCGCGCTGGCTGGTACGTGCGCAGCGCATCGTCGAGCGGGTGATCCACGGTCACGCCGCCGCCAATGGCTACATGGTCATCGAACACTTCGACCGCGACTGGCAACCGCTGCGCGAATACAACCGCGACAATCCGGCCGACGGCTTCCGCCCTTACGGCACCACCCCGGGCCACGGTTTCGAGTGGGCGCGGCTGCTGCTGCACCTCGAAGCGGCGCGGGTCCAGGCCGGGATGCTTACGCCCGGCTGGCTGGCGACCGACGCGCAAAAACTCTTTGAGCAGAACTGCTGCAACGGCTGGGACGTCGATGGCGCGCCGGGGATCGTTTACACCCTCGACTGGGACAACAAAGCCGTGGTGCGTCATCGCTTGCACTGGACCCATGCTGAAGCCAGCGCGGCTGCCAGCGCCTTGCTCAAACGCACCGGTGATGCGCAATACGAAACCTGGTACCGGCGGTTCTGGGAATTCTGTGAAGGCCATTTCATCGATCGCTGCGACGGCAGCTGGCACCACGAACTCGATCCGCAAAACCGTCCGAGCGCCGATATCTGGCCGGGCAAACCCGATCTGTATCATGCCTGGCAGGCGGTATTGATCCCTCGTCTACCCTTGTCACCGAGTATGGCGACAGCTCTGGCGCAAATATCCCGGGCTGTTCCTGTGTAACCATGTGGTGACATTTGCGCGTCCCTTCGTTACCTGCGAAGGGAATCGCCCTGTTTAAACTCCTGTGCAGCGCAAGCACCAGACTTGCATGCATAACAACAAGAAAGGTACATCTCAGATGAATGCGATTTCTCGCCTCGCTACTGTCATTTCTGTCGCCTCCCTGTTCCCGCTCGCAATTCTGCCTCTCAGTGTTTCCGCTGCCGAATCCAAAGGTTCGGTCGAAGTCGTGCACTGGTGGACGTCCGGTGGCGAAAAAGCCGCCGTTGATGTGCTCAAGGCGCAAGTCGAAAAAGACGGTTTCACCTGGAAAGACGGCGCTGTCGCCGGCGGTGGCGGTGCCACGGCGATGACCGTGCTGAAAAGCCGCGCCGTTGCCGGTAACCCGCCGGGTGTCGCCCAGATCAAGGGCCCGGACATCCAGGAATGGGCCTCCACCGGTCTGCTCGACACCGACGTCCTGAAGGACGTGGCCAAAGAAGAGAAGTGGGACAGCCTGCTCGACAAGAAAGTCTCCGATACCGTGAAGTACGACGGTGATTACGTGGCCGTACCGGTGAACATTCACCGGGTGAACTGGCTGTGGATCAACCCGGAAGTCTTCAAAAAGGCCGGCATCACCAAGAACCCGACCACCCTCGAAGAATTCTACGCCGCCGGCGACAAGCTCAAGGCTGCGGGCTTCATCCCGCTGGCCCACGGCGGTCAGCCTTGGCAGGACAGCACCGTGTTCGAAGCCGTGGTGCTCTCGGTCATGGGCGTTGATGGTTACAAGAAAGCCCTGGTCGATCTGGACAACAAAGCGCTGACCGGTCCGGAAATGGTCAAGGCGCTGACCGAGCTGAAGAAAGTCGCGACCTACATGGATCAGGACGGCAAAGGCCAGGACTGGAACCTGGAAGCGGCCAAGGTCATCAACGGCAAGGCCGGCATGCAGATCATGGGTGACTGGGCCAAGTCCGAATGGACCGCTGCCAAAAAAGTCGCCGGCAAGGATTACGAGTGCGTGGCCTTCCCCGGCACCGACAAGGCGTTCACCTACAACATCGACTCCCTCGCGGTGTTCAAGCAGAAAGACAAAGGCACTGCGGCCGGTCAGCAGGACATCGCCAAAGTCGTGCTGGGTGAAAACTTCCAGAAAGTCTTCAGCATCAACAAAGGCTCGATCCCGGTACGTAACGACATGTTGAACAACATGGACAAACTCGGTTTCGACTCCTGCGCGCAGACCGCCGCCAAGGACTTCCTGGCAGACGCCAAGTCCGGTGGCCTGCAGCCGAGCATGGCGCACAACATGGCGACCACGCTGGCGGTGCAGGGCGCGTTCTTTGATGTCGTGACCAACTACATCAACGACCCGAAAGCCGACCCGGCCGATGCGGCCAAGAAACTGGGCGCGGCGGTTCAGTCGGCCAAATAACTAAAAGCAGGCTCGAACCCTGTGGGAGCGAGCCTGCTCGCGAAGGCGTCATGTCAGTCGCTACATCCGTCGACGGACACACCGTTTTCGCGAGCAGGCTCGCTCCCACAAGGGATCTCACTGTAGTTTTTATTCCCTGTACTGGATTTCCCCATGAGTTCTGTTGCTGTGTTCAGCAAGGCCTCGCCGTTCGATGCACTGCAGCGCTGGCTACCGAAACTGGTGCTGGCGCCGAGCATGTTCATCGTGCTGGTGGGCTTCTATGGCTACATCCTGTGGACGTTCGTGCTGTCGTTCACCACCTCGACGTTCCTGCCCAACTACAAGTGGGCCGGCCTGGCGCAATACGCGCGGTTGTTCGACAACGATCGCTGGTGGGTGGCGAGCAAGAACCTCGCGGTGTTCGGTGGCATGTTCATCGGCATCACCCTGGTGATCGGTGTGCTGCTGGCAGTGTTCCTCGACCAGCGCATCCGTCGCGAAGGCTTTATCCGCACCATTTACCTGTACCCGATGGCGCTCTCGATGATCGTCACCGGTACCGCGTGGAAATGGCTGCTCAACCCGGGCATGGGCCTGGACAAATTGTTGCGTGACTGGGGCTGGGAAGGCTTCCGTCTGGACTGGCTGATCGACCCGGATCGCGTGGTCTACTGCCTGGTGATCGCTGCTGTGTGGCAAGCCTCGGGCTTCATCATGGCAATGTTCCTCGCCGGCCTGCGCGGGGTTGATCAGTCGATCATCCGTGCCGCGCAGATCGATGGCGCGAGCATGCCGACCATCTACTGGAAAGTCGTGTTGCCAAGCCTGCGTCCGGTGTTCTTCAGTGCGGTGATGATCCTCGCCCACATCGCGATCAAGAGCTTCGACCTGGTCGCGGCGATGACGGCGGGTGGCCCGGGTTATTCCTCCGATCTGCCGGCGATGTTCATGTACTCCTTCACCTTCAGTCGCGGCCAGATGGGCATGGGCTCGGCCAGTGCGATTCTGATGCTCGGTGCGATTCTCGCGATCATCGTGCCTTACCTGTACTCCGAGCTGAGGACCAAGCGTAATGACTAGTCTCGCTGCCAAACCCGCTTTCAGCCTGAGTCGCGTCGCGATCTACGCGGTGCTGATCCTCGCGGTCCTGCTGTACCTGATTCCGCTGGTGGTGATGCTGCTGACCAGCTTCAAGACCCCGGAAGACATCAGCACCGGCAACCTGCTCAGTTGGCCGACCGTGGTCAGCGGCATCGGCTGGGTCAAGGCCTGGGCCACGGTGGACGGCTACTTCTGGAACTCGATCAAGATCACCGTGCCGGCCGTGGTCATCTCCACCGCCATCGGCGCGTTGAATGGCTACGTGCTGTCGTTCTGGCGCTTCCGCGGTTCGCAGCTGTTCTTCGGTCTGCTGCTGTTCGGCTGCTTCCTGCCGTTCCAGACCGTGCTGCTGCCGGCCTCGTTCACCCTCGGCAAGATGGGCCTGGCGAGCACCACCACCGGCCTCGTCTTCGTCCACGTGGTCTACGGTCTGGCGTTTACCACGCTGTTTTTCCGTAACTACTACGTGAGCATTCCCGATGCGCTGATCAAGGCTGCACGGCTGGATGGCGCGGGTTTCTTCACGATCTTCCGGCAGATCATTCTGCCGATGTCGACCCCGATCATCATGGTTTGCCTGATCTGGCAGTTCACCCAGATCTGGAACGACTTCCTGTTCGGTGTGGTGTTCTCCAGCGGTGATTCGCAACCGATCACGGTGGCGCTGAACAACCTGGTCAACACCAGCACCGGGGCCAAGGAATACAACGTGGATATGGCAGCGGCGATGATCGCCGGCCTGCCGACCCTGCTGGTCTATGTGGTCGCAGGCAAGTATTTCGTGCGCGGGCTGACGGCCGGCGCAGTCAAGGGGTAATCATGGCAACGCTCGAACTTCGCAACGTCAACAAGACCTACGGTGCCGGCCTGCCGGACACCCTGAAGAACATCGAACTGTCGATCAAGGACGGTGAGTTCCTGATCCTGGTCGGCCCGTCGGGCTGCGGCAAATCGACCCTGATGAATTGCATCGCCGGCCTCGAGACCATCACCGGTGGCGCGATCATGATCGGCGATCAGGATGTCAGCGGCATGAGCCCGAAGGATCGTGACATCGCCATGGTGTTCCAGTCCTACGCGCTGTACCCGACCATGAGCGTGCGCGAGAACATCGAGTTCGGTCTGAAGATCCGCAAGATGAGCCAGTCGGCGATCGACGAAGAAGTCGCGCGCGTGGCCAAGCTGCTGCAGATCGAACACTTGCTCAACCGCAAGCCGGGCCAGCTCTCCGGTGGTCAGCAACAGCGCGTGGCGATGGGCCGTGCGTTGGCGCGTCGGCCGAAGATCTATCTGTTCGACGAACCGCTGTCCAACCTCGACGCCAAGCTGCGCGTCGAGATGCGCACCGAAATGAAACTGATGCACCAGCGCCTGAAAACCACCACGGTCTACGTGACCCACGACCAGATCGAAGCGATGACCCTGGGTGACAAAGTGGCGGTGATGAAGGACGGGATCATTCAGCAGTTCGGCACGCCGAAAGAGATCTACAACGACCCGGCCAACCTGTTCGTGGCGAGCTTCATCGGTTCGCCGCCGATGAACTTCATTCCGCTGCGCCTGCAACGCAAGGACGGTCGTCTGCTGGCGCTGCTCGACAGCGGCCAGGCGCGTTGCGAGTTGCCGATGAGCATGCAGGATGCAGGGCTGGAAGATCGCGAAGTGATCCTCGGCCTGCGCCCGGAACAGATTGTTCTGGCGAACGGCGAGGGCAATGGTCTGCCGAGCATCAAGGCCGAAGTGCAGGTCACCGAGCCGACCGGTCCGGACACCCTGGTGTTCGTCAACCTGAATGAGACCAAGGTCTGCTGCCGCCTGGCGCCGGACGTGGCACCGCAGGTGGGTGAGACCCTGACCCTGCAATTCGATCCGTCGAAAGTGTTGTTGTTCGATGCCAAGACTGGCGAGCGTCTGGGCGTTGCGGGCCAGGCGCAGACCGAAGCGCGGTCGGCAAATGTCGCCCAGTTCAAAGGCCGCTGAAGATCAATTGTAGGAGTGAGCCTGCTCGCGATGACGGTGTATCAGTCGACAGTGATGTTGAATGTAAAACCGCTATCGCGAGCAGGCTCACTCCTACAAGGAGCAAGCGCTGCCCGGCCTGTCGAGCATCGCAATTTATGTAAACCGCGTTGGAAAAAAACAGTTAATAACAATAAAGACGAGGATGTAGGGATGAAAAAGAAACACGTCAATGCCCGGTTGATCTGCCAAGTGTCAGCTGCGGCGGCATTGGTGCTGGCCGGTAACGCCATGGCGGCGGATGCCTTCAGCTCCGACTCGAAATGGATGACCGGTGACTGGGGTGGCGAGCGGACCAAGCTGATCGAGCAAGGTATCGACATCAAGGCTGACTACGTTGGGGAAATGGGTGCCAACCTGCATGGCGGCTACAACGACGACAAGACCGGTCGCTACAGCGATCAGTTCGGTCTGGGCGTGGCGCTGGACCTGCAAAAACTCTGGGGCTGGGACAACACTCAGGCCAAGATCCAGCTGACCAACCGTAACGGGCAAAACATCTCCAACGACCGCGTTGGCGATCCGCGTGCCGGCACTCTGTCGTCTTCGCAGGAAGTCTACGGTCGTGGCCACATGGTGCGTCTGACCCAGTTGTGGATTCAGCACCAGTTCTTCGACAACAAGCTCGACGTCAAGGCCGGTTACTTCGGTGAAGGCGAAGACTTCAACACCTTCCCGTGCGACTTCCAGAACCTGGCGTTCTGCGGCTCGCAAGTGGGTAACTGGGCGACCAACATCTGGTACAACTGGCCGGTCAGCCAGGCCGCGATCCGTGTGAAGTACAACATCAACGACGAGCTCTACGCGCAGATCGGTGCTTACAACCAGAACCCGTCGCAGCTGGAACACGGCAACGGCTTCAAGCTTAGCGGCAGCGGCACCAAAGGGACTGTTCTGCCAGTCGAACTGGTCTGGTCGCCGAAGGTCAACAGCCTGCCGGGTGAATACCGCGTCGGTTACTACAAGAGCACGGCTGACGCCAATGACGTCCGTGAAGACGTCAACGGCTTCGACGCTGCAACCACTGGCGACGCGTACAAGACCCACAGCAGCAAACACGGCTACTGGTTCGTCGCGCAGCAGCAACTCACCAGCCACAACGGTGATGCTTCGCGCGGTCTGAACATTGCGGCCAACGCCACGTTCCACGACAAGGACACCAACTTCATCGACAACTACCAGTCGGTGATGTTTGTCTACAAGGGCCCGTTCGACGCGCGTCCTAAAGATGACGTCGGTATCGGTGCGGCGCGTATTCATGTCAACGATGACGTGAAGAAAAACGCCGAGTTCCTGAATGCGTCCAACGGTGTTTCGGACTACGACAATCCGGTGTTCTCGCCGATTCGTGAAACCGAATACAACTACGAGATCAACTACGGCTTCCACGTCACCAACTGGCTGACGGTGCGTCCTAACCTGCAGTACATCACTCACCCGGGTGGTGTGGATGAAGTGGACAACGCATTGGTCGCCGGTCTGAAAATTCAGTCTACGTTCTGACGTTGTTGCGATAAGCTCCTCTCTATGTGCGCATATTTGCGGACAGCCAAGGCTGTCCGCTTTTTTTTGAGGGTGGCGCAACCCATGACAGTCGAATTCGGAACCGTGGCCAATGCATGAGCATCCGCTGCAACGCTTCTTCAAATCCCTGCGCGAGCGACCGGTGTTCGCCTGGGAGCGCTATCAGATGCGCGATGTGCTGGTGATCGACCATCCGCTGTGTCAGGCGGTGTTCAGCCGCCAGGGCGCGCAGTTGCTGCACTTTCAGCCACGCGGGCAGAAACCGTGGCTGTGGTGTGCGGCAAAGTGGCCCCACGTTGGCGCCATTCGCGGCGGCGTGCCGGTGTGCTGGCCGTGGTATGGCCGCCATCCGAGCGAAAATGCCTGGCCATCCCATGGCTGGGCACGACTGCTCGACTGGAAATTGCTCGACAGCAGCAGCGCCGAGGATGGCGTGCGACTGCACTGGCAATTGCAGTTGTGCGACTGGCAGGTTGACCTGCATGCGCACCTCGGTGAACGCATGGAATTACGCCTGAGCACCGAGCATCAGGACGACATGCCGTGCCAATTGAGCCAGGCTTTGCACGCTTACTGGCGTATTGGTGATGTCGGTGAGATAGCGCTGTCTGGGCTCGAAGGTGCGCAGGGTTACGACCAGTTGAGCCGCCAGTCCTGCCAGCAGGAAGGCGAGTTACGCGTCGATGGCGGCTGTCAGCGGGTGTTCCAGCACGACGGCGAATTACAGCTCAAGGATCACGCCTGGCAGCGCGAGTTGTGCATCGATACCGGTGATAGCGGCGATACCGTGGTCTGGCATCCTGGCTCGCGCCCCCTGTTGGGCGTGAGCTGGGATGAAGTGACGGAGTTCGTTTGTGTCGAAGCGGCGGCGGGCGGTACCGACAGCCTGCATCTGGCGCCGGGGGAGAAGGCGCATTTGAGTTTGCAGGCGTGGGCGGCGGCCTAGATTTGCGGTGAGTCGACTGGCGCCTTCGCGAGCAAGCCCGCTCCCACAGTAGATGGCATTCCAATTGAAGGAACCCGATCACCTGTGGGAGCGGGCTTGCTCGCGAAGAGGCCGGATCAATCAGCCTAAATTCTGGATCAGTTGAACTCATCACCCACCGGATACCGGCTGGCATTCAAGCTCTCTTTGATCTTGCGCAGATGCGGCTGGAAGTCCACCCCGCGGCGCAGCGTCATGCCGGTCGCCAGCACATCCAGCACCGTCAGTTGAATGATCCGCGAAGTCATCGGCATATAGATGTCGGTGTCTTCCGGCAGCGGAATGTTCAGGCTCAGGGTACTGGCTTTGGCCAGCGGTGAATTCTCGGCGGTCAGGCCCAGCACCGAAGCGCCGTTCTCCCGGGCGATGCGCGCCACTTCCACCAGTTCGCGGGTGCGGCCGGTGTAGGAAATGATCACGAACAGTTCACCGGTATGCGCCACCGAAGCAATCATTCGCTGCATCAGCACATCGGCATGGGCGGTGACGGCGAGGTTGAAACGGAAGAATTTGTGCTGCGCATCCAAAGCCACAGGCGCTGACGCACCGAGGCCGAAGAAGTGAATCTGCCGCGCCTGAATCAACAGGTCGACGGCGCGGCTGATCAGGTTTGGATCGAGCGCCTGGCAAGCGCTGTCCAGCGAAGCGATGGCGCTGCCGAAAATCTTCTGCGTGTACGCCTCGGGATTGTCATCGGCCTCCACCGCGCGGCTGACATACGCCGCGCCACTGGCCAGGCTTTGCGCCAGTTGCAGCTTGAGTTCAGGGTAGCCGCTGACACCGAACGAACGGCAGAAACGGTTGACCGTCGGCTCGCTCACCGACGCCGCCTGGGCGAGGGCGGCGATGCTGAAGCGGGTGGCCTGCTGCGGGTTGAGCAGGATCACCTCGGCGACTTTGCGTTCGGCCTTGTTCAGCTCTTCAAGGCGACTCTGGATCTGTTCCAGTAAATTTCGCACGCGGTCCATATGGAATTCCTAATTCACCTGCGCAAAGGTGCGCCGGGCTATGCAAATTGGGCCTTTGATGTGGCCCGTAACGGTGGCCTATCCTACTGGTGGCTCCGACCGACCACCACTCGGAATCTGTATTTTGCGAAAATGTTGTGGTTATTACTACATTTTCCCTTGAGTGATGCCTTGAAAAAAGGTATTTGTAGCTTAACTTGATAAAAGAACAAACATCATGCCTTCGATTACGGTTGAACCGTGCACCTTTGCCTTGTTCGGCGCTCTGGGCGATCTGGCCCTGCGCAAGCTGTTTCCTGCCCTTTATCACCTCGATGGCGCCGACCTGTTGCACGAGGACACGCGCATCATCGCGCTGGCCCGTGAACCCGGCTCCGAGCAGCAGCACCTGGCGTTCATCGCCGCCGAATTGCGCCGTTACGTCGGCAAAGAGCTGGACGAGGCCGTGGCCGAGCGCTTTCTGGCGCGCCTGAGCTACCTGCACGTCGACTTCCTCAAGGCTGAAGACTATGTGGCGCTGGCCGAAGCCGCCGGCAGCGCGCAACGCATGATTGCCTACTTCGCCACACCGGCAGCGGTGTACGGCGCGATCTGCGAGAACCTGGCAAAAGTCGGTCTGGCAGAAAACACCCGCGTGGTCCTGGAAAAGCCGATCGGCTCCGATCTGGAATCCTCGCGCAAAGTCAACGACGCCGTGGCGCAGTTCTTCCCGGAGAACCGCACCTATCGCATCGACCACTACCTGGGCAAAGAGACCGTCCAGAACCTGATCGCGCTGCGTTTCGCCAACAGCCTGTTCGAAACCCAGTGGAACCAGAATTACATCTCCCACGTGGAAATCACCGTGGCCGAGAAGGTCGGCATCGAAGGCCGGTGGGGCTACTTCGACAAGGCCGGCCAGCTGCGCGACATGATCCAGAATCACCTGTTGCAGCTGCTGTGCCTGATTGCGATGGACCCGCCAGCCGACCTGTCCGCCGACAGCATCCGTGACGAAAAGGTGAAAGTGCTCAAGGCCCTGGCGCCGATCAGCCCGGAAGGCCTGACCACCCAAGTGGTGCGCGGTCAGTACATCGCCGGGCACAGCGAAGGCAAGTCCGTGCCGGGCTACCTCGAAGAGCCGAATTCCAACACCCAGAGCGACACCGAAACCTTCGTCGCCCTGCGTGCCGACATCCGCAACTGGCGCTGGGCCGGCGTGCCGTTCTACCTGCGTACCGGCAAGCGCATGCCGCAAAAGCTGTCGCAGATCGTTATCCACTTCAAGGAACCGTCGCACTACATTTTCGCGCCGGAACAGCGCCTGCAGATCAGCAACAAGCTGATCATCCGTCTGCAACCGGACGAAGGCATTTCCTTGCGTGTGATGACCAAGGAGCAGGGCCTGGACAAAGGCATGCAACTGCGCAGCGGCCCGCTGCAACTGAATTTCTCCGACACCTGGCGCAGCGCACGGATCCCCGATGCCTACGAGCGGTTGTTGCTGGAAGTGATGAACGGCAATCAGAACCTGTTTGTCCGTAAAGATGAAATCGAAGCCGCGTGGAAGTGGTGTGACCAGTTGATCGCCGGCTGGAAGAAGTCCGGTGACGCGCCCAAGCCGTATGCGGCCGGGTCGTGGGGGCCGATGAGCTCGATTGCACTGATCACGCGGGACGGGAGGTCGTGGTATGGCGATATCTGATGTGAAACTGCCCGCGGGCGTGAATGCCCACGAATTCAAGAGCCCGGTGCTGTTGGCCGAAGGTCTGGCGCTGAACGTCGCCAAGCAGTTGAGCGATGCCATCGCTGCACGCGGCAACGCGGTGCTGGTGGTCTCAGGCGGTCGCAGCCCGGTGGCGTTTTTTCAGCACCTGGCCAAGCAGGAGCTGGATTGGTCGAAGGTCGTCGTGACCCTCGCCGACGAACGCTGGGTACCGGTCGAACACGCCGACAGCAACGCCGGTCTGCTCAAGCAGTACCTGCTCAAGGGACCGGCGGCAAAAGCAAAGTTCCTAAGCCTTTATAGCGCGGCGGCCAACGTCGAGCAGGCTGCGGAACAGGCCGACCGTCTGCTCGCGGAATTGCCGCCGATCGACGTGCTGGTGCTGGGCATGGGCGATGACGGTCACACCGCGTCGCTGTTCCCCGACAGCCCGAACCTGACTGAAGCCTTGCAGGCTGACGGCAGCCGTCGCTGCTGGCCGATGCTGGCGCCGAGTGTGCCGCGTCAACGTCTGACCATGAGCCGTGCGCTGCTGGCTTCGGCGAAGCACAAGATTCTGTCGATTTCCGGTCAGTCGAAACTGACCACTCTGAATGCCGCACTGGCATCCGACGACGTCGCGGCCATGCCGGTGCGCGCGTTTCTGCAACCTACGTTAGAGATTTACTGGTGCCCATGAGCCAAGGATCAGCCGCTATGAAAAATCCATCCCCGACCGTTTCCATGGCGGACAAAGTTGCCCTGATCGACAGCCTCTGCGCCAAGGCGCGGATCCTGCCAGTGATCACCATCGCCCGTGAACAGGACGTGCTGCCACTGGCCGACGCTCTGGCCGCCGGTGGCCTGACCGCGCTGGAAGTGACCCTGCGTTCGCAGTTCGGTCTCAAGGCGATCCAGATCCTGCGTGAGCAGCGTCCGGAACTGGTGACCGGTGCCGGCACCGTGCTTGATCGCAACATGCTTGCAGCAGCGGAAGCGGCGGGTTCGCAATTCATCGTCACCCCGGGCATCACCCGTGACCTGCTCGAAGCCAGCGTCGACAGCCCGATTCCGCTGCTGCCCGGCATCAGCAATGCCTCCGGCATCATGGAGGGCTATGGCCTGGGCTATCGCCGCTTCAAGCTGTTCCCGGCGGAAGTCAGCGGTGGCGTGGCAGCGATCAAGGCCCTCGGCGGCCCGTTCGGCGAAGTGAAATTCTGCCCGACCGGTGGCGTCGGCCCGGCCAACATCAAGAGCTACATGGCGCTGAAAAACGTCATGTGCGTGGGCGGTAGCTGGATGCTCGATCCCGAGTGGATCAAGAACGGCGACTGGGCGCGCATTCAGGATTGCACCGCCGAAGCCCTGGCGCTGCTGGACTAAACGTTTTACCTGACACTTCGTTGTGTGTTCTACGGCTTTACGGTGCGCTTGGTCGGTGCACCGTTTTTTTTTGCCCGGCAAAAATACTCATGGAAACGGCGCGACACATAGTTACCGCACCGCGGGGCTCGTGCGCCGTTAATCTGCGTTCATCTTATGGAAAAGAGAACGCGTCATGGAACGAGACACTTCAACCGCATCGTCATCATCAATCTACCAGTTGGCCCCCGAGCAGATCGCCGGGCCGTACTTTCGCAATCCGAAGTTGCTGCGGCGCAACATCAGCGAAGGCGCCGAAGGGCTGCCCTTGCTGTTGCGCCTGAGCATTGTCGACGCGATGACCGGTCAACCGGTGAGCGGAGCATTGGTGGACATCTGGCACTGCAATGCACGAGGCGCCTATTCGGGGTGGAGCCGGATCAATCCGGATCTGGAGGTCGACTCCGATGCTATCGGCTCGGTGCCGCGCACCGACGATGACACCTATCTGCGTGGCAGCCAGTTCTGCGATCAGCAGGGGCGGGTGCGCTTCACCACCATCTATCCGGGGTTCTATGCCGGTCGGGCGCTGCACATTCATGTGGCGGTGCGCATGGTCAGCGGCAGTGAATATCTGGAGGAGCGCAACGTGGCCTGGGTCGGTCAGCTGTATTTCCCCGAAGTGGTGTCACGCGCGGTGCTCAATGCCCGTGACTATCGCGGGCGAGCCTCGACACCCTTGAACAATGCCGATGACAGCTACTACAGCAACATGCGCGGCGAAGATTCGACCCTGACCGTGTGGCCGATCGGCCGCGACTCTCACGAGGACGGTTTCTTCGGCCACCTGACCATCGGCATCGACACCTTTGCCGCCTCGTCGCAGATCAAACCCGAGGACTTCGACAAGTACACCGTGTGAACCGATCAACGCAGCTCGTTGAGTGCACGGGTCAGCAACTGCATGTCAGCCGCCGTGGTGGTCAGCCCCGGCGTGATGCGAATGCTCGGCCCGCTCGCTGCGCCGTTGCGTACCACGGTGAACAGGTTGTACTCGTTGAGCAGGCGCTCGACCATTGCCTGTTGATCGGCGTGGCGAGTGAAACGCATCGAGGTGATCCCGCAATACAGGCGCGGATCGTCCGGGGTCATCACCTCGATCCCCGGCAGGTGCCGCACCGCGCTGACCCACAGATTGCGCAGGTAATTGAGCCGTGCGCTTTTGGCCGCAGCGCCGCCGAGCGAGCGGTGCTCCTCGAGCGCCAGCGGCAGCGACATCAGCGCCGGAATGTTCGGCGTGCTGTACGGCGTGCGGGCGCGGATGTCGGTGGCCGGAAAGTGCATTTCGCCCATGTCCGGATCGATGTCGGCCAGGCGCTGCGGGGCGATGTACAGAAAGCCCAGGGTCAATGGCGCGCCAATCCACTTGTGCAGGTTGAAACCGGCGAAGGCGATGCCCATCGCTTCCAGATTGAACTCGATCTGGCCAAGGGCGTGAGCGCCGTCGAGGATGATGTCCACGCCATGCTGTTTCGCCAGCTCGGCGATGGCCTGCACCGGCATCACCAGACCGGTGCGGTGGGTAACATGGGTCAGGGCCATCAGTTTGAGTTTCGGATAGCGGATGAAGGCTTCGCGGTAACTGTCCAGCAGGCTGTCGAAACTGGCCGGGTGAGTGTGGTTGATCTCGATCACGTCGACGCCGCGATAGCGTGACAGCCAGCGCATGGCACCTTTGACCGTGTCGTATTCCAGGTCGCTGATCAGCACCTGATCGCCCGGAAGCAGGCGATTGTAATTGCGGATCAGCGATTGCAGCGCATCACTGGCGTTGCGGGTGAAGGCCACGCTCTGCGCGCGCACACCGATGGTCTCGGCCAGTTGCGCACGGATCTCCAGGCTGTCGTGCTGTTCGAAACGCTGGCGCACGTACACCGAGTTGCTGGTGTTGATCAGCTCGATATTGCGCTGATAGTCCTCGATCACTGTGCGCGACATGCGCCCGAAGTAACCGTTCTCCAGGTTCAGCGGACCGGTTTGCGCTTCGTAACGATCGGCGAAGGTTTGCCAGAACGCTTCGTCACGGGCACGGCGGGTGTTATCAGGCATGGTCGAGGCTCTAGGGAGGAGGGCGCTTCAGTGGCGCGGGGCAGGTTTGCCGTGTTTGGCGCGTAGTGGTTCGAGCAGATCCGACAGGCCGTTATGGTCGATTTCCTGCATCAGCGCCAGCAGTCCGCCGAGTTCGCCGTGGGGAAAGCCTTCGCGGGCAAACCAGTTGAGGTAAGGCCCCGGCAGGTCGGCAATGATCCGGCCCTTGTACTTGCCGAAGGGCATTTCACGGGTGATCAACAGCTCAAGCTTTTCAGGATTCATCAGTGGCAATCATCTGGATTCAATCAGTCAGGAAAATACAGGCATTCTGCATGCAGGCCAAATGACAGATCATGCAAATAACCGTGATACAGATAGTTCAAATATCTTTAACTTATTGAAATATAACGATTTATTTTTGAATGAAAAGCTGGCACGCACACTGCAATAACCCTTGCATCTTCAACCAACCGCAAGGAATTGAAAAAATGACTGACATGAATAAAGAAGCGATCTCTGTACTCAACGACCTGATCGAAACCTGCAAGGACGGCCAGGAAGGGTTCAAGACTTGCGCTGAAGACATCAAGCATCCAGAACTCAAAACCCTGTTCGTGACCCGTTCTGCCGATTGCGCGACTGCCGCCGCTGAACTGCAGGCTGAAGTGCGTAAACTGGGCGGTGATCCGGAAACCTCTACCAGCGTCAGCGGTGACCTGCACCGTCGCTGGGTCGACGTCAAAGCCATGTTCACCGGCAAGGACGAAGAGGCTGTGCTGAACGAGGCCGAGCGCGGTGAAGACCACGCCCTGAAGGCTTATCGTGAAGCCATCGAGAAGATCAACAAGCACGGCCTGGTCGGTATTCGTGACCTGGTTGAGCGTCAGTACCACGGCGTACAACGCAATCACGACCAGGTGAAAGCCCTGCGTAACCAAGCTCGCGCTCGTTCGTAAGCCACGCTAAAAAACTGTGGGAGCGGGCTTGCTCGCGAAGCGGTGTGTCATGCAACGATGCTGTTGCTGACACGACCCCTTCGCGAGCAAGCCCGCTCCCACTTTCGTTTTGTGTACCTGATGATCAGCCGATGCTGATCGCCGGCAACGTCGGCAAGGTCACGGTCTGCTGCTTGCGCGGTGCCAGAATCTCGGCCTCGCCATCCACCACCAGCTCATCACGCTGGTTGAACACGCGAGTGGCGATGCGCACGCGAAACTTGGGCAGCTTCTCAAGGATTTCCAGGCGCACGGTCAGGGTATCGCCGATCTTCACCGGCTTCTGAAAGCTCATCTGCTGACCGATGTAGATGGTGCCCGGCCCAGGCAGCTCGCACGCTACGGCCGCGCTGATCAGTGCACCGCTGAACATGCCGTGGGCGATGCGTTCCTTGAACATGCTGGCGGCGGCGAACTCGGCATCCAGGTGCACCGGGTTGTGGTCGCCCGACATCGCGGCGAACAGCTGAATGTCGCGCTCTTCGACAGTCTTGCTGTAGCTGGCGGTCTGGCCGACTTCGAGGGCTTCGTAAGGGATGTTGGTAACCTGGGTCATCGGTCTTGATTCCTGTGACGGATTAAAGTGAATCCACAAAAATTATTCGCTGCGATGGGGGCGGCGATGGCTCAGCGCCTGGTCGATCCAGGTCAGCACATCGGCAATCACCTCGTCGCGATTGGTTTCATTGAACAATTCGTGCCGCGCCTGCGGGTAGATCTTCAATTGCAGGTTCTGGCTGCCGGCCGAGCGCAACGCTTCGGCCAGATCTGTCAGACGCTTGCCTTCGCTCACCGGATCACATTCACCGCCGATCACCAGCAGCGGCAGGCCCGGGTCGATCTGGGCGAGATTGGACGCTTTGCTGATCTGCTGCAAGCCGCCGAGCAAGTCGATCCACAATTGATTGGTGCAGCGGAAGCCACACAACGGGTCGTTGGCATACAGATCGACCTCGACCGGGTCGCGGCTCAGCCAGTCGAACGGCGTGCGCGCCGGTTTGAATTTCTTGTTGAACGAGCCGAACGACAACCACTCGATCAGCGCACTGCGGCCCTTGCCACCCTGACGCAGTTTTTCGAAACGGGCGATTTGTCGCGCCGCGCCGTAAAGCGCCACCGGCTGGAAGTTCGAACCGCTGAGAATCGCCCCATGCAGGCTGGCGCTGTGATGCAGCAGGTAACCCTGAGCGAGGTAGCTGCCCATGCTGTGCCCGAGCAGGATGATTGGCACGTCGGGATGCTGCTGGCCGATGTGCTGATTGAGGCTGGCCAGATCGCCGATCACCTTGCACCAGCCGTCGTCATCGGCGAAATGCCCGAGCGTCCCGTGTTCGGCGGTCTTGCCATGGCCGCGCAGATCCGGGGCGTACACACCATACCCTTGAGCACAGAACGCATTTGCCAGCCGCTCGTAGCGGGCGCTGTGTTCGGCCATGCCGTGGGCCAGCAGGATCAGCGCTTTCAAGGGCGCGGCGGGCAGCCACTGGTTGACGAACAGGCGGCTGCGGTCACTCGCGTCCAGCCAAAAGCCTCGGTGGATCATGGCAATTCCTTTTTATCGAGCGGTATCGGCCCGCAGTCGTTGCATTGTATAGCGCGTCCGATCAGCTCACGCCACGGCAGGAAGATTCATACGATCAATGTCGCCATCGCCCATATTTGCCTCAATGGCCATAACTGCTAGTGTCCGTGAAGCTCCGCTTTTTGCTTTGTGCCCTCAGGGATCAGCGCGAAACCACAGAAAAGCGGCTCCCGGATCGATTCAGGTAAAGAGGACAAGAACAATGCAACCTGATTTCTGGAATGACAAACGCCCCGCCGGCGTACCACTGGACATCGACATGGGCGAGTTCAAGTCGGTGATCGAGGTGTTTGAGCGTTCCTGCAAAAAATTCGCGGATCGGCCGGCCTTCAGCAATATGGGCGTGACCCTGACCTACGCTGAACTCGAGCGCTACAGCGCGGCGTTCGCCGGTTACCTGCAAGCCCACACCGATCTGGTGCCGGGGGATCGCATCGCGGTGCAGATGCCCAACGTGCTGCAATATCCGATTGCCGTGTTCGGTGCCTTGCGCGCCGGGCTGATCGTGGTCAACACCAACCCGCTGTACACCGCGCGCGAGATGCGCCACCAGTTCAAGGATTCCGGTGCCCGCGCGTTGGTGTACCTGAACATGTTCGGGCAGAAGGTTCAGGAAGTGCTGCCGGACACTGACATCCAGTACCTGATCGAAGCGAAGATGGGCGACATGATGCCCACCGCCAAGGGCTGGCTGATCAACACCGTGGTCAGCAAAGTGAAGAAAATGGTCCCGGACTATTCGCTGCCGCAGGCGATCTCGCTCAAGAGTGCGCTGCGCCTGGGCCGTGGTCTGGGGATCAAGCCGCTGAAAGTCGGTCTCGACGACATCGCCGTGTTGCAATACACCGGCGGCACCACCGGCCTGGCCAAGGGCGCGATGCTGACCCACGGCAACCTCGTGGCCAACATGCAGCAGGTGCGCGCGTGTCTTGCGCAATTGGGGCCAGACGGTCAGCCGCTGCTGCGCGAAGGGCAGGAGGTGATGGTGGCGCCACTGCCGCTGTACCACATCTATGCCTTCACCGCGAATTGCATGTGCATGATGGTATCGGGCAACCACAACGTGCTGATCACCAATCCGCGCGACATCGCAGGCTTCATCAAAGAGCTGAAGAACTGGCGCTTCTCGGCGTTGCTCGGCCTGAATACGTTGTTCGTCGCGCTGATGGAGCACCCGGACTTCAAGACACTGGATTTCTCCAGCCTCAAGCTGACCAACTCCGGCGGTACCGCGCTGGTCAAGGCCACCGCCGAGCGCTGGGAGCAGATCACCGGTTGCCGCATCACCGAGGGTTACGGCCTCACCGAAACGTCGCCGGTGGCCTGCACCAACCCGTATGGCGACAAGTCGCGTCTGGGCACGGTCGGTCTGCCGGTGCCGGGGACGCTGCTGAAAGTCATCGATGATGAAGGTGTCGAGCAGCCGATGGGCGAGCGCGGCGAGCTGTGCATCAAAGGCCCGCAGATCATGAAAGGCTACTGGCACAAACCCGAAGCCACCGCCGAAGTGCTGGACGCCGACGGCTGGTTCAAATCCGGTGATATTGCGGTGATCGACCCGGACGGTTTTGTGCGCATCGTCGATCGCAAGAAGGACATGATCATCGTCTCCGGTTTCAACGTGTATCCCAATGAGATCGAAGACGTGGTGATGGCCCACCCGAAAGTCGCCAACTGCGCGGTGATCGGCGTGCCGGACGAGCGTTCGGGCGAAGCGGTGAAGCTGTTTGTGGTGGCGCGGGAAACCGGGGTCAGCCTCGAAGAGCTCAAGGCGTACTGCAAAGAGAATTTCACCGCTTACAAGGTGCCGAAACACATCGTGCTGCGTGAGTCGTTGCCGATGACGCCGGTCGGGAAGATTCTGCGGCGGGAGTTGCGCGATATCGCCTGATCGGTGAATGGCCGCGCGTGGCGCGGATCGCGGGCAAGCCACGCTCCCACAGGGATCTCCACCAACCTTGTGGGAGCGGGCTTGCCCGCGATGCTTTTTGGGGGTTGAAGGCCCGGAAAACCGGGGCTTTCAGGGTGGTATAGGATTTTTGCTCTAAAATGACTGTTAGAAAGTCTTGAGTCATTAAAGTGACCATGGAGGCCGCTTTTGGCTCTAGTCGGCCCTCGGCAAAGCTGCTACTCTCGGCGCGCTTTGTGACTTCTCGGCCTGTAGAAAAGCCAGATTCACCAATACAAAACACACACCAATAATAATCGCATCAAATGCGGTGAAGAATTCGCGTTGCTGAGGAGTGGGCTTCCATGATCGAAGACTTTTGGAAGGATAAATACCCGGCTGGAATTGCTGCCGACATCAATCCAGACGAGTACCCGAATATTCAGGCAGTGTTGAAGCAATCCTGCCAACGCTTCGCCAACAAGCCGGCTTTCAGCAACCTGGGCAAGACAATCACCTACGGTGAACTGTACGAATTGTCCGGTGCGTTTGCCGCGTATCTGCAACAGCATACCGACTTGCAGCCCGGTGATCGAATCGCCGTGCAACTGCCCAACGTTCTGCAGTACCCGGTGGCCGTCTTCGGTGCGATCCGCGCCGGGCTGATCGTGGTCAACACCAACCCGCTGTACACCGCGCGGGAAATGGAACACCAATTCAATGACTCCGGCGCCAAAGCCCTGGTGTGCCTGGCCAACATGGCGCACCTGGCGGAAGCCGTGGTGCCAAAAACCGGGGTCAAGCACGTCATCGTCACCGAAGTCGCCGACCTGCTGCCGCCGGTCAAGCGCCTGCTGATCAACAGCGTGATCAAGTACGTGAAGAAGATGGTCCCGGCTTATCACCTGCCCAAAGCCGTCAAGTTCAACGACGTGCTGAGCAAGGGCCAGGGCCAGCCTGTGGCCGAAGCCAATCCGCACAGCAGCGATGTCGCGGTGTTGCAGTACACCGGCGGCACCACCGGCGTGGCCAAAGGCGCGATGCTGACCCATCGCAACCTCGTCGCCAACATGCTGCAGTGCAAGGCGCTGATGGGCTCCAACCTCAATGAAGGTTGCGAGATCCTGATCACCCCTCTGCCGCTGTACCACATCTATGCGTTCACCTTTCATTGCATGGCGATGATGCTGATCGGCAACCACAACATCCTGATCAGCAACCCGCGCGACCTGCCGGCGATGGTCAAGGAACTGTCGAAGTGGAAGTTCAGCGGTTTTGTCGGCCTGAACACGCTGTTCGTCGCGCTGTGCAACAACGAAGGTTTCCGCAAGCTGGATTTCTCCAATCTGAAAGTCACCCTGTCCGGCGGCATGGCCCTGCAACTGGCCGCCGCCGAGCGCTGGAAAGCAGTGACCGGTTGCTCGATCTGCGAAGGTTACGGCATGACCGAAACCAGCCCGGTGGCCACGGTCAACCCGATCCAGAACATTCAGATCGGCACCATCGGCATTCCGGTGCCGTCGACCCTGTGCAAAGTCATTGACGATGCCGGTGTCGAGCAGCCTATGGGCGAAATCGGCGAGCTGTGCGTCAAGGGCCCGCAAGTGATGAAGGGCTACTGGCAGCGTCAGGAAGCCACCGACGAGATCCTCGACAGCGAAGGCTGGCTGAAGACCGGTGACATCGCGCTGATCCAGCCCGATGGCTACATGCGCATCGTTGATCGCAAGAAAGACATGATTCTGGTCTCCGGTTTCAACGTTTACCCGAACGAACTGGAAGACGTGCTGGCGACCCTGCCGGGTGTGTTGCAGTGCGCGGCCATCGGCGTGCCGGACGAGAAGTCGGGCGAGGCGATCAAGATCTTCATCGTGGCCAAGCCGGGCGTGACCCTGACCAAGGAAACCGTGATGGAGCACATGCGCGCCAACGTCACCGGTTACAAGGTGCCGCGTTCGGTGGAGTTCCGCGATGCGCTGCCGACCACCAACGTCGGCAAGATCCTGCGTCGTGAGTTGCGTGATGAAGAGCTGAAGAAGATCAAGGCCAAGTCCGCCGCCTGAAGCAAAAAGCCCCGCAGATGCGGGGCTTTTTGTTGGAGTAGGTGGTGGATCTGTAGTGACTGTGATGCCGCCTTCGCGAGCAAGCCCGCTCCCACATTCAACCGCGTTCCTCCAGTTGGAATACAGTCAAATGTGGGAGCGGGCTTGCTCGCGAAGCTTTTCGGTTACTGCCGGAACGGCGCGAAATTCACATTGGTTCCCGCCGGACGCATGTCCTGCAGATACGAATCCTTGTCTGCACTCAATTCCAGGCTCAACGCCGCCTTGCGCTTGCCTTCGTTGCGAATCACCAGGCCTTCGAGCTTTTCCCGCAGGAACACGGTCGGCACTTTCAGGTGCAGCAGTTCGTCGGTGGCCGGGGTGTGCATCAGCAGGTGAATCCACTCGTACTGACCGACGGCGAGGCGCGTCACCGGCAGGTCGAACCACCAGATGTTGCGGTTGCGGTTCAATTCGGCGAAGTGGCAGTTGTTGGTGCCGAGCACGGCGCCGCCCAGTTCCTGGTTGCGACGGGCAATGGCCTGCTTTTTATCGAGTTTCATAACATTCCTGCGGGATCTGATCGTTGGCGCACGGCGCCCATAGGTGCGCATTCTCGGGGCTTGCGGGGCAAACATAAAGCCCAACCTGCATGGCACGACGAAATGAACGGCAAAAATAAATGAAACTCGTGGCAAACCCGGCCAGTCAATCATTACGTACTGACTTTCCCCTTCAATGCACCAAGGAGAAACACCATGAGTAGCACTGGCGATAAAGTAAAAGGCATGGCTAACGAAGCAGTCGGCAACGTCAAGCAAGGCGTCGGCAAAGCAACCGACAACACCAAGCTGCAAGCCGAAGGCAAACTGCAAGAGAAAAAAGGTGAAGCCCAGCAAGCTGTCGGCAAAGCCAAAGACGCCATCAAGAAAGGTGTCGACAAGGCGTAATTCCGCCTTAAACGAAACACACGAGCGGCCATCCAAGGATGGCCGTTTTTGTGTCAAAACCCGACAGCCATCCACGAAGGTCGCCAAGTAGGCTACCGTGATGTAGAAAACGGCCCCTGAGTCGCCACGACTTCAACCTGTAATGCGGCGAAAGGAGACGCGAATGATTTTTCCAGACATGAAAGGTCTGCCACTGCACCGGGTGATGGTGCGCACGGTCACTGAATTCGTCGACGACGAGATGTCGACCTACGCCTCGGCACTGGCCTACCAGATGCTGTTCTCGCTGTTCCCGTTCATTCTGTTCCTGATTGCCCTGATCGGTTTCCTGCACCTGCCGGACTTCTTCACCTGGTTGCGCCTGCAGTCGGAACTGGTGCTGCCGCCGCAGGCGCTGGAACAGGTCAACCCGGTGATCGATCAGTTGCAGCAGTCCAAGGGCGGCTTGCTTTCGGTCGGTATCGTCATCGCCCTGTACACCGCGTCTGCCGGTGTGCGCCTGATGATGAGTGCGATGAACGCCGCTTACGACGTGGTCGAGGGCCGGCCGATCTGGAAGCGTTTTCCGCTGTCGGTGTTCTACACCGTCGGCATTGCCGGCATGTTGCTGGTGGCGGCCGCACTGATGGTGCTCGGGCCGCAAGTGATGGGCTGGATTGCCGCGCAGGTGGGGCTGGAAGACTTCATCGTCACCGTGTGGACGATTGCGCGCTGGCCGGTGATCGTGTTTCTGATGATGGTCGCGGTGGCGCTGATCTATTACGTGATGCCCGACGTCAAACAGGAATTCCGTTTCATCACCCCCGGCTCGGTACTCGCCGTGGTGGTGTGGATCATCGCCTCACTGGGCTTTGCGTTCTACGTCAAAACCTTCGCCAACTACAACGCGATGTATGGCAGCATCGGGGCGATCATCGTGCTGTTGCTGTATTTCTACATTTCCTCGGCGGTGCTGCTGCTCGGCGCCGAGATGAATGCGGTGATCGAACACATGTCCAGCGAGGGCAAGGACGAGGGCGAGAAAGTCCCCGGCGAACTCGATGAACATCCCAAACAACATGTCTCTGGCCTGGGGCGCGACCACTCGCTCAAGCCGGACACTGACGAAGCCCGACCATGATCCGTGAAATCCTCAAAATGGGCGACGAACGCCTGCTGCGCATTGCTCCAGCCGTGCCGCCGGAAATGTTCGACAGCCCCGAGCTGTGGCAACTGATCGATGACATGTTCCAGACCATGGAAAGTGTCGGTGGCGTCGGCCTCGCCGCGCCGCAGATCGGCGTCGACCTGCAACTGGTGATCTTCGGTTTCGAGCACAGCGAACGCTACCCGGACGCTGAGGCGGTACCGCAGACGATCCTGATCAATCCGCTGATCACGCCGCTGAGTCCGCTGACCGAGGAGGGCTTTGAGGGCTGTCTGTCGGTGCCCGGCCTGCGCGGTGCGGTGGATCGTTATCAGCAGATTCGCTACGAAGGCTTTGATCCCAAGGGCGAGCCGATCGTACGCGTGGCGTCAGGCTTCCATGCGCGGGTAGTGCAGCACGAATGCGATCACCTGATCGGCCGCTTGTATCCGTCGCGCATCACTGACTTCAGCAAATTCGGTTTTACCGAAGTGATGTTCCCGGATCTCGATCCCACAGCCGATGACTGATCCTGAGAACACCTCTATCCCAATGTGGGAGCGGGCTTGCTCGCGAAGGCGTCGTATCAGTCAATTGATGCAGCGACTGACACGACGCCTTCGCGAGCAAGCCCGCTCCCACAAGGGTATCTGTGATCTTAGATTGAATGTGGTTCCAGCCCCAGCGCAATCATCGGCTTGCTCCGCGCATACCGGCTCAACCGCTCGGCCAGTGCGTAGGGCAGGGCGGGATCGAAAATGAAACCGCGCCGCTCGTAAAACCCGCGCAAGTCCGGATGACAGAACAGCCACACCGGCTCCTGCAAATCCTTCACCGCCGCCGTGATCAACTCTCCGGCGATCCCTTGTTCACGGCAACCCGGATCAACAAACAATCCGGTCAACCAGTACCCGCCCGCCACCGGCCGCAAGCACAATGCGGCAACGATGTCCTCTCGACGGGCCACCCATAACTGCGCATCGCGCACCGCCTTCATCGACGATTGGTGGCTGCGGTAAAACTTGTTCATCAACGGCCACAAAGGCTCGTCGAGCAGGACGTATCGGGTATCGGGCATGGGATCGGACTGGCGGCGGGCAAAGCGCCGATTATAAAAGAACGCGCGCCGCGCGATAGGTGTATACCTGAGCCTACATCCCTGTGAGTGGAGTAAGCATCATGTCCAAAGGTATGGATTCAAAGAAAGCCGCGAAGAAGAAACCGGTGAAGACGGCGATTGAAAAGCGTGCAGAGAAGAAAGCCAAGAAGGTCGATATTTTCGGTCATTGATCACGTCCTTCGGGAGCCCGTCCCCCGGGCTCTCGTTTCAGCGCAAAAATAATCTGCAAGATTGCTCGGCTTCGTTGCACAGAAGGGGAAGACTCCCGTTCCGAGCCACGCCATGCCGAATTACTTCGATGCCGACCATCGCCAGCAGATCGAAACCCTGCGCCAGCGCTTCACCGCCCGCACCGAATGGCCGACATGGCTGCTGCTGATCGGCGTGTATGGCGGCTGGTTCGCGATCATCATCAACAGTCAGTGGCTCGGTCGCGGCTTGAGCACATTGCTGCTGATTCCGCTGCTGGTGCTGTGGCTGTCGGTGCAGCATGAATTGCTGCATGGGCATCCGACCCGCTCGGTGCTTTTCAATAAAATCCTCGGCTACGCACCTTTTGCGGTGTGGTACCCGTATACCTTGTATCGCGACAGCCACCTGCTGCATCACCGCGATGAACACCTGACTGTGCCCGGTATCGATCCGGAAAGCCGTTATCTGACGGCCGCGCGTTGGCAGGGCAGTTCCTTGTTCGAACGCAGCCTGCACTGGCTGAATAAAACCGTAATCGGCCGCTTCATCATTGGTGCGCCGCTGGGATTGATCGCACTGGCTGCCGAAGAACTGCAACGCCTGAAAAACCGCGAGCGTCAGGCCTGGTCGATGTGGCTGACCCACGGTGCGTTCAGCGTGTTGATGCTGTGGTTTATCGCGCGCTTCAGCGTGTTGCCGGTCTGGCATTACCTGCTGCTGATCAGTGTGCCGGCACTGTCGATCGCGATGATCCGCTCCTACTATGAACACCGCCCGCACGTTCAGCCGGAGCAGCGCACCGTGCTTAACGAAGCCGGCTGGCCGTGGCGCTGGCTGTTTCTGAATCTGAATTTGCATCTGGTGCATCACGACCTGCCGGGGCTGGCGTGGTATGACTTGCCGGCGGCCTACCGGATGCGCCGCGAACAATGGGTAGCGCGCAGTGGCGGGTTTCTGGTGCAGGGTTATGGGCAGTTGTGGCGGCAGCACGGTTTGAAGCCGATCGACAGTCCGCAACATCCTTACCACTAACCTCAAAAACACCACAAAACCCCTGTGGGAGCGGGCTTGCTCGCGAAAGCGGTAGAACAGTGACATGTCTGGTGTCTGACACACCGCTTTCGCGAGCAAGTCGAATCGTCGCACCGCCGCTCCCACAGGGGTAAGTATTTGCAGGGAAATAACGTGTATGACCCAACACCATCTCGAACTGCTGATGTACACCGCCCCCGAGCCCATCCGCTTGGCCAACGAACGCTGGATCTCTCGCATTCTCGAACATCTCGGCCACTCCCGCCTGAACGCCGCAAGCCTGTCGCTCCCCGAGCTTTGGTTATCCCCGGATCTGCTGCTGACCCAGACCTGCGGCTATCCCTTGATGACCTTGCTGCGCGATCAGGTGCGCATCGTCGGACGTCCACGCTACGAACTGCCCGACGCCAGCGCCGGCAATCACTGCAGCCTGATCCTCAGCCGTGCAGACGATACGCGCAAAACCCTGGCGGATTTTCGCGGCAGCCGTGGGGTGATCAACAGTGACGACTCCAACAGCGGCATGAACCTGTTGCGCCAGCGTCTGGCGCCCTTACACCGCGACGGGCAGTTTTTCGCCACGGTCGGCATCAGTGGGGCGCACCGCGAAAGTCTGCGTTGGTTGCGTGAAGCGCGCGCCGATCTGGCGGCCATTGACAGCGTGACCTATGCCTACCTCGCTCAGCATGCGCCTGAAGAAGTGAGTGGATTGCGGGTTGTGGCGCGTAGTGCGTTCAGCCCGACGTTGCCGTTTATCACCGCCGCGACTGCCACGAATGAGCAGATCGGACAGTTGCGCCGGGTAATGAATCAGGCGTTGCGTGAATTGCCTGATGTGGCGCAGATCCTCGGCTTGCCTGAAGTGTTGCCCGCCAGCGAAAGCGATTATCAGATCTTGCTCGACTATCAACGTGAGGCTGAAGAGTTGGGCTACGGCCGCTTGCGCTGAACAGCCTTATATTTCCAAAAAGAATATAAAAATGAAATATTAATCTTATTAATGCATAAGGCGCCTTGCTACGATCGCGCCACCGGATCACCGGACATTCAGCGACCCTTACCCAGGAGCCCTTATGTCCGGCGCCGACACCGCTCACCGCAATCATCTCGACGCTCTGTTCCGCGCCCACTACCGCTGGCTGTGCACTTACCTGAGCCGACATCTGCACGACTCCGCAGGCGCGGAAGACATAGCCGCCGAAACCTTCGCGCAATTGCTTCAGGCGCCCAGTATCACGGCGATTCGCGAACCCCGCGCGATGCTCACCACGATTGCTCAGCGCTTGCTTTATCAGCGCTGGCGCCGGGCGGATCTGGAGCGCCGGCATGCGCAGCAGATCGACGTCGAGGTCGCTATCTCGCCTGAAGACCTCGCGCAACTGAGCCAGACCCTCAAACGCCTCGATCACAGCCTGCAACGCCTGCCGGGCAAGGTCCGTTCGACCTTCCTGCTGGCACGCATCGATGGCCTGACCTATCCGCAAATCGCCGCCGAACTGGGCATCTCCCAGCGTTCGGTCAGCGTTTACATGAGCCGCTCCCAAGCCCTGTGCGATCGCCACAGCGCCAACCAAATCCTGACAGACAAGAGGTCCGCATGAGATCGATCAAAACCCTGCTTGGCCGTTCGTTGCTGGCGCTGAGCCTGAGCGTCGGCGCTGTTTCGGCGGCGGAAAAAACCGCACCGATCCACTTCGGTGACATCACCTGGGAAAGCGGCAGTTTCATCACCGAAGTGCTGCGCCTGATCGTCGAAAAAGGTTACGGGTACCCGACCGACACGCTGCCGGGCAGCACCGTCAGCCTGGAAGCGGCGCTGGCGAAAAACGATATTCAGGTGATCGGCGAGGAATGGGCCGGGCGCAGTCCGGCGTGGGTCAAGGCGGCCAATGAAGGCAAGGTGTTCGGCCTTGGCGATACGGTCAAGGGCGCGACCGAGGGCTGGTGGGTGCCGGAATACGTGATCAAGGGCGACCCCGAACGCGGGATCAAACCGCTGGCCCCGGAGCTGAAATCGGTGGCCGACCTGCCGCGCTACAAGGACGTGTTCCGCGACCCGGAAGACCCGCGCCGTGGACGCTTCCTCAACAGCCCGACCGGCTGGACTTCGGAGATCGTCAACAGCCAGAAGCTCAAGGCCTATGCGCTGACCGACAGCTACGTCAACTTCCGCACCGGCTCCGGCGCGGCGCTGGATGCCGAGGTGGCGTCGTCGATCAAACGCGGCAAACCGGTGCTGTTCTATTACTGGTCGCCGACGCCGCTGCTCGGGCGCTTCAAACTGGTGAAGCTCGAAGAGCCGCCGTTCGATGCTGAAGCCTGGAAAACCCTGGCCGATGCCAACAACCCGAATCCCAAGGGCACCCGCTCGATGCCGGCCAGCCTGGCGATTGGCGTGTCGGCGCCGTTCAAGGCGCAATACCCGGAGCTGGTGTCGTTCTTCGAGAAAGTCGATTTGCCGATTGATCTGCTGAACCAGACGCTGGCCGGGATGAGCGAAAAGCGCCAGCCACCACGGCAGGTAGCCGAAGCATTTTTGCGCGATCAGCCGCAGGTGTGGAGGGCGTGGGTGCCGGGGGAGGTGGCGAGCAAGGTGACGGCGGGGCTTTGAGTTTCAACTGTTTGATCGGTGGCGTTTGAGCTACCGCCTTCGCGAGCAAGCTCGCTCCCACACTGGATTTTTGACGTGCACAAAACTCCTGTGGGAGCGGGCTTGCTCGCGAATGATCTAAAGACTTACGCCGCTTCCGCCGCCAACGCCGCCATCACGGTCGGCCGCTGCTCAATCCGCGCCTGAAACCGCGCAAGTGCCGGCCACTGCGCCAGTTCGATCCCGAACAACCCGGCCCAGCGCAACACCACAAACAACAAGGCATCCGCGACGCTGAAGCCGCTCGGCAACAGATACTCCTGCTGCTCCAGCACCCTGACCAACTCCGCAAAACGCTTGAACAACTTCTCCTTTATCACCTCGGCCGGCAACCGCTCATCGAACAGCGCACCAAGCCCGCCGTGGATCTCGCTCGAAATGAAATTCAGCCACTCCTGCAAACGCAGCCTTTCAAAACTGCCGGGTGCTGGCGCCAGTCCCGATTGTGATTGCAGATCCGCCAGATATTGCAGGATCACCGGGCCTTCGGTCAGTACCGTGCCGTCGTCCAGTTGCAGGGCCGCGACGTACCCCTTGGGATTGATCGCGAGAAAGTCTTCACCGCTGGCGGTGCGCTTGCTGCGGTTGTCGACGCGAATCAGCACGAAGGGCAGCTTAAGTTCGCGCAACACAATGTGCGGCGCCAGTGAACAGGCTTGCGGGGCGTAATACAGCTTCATCGGCAGCTCTCTGGTGAGGAATTGGCGCCAGTGTCATAGTGCGCCGCACCCTCGGTAAAATTAATCTTTCAGAAACCTGCCATAAGGACAGCTACTGGCATGATGAACCTGATGCATTGGCGGCTGGTGGTCGCCGTCGCCGATCACGGCAACATCACCCGCGCGGCCGAGCGGGTCGGCATGACCCAGTCCGGCGCGAGCCAGGCCTTGGCGCTGATGGAAGAAACCCTCGGCGTGCAACTGTTCAGCCGCGAAAGCCGACAGACCTTGCCCACCGCCATCGGCCTGCCGGTGATCGAGCAGGCGCGGCTGATGCTCGGTGCGTTGGAGACCATTCGCCAGACCGTCGACAGCGTGCGCCCGATGCTGCGCGGGACAATTCGTCTGGCGAGTTTTCCCATGGTGCTGGCGAGTTTTCTGCCGCCGCTGTTGCGCCAGTTCAATCGGCTGTATCCGGGGATCGAAGTGGTGGCGCTGGAGGTCAGCGACGACGAGGTGGAAACCCTGCTCGCGGCCGGTCTGGTGGATGTTGGTGTGGTGCTCAACCCGACACCCGAGCGTAACGCCGGGCCATTGGGTCGGGATGAATGGGTAGCGGTGGTGCCGGCAGGGCATCCGCTGGCGCTGCGAGGAACCGAGCAGGGCGTCAGCCTGCAAGAACTGACGGCGCTGCCTTTTGTGCTGGCCACCGGCGGTTGCTCGACCAACGCCCGCAGCCTCGCCGCCGAGGCCGGGTTGCAGTTGCAGGACGTGCGGGTCGAGGTGCGCGAATGGAGCAGCGCCTTCACGTTGGTGCGGGAAAATCTCGGCGTGACCCTGGTGCCGGAAATGACCTTGCCGGCCGAGCGCCAGGGCTTGCGCGTGATTGCCCTGCAGCCACGTATCGAACGGGTCTTTTCGCTGGTGCTGCCTGCGGGGCAGACGCCGCCAGCGGCGGTGCAGGCGTTGCTGGATCTGGTGGCGGAGACGGCGGTCGCGACAGCTCGCTGAACCGTTTCTTGTGCAAAAAGTGCCAGATACTGGCCGACTAGTGGCCTTGCGCACGGCATGGCGATGGCTATGCTAGCTGTAACTAACTATGTCGACCGTCATCTGTTAGCCGTGATTTCAACGCTGCCAGAGTGCGCAACCCAAGGCACCGGACACTGAACCAACAAGGAGCAAGTTGTACATGGAAGTTTTCTGCACGTTAGGGCTGGCCCGCTGCTGGGCTATCAAGAGAAGGATGTCTTGATTAGAGCGTCGCTGCATGGACCCTCGGATTAAACATCATTTATCACCTGACAACTTCCTCCCGTGGAGGAATGCGTGTGCCTGTTCTGTGGAACGTAGTGGTGGATGCTGAAAGACCTGACTTTCATCAAATCAAAAGACCGCGCGGAAGGTGATACAACCATGTTCAACCTACATCACAAGGCTGACCTGCAGGAAATCGAGCGTTTCAGCTGCGCCTTGACCGAAGCCAACGCCAAGCTCGAAGCGATCAGCCGCTCCATGGCGATGATCGAATTTACCCCCGAGGGCATTGTTCTGGATGCCAACGAAAACTTCTGCAAGACCATGGGTTACAGCGCCGAGGAAGTGCGCGGCAAACATCACCGGGTGTTTTGCGAAGAAGCGTTTTACCGCAGCGAGGAGTACGCCAGATTGTGGCGCGACCTGGCCCGGGGTGAGCCGATCAGCGGCACGTTCCTGCGTTTGAACAAGTCCGGCAAGGAGATCTGGCTCGAAGCCAGTTACATGCCGGTGTACGGCCCGGACAAACAAGTCAAAAGTGTGATCAAAGTGGCGTCGGACATCACCGCCCGGGTCAATAAAGAACACGAAGAAGAAAGCATGCTGGCGGCGATCAGCCGTTCGATGGCGGTGATCGAGTTCACCCCGGACGGCAACGTGATTACCGCCAACGACAACTTTCTGAAAACCATGCAGTACTCGCTCAACGAAATCGTTGGCCATCACCACAGCATGTTCTGTCACCGTTCCGAATCCGAATCGGCGCAGTACAAGGCGTTCTGGGCGTCGCTCAATCGCGGCGAATATCACTCGCACCGTTTCGAACGCAAGAACAAGTCCGGGCAGATGGTCTATCTCGAAGCCTCGTACAACCCGCTGTTCGACACCAAGGGTCGTTTGTACAAGGTGGTGAAGTTCGCCAGCGACATCACCAGCCAAATGACCACGTTGCAAAACGCCGCGGAATCGGCCCACAGCACCTCGGTTCAAAACGACGCCTGCGCGCAAAAAGGCTCACAGGTGGTGCAGCAGACGGTGCAGATCATTCAGGACATTTCCCGCGACCTCAACGAAGCGGCGCTGAGCATCGATGCGGTCAGCAAGCAGTCGGACATCATCGGCACCATCGTCCAGACCATCCGCGGCATCGCCGATCAGACCAACCTGCTGGCGCTCAACGCGGCCATCGAAGCGGCGCGAGCCGGTGAACACGGACGCGGTTTTGCGGTGGTGGCGGACGAGGTGCGCAGTCTCGCGGCGCGCACCAGTCAGGCGACCCTAGAGATTGTCGAAGTGGTGCGCAAAAACCATGACCTGTCGCTGAGCGCGGTGTCGAGCATGCAGTCGAGCCTGAGCCGCACCGGGCTGGGTGTGGAACTGGCGAACGAGGCGGGGGAGGTGATTCTGGAGATTCAGCAGGGATCACGGCATGTGGTGGATGCGATCGGGCAGTTCAATGCGACGTTGCAACTAAACTGACACCCATCAACAACGGTAGGAGTGAGCCTGCTCGCGATTGCGGTGCGTCAGTCACAGGATAAGTAACTGATGTATCGCTATCGCGAGCAGGCTCACTCCTACATTGGTTTCTAAGCAACTTTCAGATCACAGCGCCGCGAGAAACTTGTCCGCCAGTTTGTCGCTGTCCTTGACGTCATTGACGTTGTCTTTTTCCGCTTGCGCCAGCTTCATCTTGTCCTGCAGACGCTCGGCGATCTCTTTGCCGATGGCCAGTTGTTTCTCTGGCGGCATGGCTTTGATGTCGTCTTCGGTGATGCCCATGCTCTGAAGGATACTGTCGCGCAGGCGCTGTTCCGGCGACTTGCTCATGTAGTCCTTGAACGCGTCAGTGGCCGAGGTCCCGATGGTGGTGCCGGCCGCCGTGGCGTCGGTGGTTTGCAGGCCGACACGGGTCTTGGCGAACGCTTCGTCGACGTTATCGCTGATGCGCGTGGCGGCGGCCACTTGCTGGGTGGCGATCTGCGTGGCCGAATCCTCAACCTTGGAGGTCGCGTCGGTCGCCTGCGACTGGGCCTGGTTCTGCAGCGATTGCAGCATGGCGCCGTGCAGGCCGCTTTGCAGACCGGCAGCGGCGGTCGTGGTCGCGTCATCCGCCAGCCGCTTGGGCAGGTGAATGAGCTGCTGCTGTTTGGCACTGACCAACATCATGATGGAGCCCTATGGATAATTGCTGACGGGCCTGAAGCAGCAATTACCGTGCCTTCGCGCAAAAACACATGATTTCAACGAGTTACGCAACTTGTGCGCCGAACAAAGCGGTCATCCCTTGCCGTCGGGCGGCAGAGGATGACCGTGTGGCCTCAGCGGTGGGCAATGTTTTCCAGCGCCAGATTGCGCGTGCGCGGGCCGAACCAGCCGATGGTCAGCATCACGATCAGCATGCTGCTGACGATGAACGCGAGCACCCCGGGCGTGCCGAAGTGATCGAGGAACAGCCCAATCAGCAGGCTGCTGAACACCGTCGATAAACGGCTGAACGAATAGCAGAAACCCACCGCTCGGGCGCGGATGTTGGTCGGGAACAGTTCGCTCTGGTACGAGTGATAACTGAAGCTCAGCCACGCATTGCAAAAGGTGATCATCACCCCGCAGAAGATCAGGCCGAAGGCGCTGGTCTGCAACGCGAACAAAGTGCCGAAAGTCATGGCGCCAAGGGCCGAGCCGACGATCTGCCACTTGTTCTCGAAACGGTTGGCAAACTTGACGAACAACAACGGCCCGAGCGGGTAGGCGAGGGTGATGATAAACGCGTACATCAGGCTGTGGGTGACGCTCACGCCCTGGCCGGAAAGCAACGCCGGCAGCCAGTTACCAAAACCGAAGAAACCGATCGCCTGGAACACGTGAAACACGATCAGCATCAATGCGCGACGCCGATATGGCGGCTGCCAGATGTCGGCGAAGCGACCCTTGCCCTCGACATCCACGGGCACCGTTTCCGGAGCGTCCAGCGGTTGGCGGTGATCCTTCTCGCAGCGGGCTTCGATGTCATCGAGAATCCTGTTCGCTTCATCGAACCGCCCATGCTGCGCCAGCCAGCGCGGCGACTCCGGCAGGCGCTTGCGCAGCCACCAGATGAACAGCGCAAACACCGCACTCGCCAGCACCACCCAACGCCAGCCCGACACGCCGAACGGCGCCTGCGGCACCAGCCACCAGGACATGAGTGCCACCGCCGGCACCGAGAGAAACTGCACAAAAAAGGCGAAGGCGAACGCTGAACTGCGCATGCGTTTGGGCACCAGCTCCGAGAGGTAGGCGTCGATGGTCACCAGCTCGATCCCGAGGCCGATGCCCACCAGAAAACGCATGCAGATAATGCCCAGCGCCGAGCTTTGAACGCCCATCAGCACCGTGGCCACGGTGTACCAGACCAGCGCAAAAGTGAAGATTGCGCGGCGGCCGAAACGGTCAGCCAACGGACTGAGCAGGCTCGCGCCGAGGAACAGGCCGAGGAAGGTCGCGGAAGCGAACGCCGCCTGATCGGAGAAACCGAACACGCCCTGATTGCCGGTGGCGAAGATCCCGTCACGGATCAGCCCCGGACTGATGTAGGCGGTCTGGAACAAATCGTAGAGTTCGAAGAAACCGCCAATCGACAACAGCGCCACCAGTCGCCAGATGGTGGCGACGGCGGGCAGGCGGTCGATGCGGGCGGAAATCTCGGCGGCGCGTATCGGGTCGATGCCGTCGCGTTGCGCGGCGGCGGGGGCGTGAGCAGTCATCGGCGGATCCATTTTTTATTGATGGAAAAGCTTAGCCTGCTATCGGAGTTCACGGATTGTGAATTTCGGCGGTTAGCCCCGGAGAACCGCCGATTTCTTGCAATAACTACTTACCAATTAACGATTTATGCCGCAGCGGTCGAATCGGGCAGCGCCGACGCCGGCAAGCCGAAAATGCGATCGAACAGCCAGTTGAAGGCGAACGTGTAGCACGGGATGAAGATGATCAGTGCCAGATCCAGCAGGAACGCCTGCACCAGACTGATGTTCATCCACCAGGCAATCAGCGGAATCAGGAACACTATCAGCGTCAGTTGAAAACCCACTGCATGAGCGATGCGCCGTTTGACCGTGCGGGTGCGTGACTGCTGGCGGCTTTCCCAGTGCTCGAACAGCGAGGTGTAGATGAAATTCCAGGTCACGGCGATGGTGGTGATGATCACCGCCAGTGGGCCAGTGCTGCCGGGCGAAGTGCCGGATAACAGCGCCAGGCCGAGGGCGGAGAAGGTCATGCCGATCACTTCGTAGAGCGACACGTAGACCAGTTTGCGTTTGACGCCTTGCATGGGGATTTGCCTCTGTCTTGAACTCGATGGCCAGCGGGACTGGCGAAGGCGGCGAAAGATAGCTTCAATAGGCGTGACAGAAAAAGTCAGTAGCTTTCAGTTTTGGTGATAGGTAGATGAAGTGAATTTCAACAGCGACAGCATCGAACTGTTCCTCGCAGTGATCGAGCGTGGCTCGTTTTCCGCTGCTGCCCGCGCTTTGGGGCGGGTGCCGTCGGCGGTGAGCATGGCTATCGGCAATCTGGAGGCGGAGCTTGGCTACGCCTTGTTCGACCGCAGCCATCGCGAGCCGCAGCCGACAGCGATGGCACTGTCACTGGTGCCCCACGCGCGGCTGATTGCCGAGCAGCTCAAGCAACTGCAAGTGCATGCGGTGGAGTTGTCGCTGGGGCTGGAGAGCAGGCTGTCGATAGGCGTGGTCGCGGACGTCGACCGTCGCCGTTTGCTCGCCGCGATCAAGGTGATTGCCGAGCGTCATCCGCTGCTCGACATCGAAGTGCTGACCGCGCCGCAGGACGATGTGCTGGCGATGCTGCACCGTGGCCGCGTCAGCGTGTGCCTGGCGTTCGCCGGGTTGAGCATGAACGTGCTGGAGCGTTTTCAGTTTGTCGGCAGCGAACGGATGATCGCCACGCTGGCGGCGGACAGTCCGTTGTTGCAGGGGCAGGATCTGTTTCTCGAAGACCTGGTGCATGTGCGGCAGATCTTCGTCGCCAGTCGCGACTTGCCGATCAGCGAAACTCGACCGCTGGTGGCCGAATCGCACTGGCGCACCGACACCCTGGAGACTGCGTTGGAGATGGTCGAGGCGGGGTTGGGCTGGGGCAATTTCCCGCTGTCGGTGGTGCAGCCGTGGCTGGACAGCGGACGACTGAAGCGCCTGAATTTCCGCAACATCGAAAACGGCCTGGTACTGCCGGTCCACGCGGTGTGGCTCAAGAGCCAGCCGCTGCAGAAGGGCGCGCTGGCGCTCGTCGACCTGCTCAGCCACTGATACATGCACAGGGTGGGTGTACCAAAAAACTGTGGGAGCTGGCTTGCCAGCGATTGCGGTGTATCAGTCAACACTGTATCGACTGGCCTGACGCCATCGCTGGCAAGCCAGCTCCCACAGGGATTGCTTCCGACAGGATTTCAGAGCTCAGGTACTCTCGCGAATCTTCAGTTCAAAACCCATATCTTCCACCGGCCGCGCCACACTATTCCCCGCCATCAACGTCAACATCTGCTCCGCCGCACGCCGGCCGATCGCCTCGCGTGGGGTGTTGATGCTGCTCAGGCGCGGCACCATGTGTTCGGACATCGGCAAATCGTTGAAGCCGAGAATCGCCACCTGCTCGGGGATCTTGATCCCGTTGCGCAGCGCCTCCAGCAGCGCACCCTGCGCCAGGTCGTCGTTACCAAAGAAGATCGCATCCACATCCGGATGCGCTGCCAGCAGTTGCAGGAACAGTTCACCGCCCAGGCCCACGGACGAGGAGCGCGGCGTCAGCACTTCCAGATCCGGGTCGTAGCGCCCGGCCTTCTGCAGGGCTTTGCGGAAACCTTCACCGCGCAACAAGGTGCGCTGATCCAGTTGCGCACCGATGTAGGCCAGACGCTTGCGCCCACGAGAGAGCAAATGTTCGGCAGCAGTTTCGCCGGCATTGAGCTGCGAGAAACCCACACAATTCACGCCGGCAGCGCTGTCCAGTTCCATCATGTACACGCAGGGAATATTGCTGGCCTCGATCATCCGCCGCGAACTTTCCGTGCGATCAAACCCGGTCAGCAGCAAACCACGCGGCTGATAAGCCATGTAGTTGCGCAGCAGGTTCTCTTCTTCATCGCGCGAATAGTGGAAGTTGCCGATCAGCACTTCGAAGCCCTTGGGTGTCAGCACCCGATGAATGGCTTCCAGCGTATCGATGAACAACAGGTTGGACAGCGATGGCACCAGCACCACCACTGAATGGCTCTGCGCCGAGGCCAATGCGCGGGCGGCAGGGTTGACCACGTAGTTGAGTTCAAGCGCGGCTTTCTGCACTTTTTCCACCAGTTCCGTGGCGACCGTGCTGACCCCGCGCAAGGCGCGGGAGGCGGTAATCGGGCTCACGCCGGCGAGGCGGGCAACTTCATTAAGGGTGGGACGGCCGGTGGTGCGAGTGTTTTTATCGTTTTTAGGGGTGGTCATCGGGCGGCTTGCCAAACAAAAATCAAGGCACTAAGGTAGCGCTGTCCTGATGCAGCTGCAAATGCGTAAGCGAGGTCCTGCCTGATCTTCGCTTTTTGGCGTTGGGAACAAACCTGCTGCAACCCAAAAAAACGACAAGAAGGCGTCGGCAACTTCTGCCTGTGCACTAGAGTCATAGCTAGCAAAGGTAGCGCTGTCTGCGCGCTGAGGTGTTATATGAGTCATCCCATCACCGCCCTAGTCATCATGGGCGTTGCCGGTTGCGGCAAGACGTGCGTCAGCGAGGCCCTGTGCCAATTGAGCGGCGCCACTGCCATTGAAGGCGATACTTTTCATCCGGCCGCCAACATCGAAAAGATGAGCGCGGGGATCCCCTTGAACGACGACGACCGTGCCGGCTGGCTCGACAGCCTGTGCGATGAACTGCGTCGCGTCGATGCATCGGGTAAACGCCCGGTGCTGACCTGCTCGGCCCTTAAACACAGTTATCGCGAAGTGCTACGCAGTGCCTTGCCGGGCCTGGGCTTCGTGTTTCTTGAGCTGACCCCGGAAGTGGCCGCCGACCGCGTGTCCCATCGCCCGGGACACTTCATGCCGGCAACGTTGATCGAAAGCCAGTTCGCCACCCTCGAATCGCCGGTAGGTGAGCCGTTGACCCTGGCGCTGAATGCTTCGATCCACAGCGTTGAAGAATTGGCTGCCCAGGCGCACGTCTGGTGGCAGGCCCACGGTTTGAAACAGGCGGTATGAGTGTGTTGAAAGAGCTAGCGCTGTCCTCACGAATTCTGTTTAACCCGCTTTAATAACAACAACAAGCCAGGAGACACCCCCAATGTTTGGCATGTCCCACGACGCCTACCTGCTGCTCGATGCAGTGGTCACGGTAATCGGCCTGATTATCCTGATCACCAAATTCAAGATTCACCCCTTTATCTCGCTGACCATCGCGGCCGCGTTCCTCGGCCTGACGTCCGGCATGCCGATCGGCACCATCATCAAGGCGTTCCAGGACGGCTTCGGTGGTGTGCTCGGTTTCGTCGGCATCATCCTCGCGCTGGGCACCATGCTCGGCAAAATGATGGCCGAGTCCGGTGGCGCCGATCAGATCGCGCAGACCCTGATCCGCGCCTTCGGCAAGGACAAAGTGCAGTGGGCAATGATGTTCGCCGCGTTCCTCGTCGGTATTCCGCTGTTCTTTGAAATCGGCTTCGTGCTGCTGATTCCGCTGGTGTTCATCGTTGCCCGCCGTACCGGTGTGTCGATCATCAAGATCGGTATCCCGCTGCTCGCCGGCCTGTCCGCGGTACACGGTCTGGTGCCGCCGCACCCGGGCCCGCTGCTGGCCATCGGCGTGTTCGGCGCTGACATCGGCAAGACCATTCTCTACGGTCTGATCGTCGCGCTGCCGACCGCCATCATTGCCGGTCCGATCTTCGGTACCTTCATCGCCAAGCACATCCCCGGTCACCCGAATCAGGAACTGGTTGATCAACTGGCCCGTGAAAGCGACGACTCAACCAAGTTGCCGAGCTTCAGCATCACCCTGATTACCGTGCTGTTGCCGGTGTTCCTGATGCTGCTGAAAACCTTCGCTGACGTCGCGTTGCCGGACGGTCACTTCTTCCGCACCTGGATGGACATGATCGGTCACCCGATCTCGGCACTGCTGCTGGCCTTGCTGCTGTCGTTGTACACCTTCGGTCACAAGCAGGGCATCGGTTCGCAGCAGATGCTCAAGTGGCTGGACGCGAGCCTGGCGCCGACCGCCGCGATCATCCTGATCATCGGTGCTGGCGGTGGCTTCAAGCAGATGCTGGTGACCAGTGGTGTGGGCGACGTGATCGGCCACATGGCAGTCAGCGCGCAGATCTCGCCGATTCTGCTGGCATGGCTGGTGGCGGCGGTGATTCGTATCGCCACCGGTTCGGCCACCGTGGCGACCATCACGGGCGCCGGCATCGTGGTGCCGGTGGTGGGAATGATTCCGGGCGTCAACCGTGAGCTGCTGGTGCTGGCCACCGGTGCCGGTTCGTTGATCCTGTCTCATGTGAACGACGCCGGCTTCTGGCTGGTGAAGCAGTACTTCAACATGACCGTGGCCGAAACCTTCAAGACCTGGACCGCGATGGAAACCATCCTGTCGGTGGTGGGCCTGGGCTTTATCCTGCTGTTGTCGCTGTTCGTGTAAGCGATCACACAGACACAAAAAAACCGCAGCGATGCGGTTTTTTTGTGCGCTGATTTTAGGGTTCACCCAAAACCAATGTGGGAGCGAGCCTGCTCGCGAAGAGGCCATGTCAGACAACCAATATGTTGACTGATAGACCGCTTTCGCGAGCAGGCTCGCTCCCACAGGGGGCAGGTGTCAGGCGCCAGTTTTGGTGACTAAGCCATCCGCCCGGAACATCCCGCGAATCCCGCGCACCGCCTGACGAATCCGGTCCTGGTTCTCGATCAGCGCGAAGCGCACGTGATCATCGCCATACTCACCAAAACCCACCCCCGGCGAGACGCAGACCTTGGCCTCGGCCAGCAGCTTCTTGGCAAATTCCAGCGAACCCAGATGCGCGTACGCCTCGGGAATCTTCGCCCAGACATACATCGAAGCCTTCGGATTCTCGACCATCCAGCCCAGTTCATGCAGGCCTTTGACCAGCACGTTACGACGCTGGCGATACTGCTCGGCGATGTCGCGCACGCATTGCTGATCGCCTTCCAGCGCGGCAATCGCCGCCACTTGCAGCGGAGTGAAGGTGCCGTAGTCGTGATAGCTCTTGATCCGTGCCAGGGCGTTGACCAGCTCCGGGTTGCCGACCATGAAACCGATGCGCCAGCCAGCCATATTGTAGCTCTTGGACAGGGTGAAAAACTCCACCGCGATGTCCTTGGCGCCGGGTACCTGCATGATCGACGGGGCTTTCCAGCCGTCGTAGACGATATCGGCGTAAGCCAGGTCGTGAATCACCAGTACGTCGTACTGCTTGGCGAGGGCGATCACCCGTTCGAAGAAATCCAGCTCGACGCACTGCGCGGTGGGGTTGGACGGGAAGCCGAGGATCATCATTTTCGGCTTGGGGATCGAACCGCGAATCGCCCGCTCCAGTTCATCGAAGAAGTCCACGCCCGGCACCAGCGGCACCGAACGCACCTGGGCGCCGGCAATCACTGCGCCGTAGATGTGAATCGGGTAGCTCGGGTTCGGCACCAGCACCGTGTCGCCCTGATCCAGGGTGGCCAGCATCAAATGCGCCAGGCCTTCCTTGGAACCGATGGTGACGATGGCTTCGCTTTCCGGGTCGATGTCGACCGCGTAGCGTTGCTTGTACCAGTTGGAAATCGCCCGACGCAGGCGCGGAATGCCCTTGGACGTGGAGTAACCGTGGGTGTCTTCACGTTGGGCAACTTGTACGAGTTTTTCGACGATGTGCGGCGGTGTGGCCCCGTCGGGGTTGCCCATGCTCAAGTCAATGATGTCTTCACCACGACGCCGCGCGGCCATCTTCAGCTCGGCGGTGATGTTGAAAACGTAAGGGGGGAGTCGATCAATGCGCGCAAAGCGGCGCGGCGAACCTTGTTCAGCCATTGTTGCCTCGGATAACGTAAGCGCCCGGAACCGTCCGAGCGACGCTGGTCACTGCGGTGACCTGTGGCGGAAGATAAGGGCAGCGATGGCGGACTGTCCAGCGTGCACGACAATAATTTTTTCCAAGGAAATGCTTAATGGAATTCACCAGCGGCTTCTTGCTGAGCCTTTCGCTGTGCCTGGACATCGGCGTAGCCAACATCGCAATGATCACCCTGGCGATGCAGCGCGGTTACTTTCAGGGCTTCGCGCTGGGCCTCGGCACCTGCGTCGGCGACCTGATCTACGCAGTGCTGGCGCTGGCCGGGATGACCGTGCTGCTGCAGTACGAAAGCGTGCGCTGGGTGCTGTGGATCGGCGGGTCGGCGCTGCTGATCTACTTTGCGGCGAAGATGATCTATTCGGCGATTCACCACGAAGCGCAGTTGGCGGCGACGGCGGAGGTGGGGCAGAACTCCCATCGCAAGGAATTCTTCCGAGGGATCTTCCTCGCTATGTCCTCGCCTAGCGCGATTCTGTGGTTCGCCGCGGTTGGCGGCACCCTGATCGCCCGTTCCGGTGGCGGCGGCCCGCTCAGCTCGGCGCTGTTTCTCGGCGGTTTTCTCTGCGCCGGCCTGCTGTGGTCGGCCGGTCTGTGCTTTGCCGCGAGCCACGGCGGCAAGTTGCTCGGCGACAAGCTGTTGCGCTACTCCTACATGGCATCGGCGGCGATCTTCTGCTATTTCGCGGTTTACGTGATCGTATCCGGTTATAACGAGTTCGTTGGCTCCGGGGCCGCCGACCAGTTGCACGCCTTGTGACATTGCGAATCGGGTTTGGCTTCTATACTCAGCAGCCGAACCCCTACTTTTGTTCCAGGAGTCGAGTCATGGATGAGCAAAAACGCGTCGAAGTGGCGGAACCTCGCTTCGAACATGGACACTTCCTGCTGATCGCGGGATTTCGTGGACGATTTACCCAGGACACTGCCAAGGACATCCCCGCGCTGTGGGAAAAGTTCTTGCCGCACCTGGGAAAGATACAGGGACAAAAAAACGAAGTGACCTACGGCGTCTGCAGCAATTTCGACGGCAAGGGTGGCTTCGACTACATCGCCGGGGTGGAAATCAGCAAGCTCGATGACCTCGACCAGAAAGTCTACCAGTGGGTCGAAGTGCTGCCCCGGCAGTACGCGGTGTTCGAGCACAAGGGACCGCTCGACCAGTTGCCGCAAACCCTGCAATACATCTACAAGACCTGGCTACCGACTTCCCATTACGTGGAACTGAATGCCCCGGAACTGGAACGCTACAGCGCCGATTTCAATCCGCGACTGCACACCGGCAAACTGGAAATCTGCGTACCGGTCGACAGCAAAGCATGAGCCCATGACGATGAGGCGGATCACTGATCCGCCTCATGCTGTTCAACCGCGTTTGCCCTTGCCCAGCCGTCGCGCCCGCAACAGGTCGATGCCCAGGGTGATAAAGCCGAACGTACTGATGCCCAACACCATCAACAGGCCGATTTCAACGCTGCTCATAAGCGGTTACCCCCAAGGGTGATCAGAGACACACCGCAGGAATAGCCCGTCGCCGGCACGAAGAAAAGCGCTTATACGCAGGCTTTACGCCCCCCGCGCGGATCGATATGAACACCTTATTCCTTTATGCTTTGCGCACTTTTCTCCGTTGATTTTCGAGCTGCCATGAACACCGTCATCCGCAACGTCACCGCCGCCGACCTGGATCGCTGCTACGCGATCGAAACCGTTGCCTACGAAGGCGATGAAGCCGCCACTCGCGAGAAGATCGCCACGCGCATCGCTACTTGGCCGGAGGGCTTTATCGTCGCCGAAGTGGACGGCGTAGTCGCTGGTTTCGTGAACTCCGGTGCGGCATTTGACGTGCAGATGTCCGACGAGGCGTTCAAGGAGCTGATCGGTCACGATCCGCAAGGGCCGAACGTGGTGATCATGTCGGTGGTGGTGCACCCGGACTATCAGGGGCAGGGTCTGGCCAAGCGCTTGATGGCCGAGTTCATCGAACGCATGCGCGGGATGGATAAAGCGACGATTCATCTGATGTGCAAGGAGAAGCATATTCCGCTGTACGCCGGGTTCGGCTTTGCCTACATCAAGCCGTCGGAGTCCGACCATGGCGGGATGGCGTGGCACGAGATGATTCTTACTCTCTGATTCAACCCGTTCAAAACTGTGGGAGCGAGCCTGCTCGCGAAGAGGGCGTGTCAACCAACCAATTTGTTGACTGATATGACGCTTTCGCGAGCAGGCTCGCTCCCACAGAGGGTTGTGGCGTTTTGAGTTCCCCGTTCAGTAGAGAGTGTCGCTTACTCTTTTCGGTGCTTCGCGGTCGTAGGTCTCGGCGTCAAACTGCCCGTCATTCAGGCGCTTGTGGAAGGCGCCGGCAGAGGGCAGGGCCGAGCGCGGCAGGTGGGTTTCGGGGTTCCAGGCGTCAGAGCGCACAAAGGCTTTCGAGCAGTGGAAAAACGCCGCCTCTACCGTCACCAGCAACACCGTTTTCGCCGGTTTGCCGTTCACCGCAAAGCTTTCCAGCAGCTCAGGATCGGCGCTGATGGTCACGGTGCCATTGACCCGCAAGGTCTCGCCAATGCCCGGAATGATGAACAGCAACGACACCCGAGGATCGTGCAGCACATTGCGCAGGGTATCGATGCGGTTGTTGCCCGGGCGGTCCGGCAGGGCCAGGGTGTTCCTGTCGATGATCCGCACGAACCCCGGCGCATCACCCCGCGGCGAATTGTCGAGACCGTCGGCGCCCACCGAGCTGATGATCACCAGCGGCGACAGGCGCACCATCGCCTGATAATCCTCGTTGAGAAACCCGATCTGCTTGCGCACCGCACGCTCGTGGGGCAGGCCGTAAATAGCTTCCAGTGCTTCGATTGAATCGATCATCGTGCATCCCTCGATGACTTAGAAAAACAGTCCCATACGCCGCTCGTAACCGATCCGGCCCTTGTACGCTTCGCCGCTGTCGACGAAACCGTGTTTGGCGTACAGCGCGATGGCGGCATCGTTATCGGCATCCACCGACAGTTCCAGCCCCTTGATCTCCGGCCATGCTTCACGCGCCACCTTGGGCAACGCTTGCAGGCAGGCCTTGCCGTAACCTTTGCCCTGCGCCCGGTGATCGACCTGCAAGGCGTGCAGGGTGGCGCTGTGTTCATTGGCCCAGGCCGGCAACACGGGCGGGCGCTTGAGCAGCAGGAACGCCACCGGCACCTGGTCGGCCAGCAGGGCAAAGCCTTTGACGCCGGGACCAGGTTTGGACAGCAGCGTGTGCAGCGCGCCATGGATGTCGCCGGAGAACTTGATCTGCTCGGGATGGATTTCAATCGCCTCGACCTGCTGACGCTGCAACGCGTTCAGGCTGTCGTACGGCACGAGTTGGGCTGACACGGGAATTTCCTTTTTCCTACAAAGATGAGCCTCGGATTCTAGCGATTTTGTGTTCGGCGGAAATTTTTTGTTTCGTCTGTCGATCCGTACGATGGCCGAACGACTAAGGGTGTCTTCAGCACAAAAACCACGGAGAACACCATGAGCGCACAGACTGAAATCCAGACCCTGATCAATACCTACCGCGACGCGGTAATGACCAAGAACGTCGACAAGGTCATGACGTTGTACACCGACGACATCGTCTCCTTCGATGCGATCAAGGCCCTGCAATTCAAGGGCAAAGCGGCCTACCGTGCCCACTGGGAAGCCTGCATGGAGATGTGTTCCGGCCCGCACGTTTTCGAGTTTCACGAGATCGCCATCGAGACCGCCGACAACCTCGCCTTCGCCCATTGGGTAACGCATTGCGGCGGCACCAACGACAAGGGTGAAACCCAGAGCTGCTGGATGCGCGCCACCGCGTGCTATCGGCAGGTCGGCGGGACGTGGAAAATCGCTCACGAGCACTGGTCTGCACCGTTCGATCCGATGAGCGGCAGCACGCTGTTCGATGTGCAACCCTGATCTTCAGCCATAGTTGATCCGTTCGAATCAGGAGAAAGCCATGAAGTATCTATGCCTGGTCTACAGCGACGAGCACTTGCTGCACACCTCGCCCGACAGCCCGGAAGACGCCGAGTGCTGGGCCTATGCCGAGTCGATTCAGGGCAGCGGGCGGATGGTCGCGGCCGAAGCGCTGGAGTCGGTGCAGACCGCGACCACGGTGCGCATGCGCAACGGCAAGCTGTCGATCACAGATGGCCCGTTCGCTGAAACCAAGGAGCAACTGGCCGGTTTCTACCTGATCGATGCCAAGGATCTCAACGAAGCGATTCAGGTCGCCGGTAACATTCCGGCGGCCCGGGTCGGCAGCGTTGAAGTGCGTCCGGTGCGGCAGTTGAATGTCTGAAGTCCGGGCGCGGGTCGAGCAGGTCTATCGCGAAGACTCGCGGCGGATTCTGGCGACCCTGATTCGTCTGCTCGGGGATTTCGACCTCGCCGAAGAAGCCTTGCACGAGGCGTTCTTCGTCGCGGTCGAGCGCTGGCAGCGCGATGGCGTGCCGGACAACCCGCGCACCTGGCTGGTGTCTACCGGGCGCTTCAAGGCCATCGATGTGTTGCGCCGGCGCGCCCGGTTCAAGGCCTCGCAGCCGCTGTTGCTGGCGCAGCTCGAAGAATTGGAACAGGCCGACTGGAGTGGCGAAGACGTGGAAGACGACCGCCTGCGGCTGATCTTCACCTGCTGTCACCCGGCGCTGGCGGCGGATGCGCAAGTGCCGCTGACCCTGCGTGAAGTCTGTGACCTGACCACCGAGGAAATCGCCCGCGCGTTTCTCTCGGCACCGGCGGCGATTGCCCAGCGCATCGTCCGTGCCAAGGCGAAGATTCGCGACGCCAGAATTCCTTATCAAGTCCCCAGCCTGAGCGAACTGCCCGAGCGCCTCGACAGCGTGTTGCGGGTGATTTATCTGGTGTTCAACGAAGGCTATTCGGCATCGATGGGCGCCGAGCTGACCCGTGAGGATCTGACCCGCGAGGCGATTCGGCTCGGGCGATTGCTGATGGAATTGCTGCCGGAGCCGGAGGTCATGGGGTTGCTGGCGTTGATGCTGTTGCACGAATCACGTCGGCCGGCGCGCACGTCACCCAGTGGAGAATTGATCCTGCTGGACGACCAGGATCGCTCGCGCTGGGATGCCGGGTTGATCGCCGAAGGTTGTGCGCTGGTGGAGCGGGCGCTGACCACCCGAAGGTTCGGGCCGTATTGCCTGCAAGCGGCGATTGCCGCGGTGCATGCCGAAGCGCCGTCAGCGGCAGAAACCGACTGGCAGCAGATCGTCGGGCTGTATGACGTGCTGTTGCGGGCGGTGCCGTCGCCGGTGATCGAGTTGAACCGCGCGGTGGCAGTGGCCAAGCGCGATGGCGCGTTGGCCGGGCTGGCGCTGATCGAGGGGATCCTGGATCGCGGTGAGTTGCAGGATTACCACCTGGCGCATTCGGCGCGGGCGGAGTTTTGTCGGCAGTTGGGTCGGGTGGAGCAGGCGCGGGCGGCGTATCGGCGAGCACTGGAACTGACCCGGCAAGAGCCGGAGCAACGGTTTATCGAGGGGCGGCTGAGCGAGCTGGATTGATCCGAGGAATTCATTGGCAGTGCCGGCCCCTTCGCGAGCAAGCCCGCTCCCACAGGCGATCGCATTCCAACTGTGGGAGCGAGCCTGCTCGCGAATGGGCGCGCCGCTATTCCAGCATCTTGCTCAGCAACCAGCTCCCCGCCGGCCCCGGCGGATAAATCCGCGACCACAACGCATCGACATACACCGGCCGCGGCCAGCCGCGCACCGTCAGTTCCACCAGCGAGCCATTACCGAAACGCGCCACCAGCCAGCGCGGCAGCGCCGCCCAGCCGAAGCCCATCTCGGCCATTTCCATCAGCATCAGGTAACTCGGCGCCGACCACACCCGGCCCTTCGCCCGGCTGTCGTAGGGATTGACGATGGTCGCCAGGCGCAACTCGCGATGCTGCTCCAGCACCTGCTGGTCGACCCGTTCGACACGGGTCAGCACATGATCATCTTTGACGAACAGCGCCAGGTCAGTGCGCTCGGCGACGGTCGAGGTCACCAGATCCGGTGGATAGGTGTCCTGCATTTCGGCAAACGCCAGGTGCGCGCGGCCACGCTGGACCAGTTCGATCAGGTCGTCACACTCGGCGATCAGGCATTCCAGTTCCAGGTCCGGATAACGCTGCTCGAAGCCGACCAGCGCCGCTTCGAAACGCGCCGATTGATAGGTGTCGGAAATCGCCACGGTCAGCTTCGGCTCAACGCCTTGGGCCAGTTGCCGGGCGCTCATTTCCATGCGATTGATGGCCGCCAGAATCGCCTCGGCCCGTTGCAGCATCACATGCCCGGCCGGGGTCAGGGTCGGTTTGCGGCTGCTACGGTCGAACAGCACCAGATCCAGATCGATCTCCAGGCTGGCCACCGCCGCACTGATGGTCGACTGACTGCGCCCCAGTTTGCGCGCCGCTGCCGAAAACGAACCCTGAGTGGCCGCTTGAACAAACGCCAGCAGCACTTCCTGCGAAGCCATGAACTATCGCCTTGATCGATGGTTATTGATTATGAAGTATCGGTGCGAGGGCAGATCATGGCAACCCTCTTCACTCAAGGAGTCAGGCCATGACTGCCAACAAATCCATCACTGAACGTATCTTCCAGGCCATCGGTTTCGAGTGTCTGGCGATCCTGATCTGTACCCCGTTACTGGCGTGGATCATGGACAAACCGCTGCTGGACATGGGCGCGGTGACCGTGCTGATTGCCCTGCTGGCGCTGGCGTGGAACGTGCTGTTCAACGGCTTTTTCGACCGCATGCTCAAGCGCCTGAACATCGCGCACAACGCCTGGACGCGGGTGGTCCATGCGCTGCTGTTTGAGGGCGGATTGATCGTGATGGGCGTGCCGCTGATTGCCTGGTGGTTGTCGGTCAGCCTGTGGCAGGCGTTCTTGCTCGACATCGGCGTTCTGCTGTTTTTCCTGCCGTACACCTATGTGTATCACTGGGGCTATGACGTGGTGCGCGAGCGCCTCGTGACCCGCCGGGTATGCGCGGGATAAGCACAACCTGTGGCTAATGCAAAACCTGTGGCGAGGGGATTTATCCCCGATGGGGCGCGTAGCGGCCCTTCTTTTTATCCAGAAAAGAAGGGCCTGCTGCGCAGTCCATCGGGGATAAATCCCCTCGCCACAGAGGCTCTCACCAAGAAAGTTTTTAGTGAATGGGGGATTTAAAGGAACATCCCGCCCGACGCCTCGACCCTCTGCCCGTTGATCCACTGCGCACCCGGCGCCAGCAGCATCGACAGCGCGCCACCAATATCATCCGGTTGCCCGGCGCGCCCCAGTGCGGTGTTGCTCGCAACCATCGCGTTCAACGCGGCGTTGTCGCGCACCGCACCGCCGCCAAAGTCGGTCTCGATGGCGCCCGGCGCCAGTATGTTCACGCCGATCTGCCGCGCGCCCAGCTCCTTGGCCTGATAGCGGGTCAGCACTTCCATCGCGCCTTTCATCGCCGCGTAGGCGGCATAACCCGGCAGGCTGAAGCGGGTCAGGCCGCTGGAGATGTTGATGATCCGGCCGCCGTCATTGATCAGCGACAGCAGTTGCTGAGTCAGGAAGAACGGCCCTTTGAGCTGGATATTCATCAGCAGGTCGAACTGTTCCGGGGTGGTCTCGGCGAACGCCGCGTGCACTCCGATCCCGGCGTTGTTGATCAGGAAGTCGAAACGCGGACGCTCCAGTTGCTGCAGCGCCTGCTCCACCCGCGAAGCGAAATCGGCAAAGGTTTCGCTGCGACCAACATCCAGTTGCAGCATCACGGCTTTGGCGCCGCGTTGTTCCAGTTCAGCCACCAGCGCCTGGGCTTCATCGGCGCGGCTGTTGTAGGTGCCGATGATGTCCACGCCTTCGGCGGCGAGGTGCAGGGCGGCGTTCTTGCCCAGGCCACGGCTGGCACCGGTGATCAATGCGATTTTGCGGCTCATGTGAAATCCTCGATTGCGGTGAGTGGTGATGAGCAAAGTTTATTTATCCGCCATGGGGTGATAAACAGACTGAAACCGGAATCACTGATCGACTCAGCCGAACAATCAACGGGTGTCCTGATGAACAAACTGGAACTGCTGCGCACCTTCGTCCGGGTCAGCGAACTGTCGAGTTTCACCCTGGCCGGCGAGAGTCTCGGGCTGCCGCGTTCGACGGTTTCCGAACACGTCCAGGCCCTGGAAACCCTGCTCGGCACGCGTCTGTTGCAACGCACCACGCGCAAGGTGCAGGCGACTCAGGACGGTCTGGTGTTGTACGAGCGCAGCAAGGATCTGCTGTCACACATGGATGAGATCGAGGGGCTGTTTCGGCAGGATCCGGCCTCGCTGAGCGGGCGGATTCGTGTCGACATGCCGAACATCCTCGCGCGGCGCCTGATCATGCCGCTGCTGCCGGAGTTCATGGCGCGCCACCCGAATCTGGAACTGGAAATCAGCAGCACCGACCGCCGTGTCGATCTGCTCAGCGAGGGTTTCGATTGCGTGGTGCGCATCGGCGCGCAGCCGGATCAATCGGTGGTGGCGCGGCACTTGGGCGACTTCCCGATGATCAACTGCGCCAGCCCGGCGTACCTTCAGCGCTACGGCGTGCCGCAGACGCTGGAGGATCTGGCGCAGCATCGGCTGGTGCACTACGTCGGCGTGCTCGGTTCGCGCTCGGAAGGGTTTGTGTATGAACAGGACGGACAGGTGCGGCGATTGCCGATGGCTGGCAGCGTCACGGTCAACAGCACCGATGCTTACGAGTCGGCGTGCCTGGGTGGCTTTGGCCTGATCCAGGTGCCGCGCACCGGCATGCAGCCGCATCTGGACACCGGTGAGCTGCTGACTGTGCTGCCGCAGTTCACCGCGCCGGCGATGGGCATTTCAATCCTGTATGCGCGGCAACGGCATTTGCCGCTGCGGGTGCGGGTGTTCATGGAGTGGTTGGGCGATGTCATCCGTTCGACGTTGTAACTCGCCGCAGATCAACTGTAGGAGTGAGCCTGCTCGCGATGGCGTGCTGTCAGTCGATGCAGATGTGACTGAAGCGCCGCTATCGCGAGCAGGCTCACTCCTACAGGGGGGCCGAGTCGATCAGAAGATCTGGGTGAACAGCCAGTACAGGCTGCCCGACAGCAGAATCGCCGCCGGCAAGGTCAGCACCCACGCCATCAGCAGATTGCGGATGGTCTTCATCTGCAGCCCGCCGCCATTGGCGACCATGGTCCCGGCCACGCCCGATGACAGCACGTGAGTGGTCGACACCGGCAAACCGAACATGTCCGCCGCGCCGATGGTCAGCATCGCCACGGTTTCCGCAGAGGCGCCCTGGGCGTAGGTCAGGTGGGTCTTGCCGATTTTTTCGCCGACTGTCACCACAATCCGTTTCCAGCCGACCATGGTGCCGAGGCCCAGAGCGATGGCCACCGCAATCTTCACCCACAACGGAATAAAGCGCGTGGCGTTGTCGATCTGCTGCTTGAACAGTTGCAGTTTGTCAGTGGTGTCGGCGTCGAAATTGCCGACCTTGTTTTTATCCATCAGGCGAATGCTTTCGCTGGCCAGGTACATGTCGTTACGCACGTTGCCCATGGCCTCGGCCGGGACTTTCGACAGCGAGCCATAGCCTTTCACCTCTTCGCCAATATGCCCGGTGAGAGCGGCGAGGGCGGGGATCAGTTGCGGCGTGGCTTGCTTGCTGCGCACGTAATCCGACAGCACCGGACGCGGATCCACCGGGGCTGGCAGCGGGGTGTTTTTCACCAGCGCTTGCTGGGTGACTTCGGCGACGGCCGCGAATTGCAGCGCCTGATCGGCGGGCATGGTGCGGTTCAACGCGTAAGCCATCGGCAAGGTGCCAACCAGAATCAGCATGATCAGGCCCATGCCTTTCTGCCCGTCGTTGGAGCCGTGGGCGAAAGACACGCCGGTGCAGGTGGCGATCAGCAAACCACGAATCCACCACGGTGGCGGGTTGTTGCCTTCCGGCGCTTTGTACAGCGCGCGATTCTTGATGAAGGCGCGCATGGCCAGCAGCAACAGCGCCGCGCAGCCGAAGCCCACCAACGGCGACAGCAGCAGCGCATAACCGATCTTGGTCGCCTGCGCCCAGTCCACGCCGCTGGTTCCGTCGCGCCCGTGCATCAAGGCGTTGGCCACGCCGACGCCGATGATCGAGCCGATCAGCGTGTGGGAAGAGGAGGCCGGCAGGCCCAGCCACCAGGTACCGAGGTTCCACAGGATCGCCGCGATCAACAGGGCGAAGATCATCGCGAAACCGGCGGACGAACCGACCTGCAGAATCAGCTCCACCGGCAGCAGGGCGATGATGCCGAACGCCACGGCGCCACTGGACAGCAACACCCCGAGGAAGTTGAAGAAACCCGACCAGACCACCGCCACATTTGGCGGCAGCGAGTGGGTGTAGATCACCGTCGCGACCGCGTTGGCGGTGTCGTGGAAACCGTTGACGAACTCGAAGCCCAGCGCAATCAGCAGCGCTACGCCGAGCAGCAGGAACGGGGTCCAGGTGGTGACGGTGGTGCCCAGCTCATGCATGTCGTGCATCAGGCTGTAAGCGGTGAACAACATCCCCATCGCGAGCACCGCGAAGAACACCACGTAAGTGAACGGCCCGGGTTTTTTATCAAGTGCCGGCCGGCCGCCGTCGGCGGACGTGGGGCGGGCGGCGGTCAGGGAGGGAGTAGCCATGAGCGGACAGTCCTGAGCGAGGGAAGGAGTGTCGGTCATGATCGTTGCTAAATATTACAGAGAGACTGCGGCAGGTCAGTGTTTGGCTGAATAACCAGACCACCGATCTGAAGGTCAATGAGGTCCCCTGTGGGAGCGAGCCTGCTCGCGAAGACGGCGTGTCAGTCACCATCATTGTTGAATGACAGATCGCTTTCGCGAGCAGGCTCGCTCCCACAGGGGAACTGTGCTGGACATCAGGTTCGGTGGTCAATAATCCCCACGCTTGCGAAACGCCCAGCGCCCGGCAATCACGGTAAACGTCGCCACCAGCGCCACCAGAATCCAGAACCCTTCCGGATCCGTCGCCAGTGGCACTCCCCCCACGTTCATGCCAAAGAAACCGGCGATGATGTTGATCGGCAGCGCCAGCACCGTGACCACGGTCAGGGTGAACAGTGTGCGGTTGCTCTGTTCGTTGAGGTTGGCGGCGATTTCTTCCTGGAGCAGTTTGATCCGCTCGCCGAGGGCGGTGAGGTCGTTGATGATCAGCGCGAACTCCTCGGTGGATTTGCGCAGCTCCTTGACGTCCTCCTTCTGCAGCCACGGCGGCGGACGGTTGAGCAGGCGCAGCAGCGAACCCGGCTCCAGCGCCAGCAGCCGTTGCAGGCGCACCAGTACCCGGCGATTGGCGCCGAGTTCGGCGCGGTTGGTCGACAGCCGTGAGGAGAGCAATTCGTCCTCGACCAGATCGACGCTCATGCTGGTCTTGCGCACGATCTGCGTCAGCACTTCACCCTGATCACGCAGCAAGTGCACCAGCAGTTCCGACGGCGAGCGAAAGCATTCGCCGGCCTTCACCGACGAACGCAATTTGTCCACCGAGTGCAGCGGTTGCAGGCGTGCGCTGACGATCAGTTTGCTGCGCACGCAGACCCACAGCGTCGACACGTCCGAGGAAACCATGCTGCTGAGGTTGAACACCACGTCGTTGACCACCGCCAGCAAGGCCGAGTCAACGTGTTCGATGCGCGTCGAGCGCGAACCTTCGTGCAGCGCCTCGAAAAACTCTTCGGGCAATTGCAGATGACTTTTCATCCAGCGCTCGCACGCGGCGTGCGCCAGGTTCAGGTGCAGCCAGAGGAATTCATCACTGTCGCTGTCGTCTTGCAGACAACGCAGGGCGGTCGCCGAATCGACTTCGCGGCCACGTTCACCGGGACGAAAACGGAAGCCGTAAAGCAGACCGAACAAATCAGGATCGCGATGACTGAGGTCGAGGCTGTGGTTCATGGAGGCTCGCTGCGAGGAGGGCGCGTCGGTCGCGGAATGGCAGGTTCACTGAGCCGCATCATCGCAACCGCAGATGACGTTTGCGTGACTGCAAAATGACAGTGACCCGGTTCATCCACTGGTAACCCTGTGGGAGGGGGCTTGCTCGCGAATGCGGATGTTCATTGAGTGACGATGTGGATGACACGCCGCTTTCGCGAGCAAGCCCCACCCTGGGCCATGGTCGATCACAGTCTTTTAATTCACCTACCAATGGTCGGATTTTCTTCAAGAAGCGCTCTGGTACGCCGATCACGCTTGGTTACGTCAGTCATGCAGAGCGCATTCACAGCATCACCCAGATGCGTGGTGAGATTGCCAATGCCGCCACGGTGATCCGTCGCCTGAGCGCCTGACGTCCGCCGACGTGTACCGGTTCGGATACCGAGTCGGTACACAGTCGATCTCAAATCCGTACGACTGCCGCCGATGGCCGGTTATCTAAAACCGGCATTGGAGCCAGCCCATGGTCAGCATCACCTCCGTTTCGATCAATCAGACCGTCAGCACCGCCACCAGCAAAACCAGGATCAGCGACGCCAGTGACGACACCTCGACCCCTGCAACCAGCAGCACTGGCGTCAGCGCCGATACCAGCAAAGTGGCGGCCGGCGGTGGCGCGGCTCCGGCAGGCGACAGCAGTTCCGACAGCAGCGGTGAGTCGGATTCGGTGAAAGAACTGCGCAAGCAGATCGCCGAGCTGCAAAAGCAATTGCAGGAACAGCAGCAGGCGCTGCAAGCGGCTCAGGCCAAGCAGGAAGACGTTGATGCCAAGGCTGCCGACGTGGCGTCCGCCGAGTCGCAAATCTCCAGCACCTCGGCTTCGTTGCAGACGGCGACGGCGGCGTTGTTGCAGGCGTTGCAGGATTCCGGATCGAGCAGCTCGGGCTCGCTGGTCAGCACTTCGGCTTAAGCATCACGCGATTCCCCTGTAGGAGTGAGCCTGCTCGCGATAGCGGTATATCTGCCTTATTCATGGTGACTGACACACCGCTATCGCGAGCAGGCTCACTCCTACAGAGAACTGCGGTGTGTTTCAGAGGGTTGGCAGGCTGAAGGTGAACAGCGTGCCGCTCTGCGCGGTGGACGCCACATGCAAATGCCCGCCATGGGACTGGGCGATCTGGCTGGCGATATACAGCCCCAGACCGAGCCCGGCCTGGGGCGCGTTGCCGGTCGGGCGCGAGTAAGGCTGGAACAGATGCGGCAGGATCGCCTCGGGAATATGCCCCAGGTTTTTCACCGCCAGCATCAACGCACCGTGCTCAACCTGGGCGATCACTTCGATATCCCCATCCGGGTCGCCATGGGCCACGGCATTGGCCAGCAGGTTCGACAGCAGTTGAGCGATCCGCGCCCGGTCGCAGGGCACACCCTGCAAGTCGCCGATGGACGCACGAATCGTGCGCTGCGGATGCACGTTGCGAATCTCCATCACCACTTGCTGTACGGCTTCGGTCAAATCCGCGCAGGGCTGGATATCCACCGGAATACCATTGCCCAGACGTCCGCGAGCAAAGTCGAGCACATCATCCACCAACCGAGTTGCCCTTTGCGCACTGCCAAGGATATGGCGTACCCGCATTTCGATGGCCGGATCCGGATGCTTGCGCAGAAGCATTTCGGCGCCGGCGCTGATGGCGAACAACGGGTTGCGCAAGTCGTGGCCGAGCACGGCGATGAACTGTTCGCGCAACTCGGCGGTTTCGCGTTCCTGCAACAACGCGGTTTCGGTGCGCTGCGCGTTTTCCTCGGCTTCGATCTGCAACGCGAGCATCCGCGCGAACGACTCCATGGTGCTTTGGATGCTGCTCGACTTGAGTTGCGCCGGGTTCGGATCGAGCGCGCAGATCGTGCCGAAAAACCGTCCGTCAGTGCGGAACACCGGCACCGAGATATAACTCTCGAACTTGTACAGACGCGGGGTGTGATGATCACGGTAGAGCGGGTCTTCGCTGGCCTTGTCGATCACCACCGAGGTGTGCGCAGCACGGATTTCGTGGCACAGCGTGGTGACCACATCCAGCTCGCCACCAACCTGCAGGCCGAAATCCAGCTGATCGAGGACGGCGCAGGCTGTCCACGAATCCTCGGTAACCCGCGCTACGGCGGCAAAGCGCAGGCCGGTCAGTTCGCGGATCACCTGAAGGATCGCCGGAACCGCGCTGATCCGTCCGATTGTCGCGATGTCTGCTGCCGCTGTCTGCCTCATGCCCATCGTTCTCGGCTGCAATCGTTATCTGATGGTCGCCATACTAGCGGTCTGATGGCGGTTTTGGCATCCCTTCAGGCTGCATCCGCGTGATTCGCCGGGCAACGGACGCAAAAAAGCCGCACGATCGCTGATCGTGCGGCTTTGCTTTGGCGGTGTATCAGGTGTCTTGCTTGTTGCTCAGCACTTTGCCGGTGGTGGCGTCGAAGTCGACGTCGAACTCTTTGCCATCGGCGGTTTTCAGCTCGACTTCGTACTCGTAACCGTTGAAGTGGTTATCCAGATCGGTGTCGGTGATGGTCGCACCCGGGTGCAGTTTCAGCGCTTCGGCGTTCATCGACTCCAGCGACTTGATCTTGCCGGATTTGACCAACTCAGGGATCTGGTCGACACGCACATCGGCTTGGGCCAGGCCAGCAGTCAGGGTCAGGGCAGCGGCGGTAAACAGGGCAGTCAAAGTTTTCATCGGGTCATTCCTTGGGTTGTTCGTTGAAGTGGGTTCAGGTTAACCACCACAACTTAACTCACCCTTAAAACCCCACATCGCGTGCAGCGCTCTTGTAGGAGTGAGCCTGCTCGCGCGGACAACCCGGTCTGCCGATCAGAACCCGTTGTTCTTCAACACCTGATCAACACTGGCCGTCGCCGGACGCTTGTAGAACTTCAACAGTTCGCTGGCACGGTTGGTGAAGATGCCATCAACCCCGGCCGCCATGACTTTCTCGAAGTCCACCGGCTCATCGACGGTGTACACGTGCACCAGCATGCCCTGATCGTGGGTGTACTGGTTCATCCACGGTTGCACCAGATCCGAATAGCTCTGGTCGCCACTCTTGGTCAGCTTCGCCGAAGGGCCGGTGCCGATGGCGCCGTGAGCCTTGGCGAAATCAACCCACTGTTTGAACTCGGCGTCGGACTTCGGCTCCTGCTTGCCGTAGAACACGTTTTTGTCCTTCTCGCCGGACTCGGCAAAGGTCACCTTCGATTTCGGCTCGATGCTGCCTTCGCCGACCCACAGCAGCAGGATTTTCGGCACTTGCGGCATTTCCTTTTGCAGCAGTTCGAGGCTGTTCTTCTCGAAAGTCTGCAGGATCACCTTGCCTTTGCCCTGGCCGACGGCCAACTCGCTTTTCGCCAGTTTCGAACCGGCCGGGCTCAGCCAGCCGCGATCTTGCAGCTTCTCTTTCAGGTCATGCTCGATGCCCGGAAACAGCTGCGGCTCCTTGGTTTCGATGTAAAGACCCGGCTTGTGTTTCGGATTGGCCTGGGCGATGTCGATGATCTCGTCGAGGGTGAGGATTTTCAGCCCGGCGTAGGATGGACGCGCGCGATCCGGGTAAGCCTTGTTGTACCAGCTGCCGGCGTCGAGGGTTTTCAATTCGGCCATGGTGAAGGCGGTGGCCGGGCTGTCCTTGCGCTCCGGGAACTTGGTCGCGACGTCTGTGGTGCGCTGCAGGTTGTTATCGTGCAGGGCGAACAGCACGCCGTCCTTGCTGCGCTGCAAATCCATTTCCAGGTAGTCGGCGCCGAGGTCGCGGGCCAGTTTGTAGGAGGCGGCGGTGGACTCCGGTGCATCAAAGGACGCGCCACGGTGAGCGATCACGGCTGGATGCGGGATGCCATGGGCGGCGGCAAGCGCGTTGACGTCAGTCTGGGCGGCGTGGGCCTGGCCGAGACCAAGCAGCAGGCTCAGCATGAGGGCGCTTTTGGTGAAAGTGGCGGGCATGTTCGAGTTCCTTTCGCAGGGCATTTTCAAAGACGTACCTTTTAACAACTGAATCGATTGGGTGCTATCGCCAGACCGACATAAACGTATTAAAAGCGATTTTTCCTGCACTTTTGTGGCGCGGTTTGCAGTACGCTTGCCCTCGGCAGACGCTCCGGCAGAGGGCGCGCCGATTCCGTTGCCCTGCGTGTAAACCATCGATGATTTTTCGTGAGGTTTACCATGCGCATCACTTCCCAACTCATCTGTCAGGCCGCCGATGACCTCAAGGGTTTCGTCGGCCTCAACCGCAAGACCGGCCAGTACATCGTGCGTTTCAGCGAAGATTCGTTCGGCATGGACGTCGCCGATGACGGCATCATTCCCACCAGCGAGTTTATCTGGGCGCCGGCTTCTGAGACGACCATGACCTTGAAGCGCGAGCTGATTCAGTTGCTGCTGGATCAGAACATCGATGAGCGGATCAACATCAGTGAGCCGTTGCGGGTGTACATGAGCAAGGTTGAGGTGCCGGAGATTGTGGCGGTGCGCAGTCTGGTGAAGGGCTGAAGTTTTGTAGTGGCTGTTCCGGCCTCTTCGCGAGCAAGCCCGCTCCCACATTGGATCTGTGGCGTTCACAAATCCCTGTGGGAGTCAGCCTGCTGGCGATGAGGCCAGTGAGCACACAACCAAATTCAAAACCCAAACGCGGTACCTGTGGGAGCGGGCTTGCTCGCGAAGAGGCCAGTCAGCGCGCCGCCAAAGTCACTGCCCAAACCGATACTCCCGCTCCACCCGACACACCCGGGTCTGAAACTTCGAATACCACTGCGCCCGCCCGCGCGCCTGAATCACCCGGTGCTCCGGATGCTCGCGCCAGGCCAGAATCGCCGCCTCGCTCTGCCAGTACGAAATGGTGATCCCGACCCCGTCTTCCCCACGAATCGAATCAATGCCGAGAAACCCCGGTTGCTGGCTGACCAGTTCCATCATCCGTTCCGACGCCGCCGCATAACCGTTGTCACCCTCGGTGCGGGTCGAGGTGAAAATCACCGCAAAGCAAGGCTCGTTCGGCTTCATGGACGTTGCTCCGCACACGCTTCGACGAACGCCCGCACCAATGGCGGAACCTGGCCCTTGAGCGCCGCACGTTCCGGTTGAAACAACGTGGCGACAAAAAACACATGGTCAGGCAATTCGATTGCGCGCAAGTCGCCTGCCGAATCATGCCCCACGGCGCGTAGCTGATGGCTCAGCAAATCTCGTTCGAACTGCGGATTCACCCCGAACCGGCAGCGATAGCCTTCATGAATCTCGGACGTTTCGTACGCCTTGGCGATCAACGAACCGGCGACCAGATGAATGCTGTCCACCGCCTCCACCAACGCACAGGTCAGCGGTGTGAGCACGGCTCGCGGTGAATCCGGTGATGTTTCGCCATGCTCGGCATCGGCCCAGCCCAGCACGTTGCGGGAAAACTCCAGCAGCGCATGCTGAAAACCACCGCAGGTGCCGAGGAAAGGGCGCTGTTGTTCGCGGGCAAAACGGATGGCCCTGAGTGCACCGGCCTCACTTTTGTAGGGGCTGGCCGGGACGCACCAGAAACCGTCGAAGTGATCCAGCACAGTGTCGGCGTGGATCTGCTCGGTGGGCAGCCATTCGAATTGCACATTGTGGCCGGACTGCTCGGCGATCATGCCGAGGGCAACGGGGATCGCCTGGTGGGCGGTGACTTGCGGATCGTGATCGCCGATCAGGGCGATGGAAATGGCGTCCATGGGATTTCCTTGATTTGAGTGAGTGATGAACCTCTGTGGTGAGGGTGTGCAGTTGTCGATCACCGGGGCTCACTATAGATTGGCGTTCACGCACTCAATATTGGCGTTTCCCCAAGTGATCAATGCAGCAACGCACTATCGACTCGATTACCCGGACCTGGCGCTGATCCTTGCGTTGGTGCGCGGCGGCTCTCTGGCCCGGGCGTCGCAGCTGCTCAGGGTAGATGTGTCTACGGTGTTTCGCGCAGTGCGGCGGCTGGAGTCAGCGCTGGGTCAGCAACTGTTCGAAAAGAGCCGCGCCGGGTACCTGCCAACCACCCTCGCGCAGACTCTCGCCGAGCAGGCCGAACGCGCCGAGCAGGCACTGGAAGCGGCGCGGATCGGTGTCGAGCAGGGCGGCGAAGTGGTCAGCGGCACGGTGCGCCTGACCTGCACCGACTCGGTGCTGCAAGGCCTGCTGTTGCCGGCGCTGGCGCAGTTCATGCCGAACTATCCGGCGTTGACTCTCGAGCTGAGCACCTCCAACGATTTCGCCAACCTCAACCGCCGCGATGCCGACATCGCCCTGCGCCTGACGCGTACGCCGCCAGAGCATCTGGTCGGACGGCAACTGGCGAAGATTTCCTACCGGGTCTGCGCCAGTGCGCGTTATCTGCAAAACGTCGATGCGACGGATCTGGCGGCGCTGACCTGGATCGCCCCGGACGAGTTTCTGCCGGATCACCCGACCGTCGCTTGGCGCCGTCAGCAGTTGCCCGGTGTGACCCCGGCTTATCGCTGCAACAGCATGCTCTCGGTGACGGAACTGGTGCGCGGCGGACTCGGTGTGGCGGCGTTGCCGGACTTTCTCATTACCGAAGGTTTACAGGCCCTCAGCGAACCGTTGCACGGCTACGACACCGCGCTGTGGTTGCTGACCCGCCCGGATTGCCGAGCATTGCGCTCGGTGGTCACGCTGTTCGATGAACTGGGGCGGGCACTGCGGTTGCCGTGATCAGCGTTGCGGGTTCTGGCAGATGTGCGCATGCAGTTCGCGGGTCAGGCCTTCGATGCGTTCGGTCAGGCTCTTGGTCATTTCGGTGAGGCGGGTGTTCTGCTCCAGCAGTTCGAGCAGTTGCGCGGTGGTCTGCGCGGCCTGCGCCTGGCGCTCGCTGTTGGCCACCGCCAGCGCTTCACGGTGTTGCGCGTCGGCGTCCGATTGCGCCTTGTCCCGCGCGGCTTGCCGGGTTTGTGCCAGCAGAATCAGTGGCGCGGCATAAGCCGATTGCAGGCTGAACGCGAGGTTGAGCAGGATGAACGGATACACGTCGAAAGTGGTGATACCCGTCGCATTGAGGCACACCCACAACAGCACGATCAGGGTTTGTGCGCCAAGAAAGGTAGGCGTGCCGAAGAACCGCGCGAAGGCCTCAGCGCGCAAGGCGAACGTGTCGTTGCCGAAGGTGGTGTTGAGGTGGGCGTGGGGGCGGTGGAAGCGCAAGTGGTCGACGGGGGCGGGCGCGGGGACGTCGGGTTTTTCTGTGGTCATGATGGGCTCGGCAGGACTTGGGACTGAAGGTCACTATAGTCCTGCATCGCGGCTTATGGCCCTTTCGCGAGCAAGCCCGCTCCTACAGGGGAACGCATTCCAATGTGGGAGCGAGCCTGCTCGCGAAGGCCGCGACGCGGTCTCTCAGCCCGGCGCCCGCTCATTGGCAAACATGCTCACCGCCTGCACCGCTTCACTGGCGCCATCGCGGATCTGCAGAATCACGCTGCCAGCCTGATCCGCCAGTTCAACGCCTTGCGCCGCACGCCCGCGGGTGCCTTCCATGCTTTTGATCGCCTGTCGCGTTTCGCTCTGGATCAAACCGATCATGTTGGATATCTCCGCCGTCGAGCCGCTGGTCCGCGCCGCCAGTTGCCGCACTTCGTCCGCCACCACGGCAAACCCGCGCCCCTGATCCCCGGCGCGCGCTGCTTCAATCGCTGCGTTGAGCGCCAGCAGATTGGTCTGGTCGGCAATCGCGCGGATGGTGTTGACGATCGCGGTGATCTGCTCCGAGCGCTCGCCAAGTTGCGCGATCAGCGTTGATGACTGCGCGATATCGTCAGCGATTTCGCGCATCTCACTGGCCGCCTGCTGGATCACCTGAGTGCCTTGCTCGGCGACTTTCCGGGTTTCCACCGAGATGTGATAAGCAGCGCTGGCGCTGCGCGCATCGTGCTCGTGCTGCTCGACACGGGCGGTGACGTCCGTGGCAAATTTCACCACTTTGCACAAACGCCCGGCGGCGTCGTACACCGGGTTGTAGTTGGCCTCCAGCCACACACTCTGGCCGCGCTTGTCGACACGTTCGAACTGGCCCTGGAACAGTTCACCCTGATTCAGGCGCCGCCAGAAATCCTCATAAGCGCTGCTGTTGACCAGCTCCGCGCGGCAGAACAAACGGTGATGTTTACCCTTCAGTTCGGCGAGCGTGTAACCCATGCGCGTCAGAAAATTCTGGTTGGCGGTGAGAATGCCGCCGTTGAGGTCGAATTCGATCACCGCCATCGCCCGGTCGATCGCCTGCAGCTTGGCGTTGGCCTCGCTTTCCTGCTGAACCTTGGTCGTCACGTCCATGGCGAACTTGACCACTTTGACCACGCGTCCCGACGCATCCTTGATCGGGTTGTAATTGGCTTCCAGCCAGACCGGCTGGCCCTGGCTGTTGATCCGCTCGAAGGTGCCGGACTGGAACTGGCCGTTTTTCAGGCGCGACCACAGTTCGGTGTATTGCGCGCTGCGGCCAAACTCCGCGGTGCAGAACAAGCGATGCGGCTGGCCGATCACCTGTTCGGCGCGGTAACCCATGGTTTTGAGGAAGTTGTCATTGGCCTTTAACACTACGCCTTCAAGGTCGAACTCGATCACCGCCATGGAGCGATTGATCGCTTCAAGCAGGCCGTTCTGTTCGGTGATGGTGTGTTGAAGGTCGTTGAGTTCGGACTGGTGGCGTTTGAAAAACATAGGGGCAGTACCTGGAAGTAGGGAAAGACGAGGTTTGTGTCCCTGTTTCCGCGCTGGCAGAGCAAATGCTGGATGAGCATTTGTCATTGACTGCAAAGTGCCAGCATCCAGGCTGACGAGCCGATCTTATACAAACTACCTTGAGTTGTACAAGAAATTGCGAATCAGTTTTTTCAAGGCTGAGGGCGGGGGGGCGTCTTCTTAGCCCGGACTGCTCAGCGCCACGCTGATGGTGTTGCGCCCCGTGTGTTTGGCGGTGTACAGCGCTTTGTCGGCGTCATCCAGCCAGGCAACCGCGTCGCTGTACGACGGCTGAAACCGGGCCAGACCGATACTCAGGCTGACGCGCAGCTCTGGCACATCCGGGTGCCGATATTGATCCATCGCCTGACGCAATCGTTCCATTTGCGCCTCGGCTTTATTGAGTGGCTGGTCGGGCAGGATCAGGCAAAACTCGTCGCCGCCATAACGGCCGGCCCGTTCACCTTCGGCCAGCAGCCCTTTGAGTGCCTGGCTCAACTCGCGCAGCACGGCGTCGCCAACGATGTGCCCATAGTTGTCGTTGATGGTCTTGAAATGATCGATGTCGATCAGCGCCAGAATGTCCTGGGTGTTGTTATCTCGGCAGCGGGTGAAACGCGTATGGAGCAGATCCTTCCAGGCGCCGTGATTGAGCAGCCCGGTGAGGCTGTCGGTGCGGCTCAGGTCTCTGAGTGCACGTTTGTGTTGTGCAAGTTTGATCGCCAGTTGGTAACTGACCATGCCCAAGGCCAAGGGGTACAAGGTCAGCATCGGCAGGCAGGCCCAAACCTCGATTTGCGTCATCGTCAGGCTGAACTTGAAGCCGAACAGTAAACAGCCCAGCAGCACGCCGGCGATTTGGGCGAGAGCGCCCAGCAGGAACAGACGTCGTCCACCAGCGGCGACATTGTTCATGGTCATCATCGACAGGATGGTCACGGTGGTCAGCGGATTGAACTGAAAGCACGCGGTCCAGAACCCCCCGCACAACGAGTCGTACAACAGGTTGCGGCGTTCGGCATGGTAGGGGAAGGTCGAGCGGGTCGAAATCTGATAGGCCAGATGCGGCCAGATAAAACCGTTGAACACCAGCAGCGCCCAGAGCCAGTTCGGCATGTGCAACGGATACAGCGCGGCCGCGACGCTGAAAAAGCCGACACCCAGACCGATAATCCTGGGCAGATAAATGCGTCTGGCGAATGACAAGCCTTTGCCGCGTTGATTTTCCATGATGTCCTGCGCCAGATTCATCCTGAAATACTTTGAAGTGTTTTTTCAGGTTGACCGTTCGTCGGTCAATTGTCGGACATTGTCATTTATTCCAACGGGAATAATCAGTGTCCTTCCGAGCCATTTAATCGTGGCGGGGCGCAGGAGAGGGCCGGTTTAGAGCTGGTATCTGGCCAGAAACATCTCCATGGCCGACTCGGCCACGGCTTTTTGCGTGTCTGCATCCAGCGGCGGCAGGCCCATGGAAATCTGCGGCCAGAAACCGAACGACTTCAACAGCCCTTGCACCTGTTGCGCGGCGAATTCTGCGTTTACGGTTTTCAGCCGACCATCCGCCAGCGCAGCGCGAATCCACACCGTCAGGCCTTCCTCCCGCTCTCCCATGCGCGCCACCATGTCCTGCGCGCGCTCCGGAGAATGAATGGTGGCAGCGATCGCCACCCGCGCCAGTCCGAGAAAGTTGTCATCGGCCATCATCTGCAGTTTAGCCAGCAACATGGGCAGCAGTTGCTCGCGCAGCGGCTGATCCGCGCGATAGGTCACGGCTTGCTCGTCGGTAATCCGTGCCCAGAGTTGGTTGAGAATTTCGGCGAACAGCTCTTCTTTGCTGGGAAAGTGGTTGTACACCGTGCGCTTCGACACCCCGGCGGTGGCCGCGATCTTGTCCATGCTGGTGACCTCGAACCCGTTGGCACGGAATTCGGCAATTGCCGCCTGGATGATGGCTTCGCGTTTGCGGTCGGTGAGACGTTGTGGAGCTGTCATAAGTACGCTTCGGCAGAGAAGGGGTGGAATTACACTTGGCAGTTTACTTGTCATCACGTTTCATGCAACCTAGAAACTACACCGCCCAGTGTAATGTTGCGTTAATCCGCGCAACCTAAAAAACAGACAGTTCGGCTGATGCGTGCGTGCTTTGGCCATTTATCGTCCCACCGTGAAAAACCGTGAATTGCGCGGTTTTTCTGGAGTCTCTCAGTCATGGCCAATCCAGATTTTTCTGCGGATCAAACTTCCACGCCTGAAGCCTCTCGCCAGGATCAAGGGCTGTTCCGTAACCATGCGCCGGTGCAGCGCGAAGGTGGGCGCAAGATGCTGCGGATCATGTGGAACATGATTTTCAACAAGCCGCGCAATACCCGACCGGCCGCCGCGATCCCGGTGCAACCGCTGACCCGTGAAGACCTGCTGGCAGCACCGAATCACAGCGTCTATCGCCTCGGTCACTCGACCCTGCTGCTGAAAATGCGCGACAAATTCTGGATCACTGACCCGGTCTTCGCCGAGCGTGCGTCGCCCGTGCAATGGGCCGGCCCGAAACGTTTTCACCAGCCGCCGATCAGCATCGACCAGTTGCCGCCGATCGAAGCGGTGATCCTGTCGCACAACCATTACGACCACCTCGATTACCAGGCGGTACTGCAACTGGCGGCCAAAACCAACTATTTCCTGACCCCGCTGGGCGTCGGCGACACCCTGATCAAATGGGGCATCGACGCCAGTAAAGTTCGCCAGTACGACTGGTGGCAGGGCACCGAAATCGCCGGCATCCGCTTCGTTGCCACTCCCTCGCAGCACTTCTCCGGCCGCAGCCTGTTCGACAGCAACAGCACCCTGTGGGCCTCGTGGGTGATGATCGACGGCGACACGCGGATCTTCTTCAGCGGCGACAGCGGCTACTTCGACGGCTTCAAACGCATCGGCGAACAATACGGCCCGTTCGACCTGACCCTGATGGAAACCGGCGCCTACAACGTCGAATGGCCACACGTGCACATGCAACCCGAAGAAACCCTGCAAGCGCACCTCGACCTCAAGGGCCGCTGGCTGTTTCCGATCCACAACGGCACCTTCGACCTGGCAATGCACGCCTGGCATGAGCCGTTTGACCGGATTCTGGCGCTGGCCTGGGAGCGTAGTGTTTCGATTACCACGCCGCGAATGGGCGAGGCGTTTAATTTGATGCAGCCGCAGCGGGGGCACACGTGGTGGCTGAATATGGAGCAGGATGTGTCGGAAAACGCCCCAATTGCTGGTAGCGGCTACAAGTCGGGATGACTTTTCCTACTGTCGGTAGTCCAGCTGGCTGACAGCTCTTTCCTATGTCCTCGGTAGGCTTGGTCGCGAGTGAATGAATCACTCGTGATTAGCCTAAACAAGGACGATAGACATGACGCATTTCTTCAAACGTCGCGTGAATACGCTGACGAGATCCATATTGGTCGCACTGGCAGCGACAGGAGTCGCCGCCAGTGCCCATTCGGCCACTGATCTTCATTACGCCAGCGTCAGTGAACTCAGCAAAATGATGGCCGACAATGAGCTCACTGCTGTTGAACTGGTTGAACACTTCCATCAGCGAATTGCCGAGCTGGACAAGCAAGGCCCTGCTATCCACGCCATCGTCGAACTGAATTCACAAGCCATCGAAATAGCTACCGCGCTGGATAACGAGCGTAACGAGGGACAGTCGCGTGGCCCGTTGCATGGTATTCCGGTGCTGCTCAAAGACAATTTTGATACCGCCGACAGCCTGCAAACCAGCGCCGGCTCCTTGGCCATGGTCGGTCAACCGGCAGCCAACGATGCTTTTGTGGTTAAACAGCTACGGGATGCCGGCGCGATTATTCTGGGTAAAGCCAACATGAGCGAATGGGCTTATGTGCGGGAAATGGGGTTACCCCATGGTTGGAGCGGACGTGGTGGGCAAGGGAAAAACCCGCATGCACTGAGCGAGGAGATCTGCGGTTCCAGTTCTGGATCGGCCGCTGCCGTGGCTGCCGGTTTCGCGCCGATCTCCTTGGGCACGGAAACCAACGGTTCGATCACTTGCCCGGCATCGGCCAATGGCGTAATCGGCGTCAAACCCACCTTGGGTCTGTTCAGTCGCACCGGGGTGGTGCCAATCACCCGTCTGCAAGACACCCCTGGTACTTTGACACGCACTGTCCGTGACGCGGCGATGATGTTCAACGTGTTGCAAGGCTCGGATGCGGCAGACTCCGCGACATCGATCGCCCCGACAGGAATCGACTACACCGCGTTACTGGCAAACGATGCCCTGCAAGGCAAGCGTATCGGTTATCCCGCCGCTTACGAGGGAACGGACGGCGTGGTTCTGACTCCCGGAGTGGAGTTTCAGAAGGCAATGATCACACTCGAGAAACAAGGTGCGACGCTCGTGCCAGTGACCGTTCGTTTACCTGATATCGATAATTTCGTACCCGGTCTGATGGGCGCGATGAAGTACGAATTGCCTGAATATCTCGTCAGCCGTTCCGGTCTGCCGATCCAGTCGTTGCAGGACCTGATCGACTTCAATCAGCTCAATCCCGGCAAGGAGGGCTATGGGCAGGCCACGCTCGAAGCGATGAATGCGCTGGACATGACTCACGAACAGGCCAGCGGATCGATCTTGAGCATCAGCAAAAACTTCAAGGACGCCATTGACGAGCAACTGCGCGAACACAACCTCGACGCAATGGTTGCCGAAGCGGATGGTTACTCGCAATTTTCTGCCGCAGTGGCTGGTTATCCGGCGGTAACCCTGCCATCGGGCATGAGCGCTAACGGTATACCCACGTCCGTGTTCTTTTTCGGCAAAGCATGGAGCGAGCCGCAATTGTTCGCCATGGCCTACAGCTATGAACAAGCCTCGGCCGAGCTGCGGCACCCTGCGTTCAAGTAATCATTCCACCTAAGCAAAATCCCCACGCTCTGCAACGTTCTGCTGCATGGCCTGGGGATTCAATTTGCGACCCGGCGCAAACCCGGGAAAGAACACCAGCCCCTGTGCCTCAAACCGATAAGCCAACGCCAGCCGCGTCGCATCCGCCACGTCCTGCTGCGCTTCAAACCGCTGGATATCATCCACCGCAACCTCCGCCTCGCGCGACAGTTGTTCCACGCTCCAGCCCAGCATCGCTCGGGCCTGGACGCAGTGCGTCGGGGTGAACTGGAAAAGGGCAATGCGTTCGAGGATGTGGTTCATCGCAAGAGAGGCCATGGTGTGCTCCGGGCTCAAGAGTGCTGATTGAAAATGTACTGTGTTTTTGTACAGTTGTTTTCGGCCGGGATCAAACGCATTTTTTGATTTGCCCTAGTTCGCCGCCTCCAACCAGACGGACGGTGCCTGTCCGAGGATGCGCCGAAACATCGTCGAGAACGCCGCCGGGCTCTCGTAACCGAAGTCCAGGGCGATCCGCGTCACCGCTTCACCGGCCGCCAGCCGCGCCAGCGCCAGCACCACGCAGGCCTGTTGCCGCCATTGGCTGAAGCTCAACCCGGTCTGCTGCCGAAACAGTCTGTTGAAGGTGCGCAAGCTTATGTGCAACTGCTCGGCCCAGTGTTGCGGCGACTGATGGGCGTTCGGCTGAAGCAGAAAGGTCTGACACAAAGCCAGGAGCTTTCCGTCAGTCGGCAGCGGAATGTGCAAGGGCAGGGGCGCACTGCGCGCCAGTTCATGCAGCAGCAGGTCGATCAATACGCCGTCGCGTCCTTCGAGGTCATAAGTCAGCGGCACTTCCACGGCTTCCATCAACAAGTGCCGCATCAACGGTGAAACGCTGAGCACCTGGCAGCGCCCACCCAAGTCCACCGCCCCCGGCTCGATGTACAAACTGCGCGTACTCACGCCGAGCATCAGCACCTCATGCGCCACCCCCGGCGGAATCCACACCGCCCGCTGCGGCGGCACCACCCAGTTGCCGTCATGAGTACGAACCTGCATCACCCCCGTCGCGCCGTACAACAACTGCGCCCGTCGATGCGTATGAAACGGCAACAGATGGCCGTGGGAATAATCCGTACCGATCGCCACCACCGGGCGCGGTGTGTGATCCAGCAGATTGATCGAAACATTGCGCATCGAGCGTTTCCGGTAGTTGGCGTAAACGCAAACATTATTGGCTGAGTTGCTGAAGCAGGCCAAGCCGCGTCGCTCTATTGTCAACCGCTCGCCACCACCGGAAGACGCGCCATGTTCTATCTCTTGTTGACCCTTTTCGGCTGTATGACCGGCATCACCGCCGTGCTCTTCGGCTTCGGCGGCGGCTTCGTCGTCGTGCCGTTGCTCTACCGCATGCTCACCGCCAGCCACGGCGCCGACGACCCCATCAGCCAATCGGCCATGCACATCGCCGTCGCCACCTCGACCTGCGTGATGATCGTCAACGCCCTGATCGCCACCGACAAACACCGCCGCGCCGGCAACCTGATCCGCCATTACCTGTGGCCCCTCGGCGGCTTCATCGCCCTGGGCGCGATCATCGGCGCGATCGCCGCGGTGTGGGTCAGCGGCGAGGTGATTCGCTACACCTTCATCGCCTACCTCGGCGTGACCATCATCGACTGCCTGCTCAGACGCGGCTTCCTCACCCGCAGCGAAGGCGTCATCCCACGCCGATTGGATCGCAAGGAAATATCCGCCGGCGGTGTAGGCATCGGCGCCATCGCCACGTTCCTCGGCGTAGGAGGAAGCGTCATGACCGTACCGCTCCTGCGCCGCTGCGGACTGAGCATGTCCCAGGCCACATCCATGGCGAACCCGTTGAGCGTGCCGGTGGCAGTGGCCGGGACGTTGACCTACATGGCACTGGCCGGTTTCAGCGAGACGGATCTGGGCGCTTGGTTTGTCGGGTATGTGGATTTGCTGGCGTTTGCAGTGCTGACGCTGGGGTCGTTGGTCGGGATTCGAATGGCCACGCCGTGGATCGGGCGGATACCGGATCGGCTGCATGCTTGGGTGTACATCGCGCTGCTGATCATCGTGATGTTGGGCATGCTGCTCAAGTAGAGCCTCGATTCCTGCACGCATCCTCTGCATACTCCGCAGCCTCATTCATTCAAGGATCGATCCATGCTCAAGGGACTGCTGCGCCTGGCGCCATACGCTGCGGCGCTGTTCACACTGATTTCCACCGCCCATGCCGAAGATGGCCGACGCGTGTTCACCGGTACGCTGGGCAAGATGCCGATTGTGGTGGAGCTCAACACCACGCAGCAGGACGAAGTTACCGGCCGCTACTTCTATGAGAAGTATCACCGCGACCTGGAGCTCAGTGGCTCGCTGCAAGACAGCACGTTGAACCTTGTTGAAGGCAACAACCGCTATGGCGACGACAAACCGCTGCCAACCCTGAAGTTGAAATCCACCGCCAATGGCTGGCAGGGCGAATGGCAAAACCCCAAGGGCAAGAAGCTACCGGTGCAACTGACCGAAGCCAAACTTCCTGCGCCGAGCGCAACTACGCTGCCCTTTATTGCCACTCTGCCGAAGAGCGATCCCTACGAGTATTTGCGCTTACAGGGGCTCAAGCTCAAACCGGAGAAGAAAGAAAACTTCATGGGCTACGACCTGCAATGGTGGACGGAGCCTGAGTCGAAGATTTCGCTGTTCAGTGTCGAGTCTGGCTATACGAAGGAAGAGCAGCAGCGGATCAACAACCACTTGCTCGGACGGCTCTGGACTGAAGTCATCGACTATCACCGCTGCATGATGGATGGCGGGGAATATGCCGAGTTCGATCAAGGGGCTGCCCCGGAGTTTCTCTCGCCGGATGTGGTCAGCCTGGACATCTCCACCGGTTACAGCTGCGGCGGTGCCCACCCGGATTTCGGCAGTTCGCCAATCAACCTCGACGTCCACACTGGCGAATTGTTGAAACTCAAAGATGTAGTGTGGATTGGTGAACCGAATAGCGCGACCACCGAATACGATCAGATGAAAGTCATGGCGCCGTGGCTGGTCAAACAGTTCACCACGCTCTATCCCGAAGAGATGAAGAAGCCCGCCGAAGACGATGGCAACTGCGATTACACCGATGAAAGTGTCTGGGGCTATTCCAACTGGCACTTCACATCGAAGGGGATTTACTTGGGCGCTTACTTCGCCCGTTACCAACGTAACTGCGACAACCCCGATTGGTCAGTGCTGCCGTACTCGCTGGTCAACCAGCACCGTGGCGCAGCCAAACTGCAATTGCCCAAAGGTTAACCGTCACGCCAACCCCGGCGCCTCCCGCACAATGAAGTGATCCAGGTTCTCGATGTTGGCACTGAACACCCCGAACGTCTGTTCGGGGTTCTTCTTGCTCGGCACCTGCTTCAACTCCGGCGTCACGCCATAGAAGAAACAGAACAACTCCTTGTCGCTGTCGATCGCATGCTTGATCTCTTCCAGAAACGCCTTGCGCTTGCGGTAGTTGTCGATCAACTTCTTGCTCAAGTAAACGTTCACCGAATACGGCTTCTTCTTCGCCTCATCCGCCTGCTTGAACCAGACCTTCTGCTCGAAATCGATGCGAAAACTCTGGGTGTAATCCTTGATCTCCTTGATCTTGCCCCAGTAAATCAGCCCCTTGTTGTCCGTCAGATACTCGATCTTCTTGAAGAACGAGCCATAAGGCGCCGTGTGCTCGCCGATCTTCAACGGCATGCGCTTGAGCAACTCCTTGTCGGCGAAATTAGAGACAAAACACTCCACCGGATGCGCAAACACACTGGTCTTGTCCGGCGCCGTCTCACGCCCCGGCGACTCCCTGGAACTCACCTGCGCCACCCGCACCGGATCATCCCGCAACACATCCGCCGCGCCCGCCGGCGCAGCTGGCTTGTGCCCATACTCACGCCGCGTCAGCAACAACTCCGACGGGAAGTGTTCCTCGCGAGCGTCATCCGTTTCGCCATCCGCCGTCTCAACGCCAGATGCCGACGCCTTCAAACTTACATACGGACAACCCGCTACATGCTGCGTAGTGGGTAGATTCTTGAAGTGCGGCGTGCGCACGTAATTCACGTTCTTGGCGTTGAACGTGCCTAACTCGTTCGACGCATCGAACGACGAACGACAGGCATCGTTGGGGCACTGGAAATTCTCTTTCGCGGAGTCAAACGCCACCGTCTCATCGAAATTGAGATCGCGAACGTCATAGATCGACAACTTGTCGTCGAGGCTGAGGCAGTAGGCGAGGTCGAATTTCATGGTGGGGCTCGGATCCTTGAGTGGGGAGGGGTATTAATAGCGGGAGGCGCGGCGGGTTGCACTGATTGTTTTCAGGATGATGTGGAATTTGGGCTAATGAATAACCTGTGTCAATACGCGTTTTAGATACCTTGGTGTGGGGTGTTTTTTTTCTTTAAATATTATACGATGCGACGACCTGCAGAAAAATATATGCATTTAAGATGGTTTTTTAGTTTGGTGAGCGTAAAGTGGTATTGGCTTTTATGGAGTGAAAGGTAAGTTGTTTGTTTGGCGGTGTTTCTATTGATTGTCGCTAGGAGCGTTATTATGCATGTTGATGATTTGATTTTTGCTGTTCGGCCTTTAGTTCCGTTTGGTTCTGAGGCGAAAGCTCGCACGCTAAAATTTTGAGCTGTATGAGTTTAAAAAGAGCTCATTTTTAATTATTTGATATCAGGTACTGATTGTTATGACCAACTACGAACGGAAGAGACTGCTCGAGGCTTATACGGATTACGTCGAAAAACGACTTTCCGGAATAAGTGGTTTAATTGTTATTTTGGTTGGGTTTTCTCTGGCTACTCTATCTGTCACGAAGATATCTCCAGGTTTTAATTTGTTTGTAATGGGATGTGTCTTGTTTTTTTTCTTGTGTGTTTTGTTGCGGGAGTCTGGCAATAGAAAAAATAGTGCTCTGTGGAGAGTTATGAAGGAGTTGGAGGATAAGTACAAAGGTAAGGATGATGGAGGTGTGATTTTGGAAGAAATCCGGCAATACAACATATGGGAAGGTTTCAGTCCGATGGTGATGGGTAAACTTCTGCCCATAATATTTTCTGTTTTGTTTTGCGTTTATACCCTCGTGGAGCATCTCGCACGCGCATTTTCCATTTGGTGAAGGCTAATTTTTATCCCGTTTTGAATTCCTCTGACTCGTTCAATACTGCAAGTTTTTCGTCTGTATTTTGCTCGATCTAATCCGCCGCCGGCAAACGGCGGCGGATCAGTTAATTTGCCAACTACTACCTTTCTATAAGGAACCGTAGCGCATTACGCCATCGTGACTTCTCCCTAGTGAACGGATCATTCGCCAGCAAACAAGGCATATCCCGCAACCGAATCCACGGCTCGTCCTGCCAGTGCAACGTACTCAGCGACATCTGCGGCCAACTCAAGACACTCAATATCGGACGCTCAACCGAGCGCGCCGGACGAGCATCACGCAGCGCAGGCACGACCTGATGCGTCAGCCATTCACGAAGCTGCCGGTACTCAGGACAGTAGTGATAGATCAGCAGTGCATACACACCTGACTCACTCACCATCATGTGGTCCTCAGCTTCGCCATAGGTCTCCACGCAAATCATCTGACGCTGGTCAGCGTCGAGTTTGCGCAACTGGCGCTCATCAAGATGTTTACCCATTAACCGGCCCAGTTCATGGACGCAGAACCACGCTTGGTTCTCGACCAGTAGGGCATGCAGGTGGGTTTTGTTGCGGGTGAAACGAGTCGGGAGAAGTGGTTCAGACATGGCATGCCTCCAGACCTGGAAGCACGGGATTCGAACGGCGATTACAGCGATTCACCTTCATCATGAAGGTTGGATAGTCAGGCATTTCCATTTACCTCTGGCTGCTTTCTTAGGGCATTCATTAGGGTGTCGGGAGCTAAGAAACCCACCAGAGACGGGCCGGACATATTCCCCTTTCGGGTCTTGTATTCGCCCACTCCCGACATAACGGGATTTTTCGCAGGCGTAGAGAAACCGCAGACGAAAAAAGCCGCATGACTGTCGGGTGCGGAGGACCGCTCTGGTTGAGGCGTTTCTTAGGCGCCGAGTTGTGAGCCTAGGGGCTCAACGTTGCATGGTCAAGCCTTCAAAAACGCGAAATATTCTGAGATGAAGATGCGTGTAGTCCTTAGGCTTCAACGTTGAACGCCTTTTGGATTTCAGTGCGTAGGAGATATCTGTTTTTTGTGTGGCACTCCCAGATTGTTACCACCCGCCATCCAAGATTGATCAGAGCCTGTTGGGCATTGAGATCCCTTTCAACATTTTTCGTAAATTTGGTATGCCAAAAATCGACCCTGCTTTTTGGCATATATGCATATTTACACTCGGGATGTCGGTGCCAAAAACAGCCGTGAACGAACATGCATAGGCGATATTTCGGGAACACCAGATCAGGTGTTCCCGGCAGGTCTCTTCTGTGTAGGCGGAATCGGAGCCCCATCTGGTGACATAGTGAACGCACGACCATTTCTGGCTTTGTGTTCTTACCCCGGATCTTGGACATGATCCTGGAGCGGTGCTCGGGGGAGACTATGTCTGCACTCATTCACACCTCGTTCAAGGGGAAGCTCATGTTCAACCACGTCATCACTGCGTTGCTGTCTTGTAGTCCAGTTTCGCGAAGAAGCTCAACTATGTCCCTTCCTGCAAGGATCATCACAGGATGGCCGTCTTCTACGATCTCCTTGTAGGCTTGGTCATGAAGCCAGGAGGTGGTGATGATCACGCCAAATTGTCGGTGCCGTAGGCGAGAAATCAACCTGGATACTTCACGAACGCCTACCGAGTTAGCAATCCCGTAGCATTTAGCTTCGATTGCAAAATCTACTAGAACTGAAGTTTCTGGCCTTCCAATTCTGAGTTTTCCCGTACCGTCTCGACCACCATCGCGATACCGCCTCGTCAGATCGAGTTCAACCGTATCAGGCAAACAAACCCTCACCAGATGTGCTGCGCATGCCTCAAATGCATACGGATCTGACTCGAAGTGCTTGTGTAGGATCGAAAGCATTTTCATGTCTTCTTTCGAAGATGGCAGCTGTTCCTTTTTTGAGCGGATAGGCTGAGATCGCTTGGCAATCAGAGGAGTGTATTGCCCGGAGCGAACCCATTTCATCCACTCAAGCGGTGCGTGTTCGCTATCGCTTGCTCGCATGCCATTGATGATGTCCGTCAGCCAATCCCGTGAAATCTCTGGCAAGTCAAGAATTGTGAAAGTCGCCCTGTAGTTCTGAAAGCGCTGACCTTTGCTGGCATGCCACACAGCTACCAAATCATCGTTGTGAGTGCTTCCGATTCGACCCGGAACGGCAAGCCCCCTGAAAATTACATCTCGATAGATTCCTGCTTTGGTGAAAACGAATATGGGTGGGATATCTGCCCTGTCGCCAGAGTGCTGCCGCTCGAAAATAAGCTCTAAAAGATTGTTGCCATAGCGATGGGTTTCGTCCAATTTACGCCCGGGCTTCTTGTTATCGCCGTAGTAGGTGAACACACCTGTAGAGAGGTCCAATTCGTCGGGCCAATCAAGATCCTCCATGCTCGATAACAGGGCTATGAGGCGTGGGTCATTTCGTTTTCCTCTGATCCTGAAGCCACCTTGATTGCTAAGGTTCAGTAGCTTCGTCAGCGGATCATCGCTGGAATTGCCATTGCGGCTACCGGCGTAGCGGGCGTCAATCATCAAATCTGAGCTTGACAGCTCGTCAACAGAGTAAACCAGGTTGTCTGTCATGGTGGTGTCCTAGTGCCATCAGTGTTGAATGGTGCCGGGAACCTGGTAACCTGGCTAGAAGATTAATTTAAAGGCCTTGAAATGGATCAGATTCGCGCGTTTGACATGTTCTGCGGGGCAGGAGGTGCCAGTTTAGGAGCCCGAGAGGGGGGCGCGACTATCGTTGGTGGCGTGGATCTTTGGGGGCCAGCTGTTGACTCATTCCGGCTCAACTTCCCAGAGGCTCAGGTCTATCAGGGGGATCTGCGAAAGCTTAGCCCCAGGAAAATATTGAAAGCGACTGGGCCTATTGACCTGCTCATCTCATCACCAGAATGTACTCATCATACGTGCGCGCGTGGTGCTAAACCTCGTTCTGAAGATAGTAAGGACACTGCGTTTCAAGTTATCCGGTATGCAAAAGTAATGAAACCTCGTTGGATAACGCTGGAAAATGTGGTTCATATGAAGCCTTGGTCGCGTTATGACGAGTTGTTAAATGAATTAGAAAAGTTGAATTACAAAGTTCGAGAGCAAGTAATCGATGCGTCGAAGTTTGGGGTTGCTCAACGGCGGCGACGATTGTTTATGATTGCTGATCGTCAAGAACTTCCAGGTGTTATTGTTCCAAGTAATACGCAATATAAAAATGTTTGGGATATTTTGGACCGAACTGGGAAGTACAAAATGAATCCGCTACGTTCGCCTCGGCGAGCTAAAGATACGCTTGCACGTGCGGAACGAGCGATTGCTGAATTGGGGGTAGATAAGGCGTTTCTAATTGTCTATTACGGCACAGATGGTTCAGGTGGTTGGCAGAGAATGGATGATCCGCTGCGAACTATAACGACGGTCGACAGGTTTGCGTTTGTCATGCCTACGCCTAGTGGGCATATGATGAGAATGCTGCAGCCAGATGAACTTAGGCGCGCGATGGGTTTTCCTGATAATTACATCTTTCCTGAAGTTACTAGGCGGGATAAAGTAAAACTGATGGGGAATGCGGTATGTTCGCCTGTTATGGAGGAGATTGTTAAGGCTATTGTCGATAGATCTTCAAAGCGAAGTGTATGTAAAGCAGCTTGATGTTTCTGTGAGATCTTAAGTTTTCGAGGTGTCTATGGAAGATAATAACGAAAACGGGCCTTCAGCTTTTCGGCCTCGGGCTAGAATAATGAAGACGCTGGGTGAAGAGCTGATTAGTAGCGATACGGTCGCCGTTATCGAACTTGTCAAGAACGCTTATGATGCCGGCGCAAAAAATGTTTTAATTAGGTTTGAGAATGAGCTGTTGGCAGGGGCTGGCGGAATAACTGTCATCGATAATGGGATGGGAATGGGGCTCGATACCGTCCGTGGAGCCTGGATGGAGCCTGCAACTCCTTCGAAAAAAAAGAATAAAAATAGTCTTGATGGTAATCGTCGCGTTTTAGGAGAGAAAGGCGTAGGGAGATTTGCTGCATCGCGTTTGGCAGTCTCATTAGCGCTGGTAAGCCGGAAAAAAGGTGAGGACGTTGAGTCCTATGCATTTTTTGATTGGAGCCAATTTGATGATGAAGAAAAGTACCTTGATCAGATAAAGATTGAAACCCTCCAGCGTGCACCGACAGAAATTACTCCTCTGAATAAAGACGTTCCTAGTGATTTCTTTGAATCTGAAGATAAAGCGCATGGTACTGCGCTATGCATGATTGGTCTGAGAAATTCCTGGGAGGAAATGAGCTTTCTTGCATTACAGAGGGGCCTTTCTCGTTTAGTTTCGCCCTTTTCTGCGGTGGACGGTTTTGACATCAAAATATCAGCCCCCCCACCATATGAGAAATTTTCTAAAAGCATCGAGCCTCCACAGGCGGTAAAATATCCTCACTACACAGTTTCTGGAAGTATTTCTGAAAACGGCGAAGTGGATTTGACTTATGCCGTTCTAGCAAGTGGCAGTACTGTTAAAGTAAAGGGGCGTATTGTTCCTGTTAATGATGATGGGCGCTGGGAGTTTCTGGAATCAAACTCTGAAAGTGATGAGGCGAACTTTCGCAGCCCGGCATGTGGCGCTTTGGATATTGAACTTAGAGTTTGGGATCGTGATGATCTTGGAAACATAGTTCAGATGATTAAAAGCTCGATCTCTAACGTTCGAAAAGATCTCGATGCATTCGCAGGTGTGAATATTTACCGGGACGGTTTTAGGGTTTTACCTTACGGTGAGCCTAATAACGATTGGCTTCGTTTAGACTTACGGCGTATTCAGAATCCGTCACTTAGAATATCTAATAATCAGATTTTTGGTTATGTGCAGATAACTGCGGATCGCAATCCAGAACTGAAAGATCAGTCAAATCGTGAAGGGTTGCGAGAGAATCAAGCGTACTTTGATTTGAGGGAGATAATGATCACTATTCTCTCTAGGTTAGAGGTCCATCGTCGTCAGTATAAAAAAGGAGATGAGAAGAAGGATAAGAAGGATGATAAAAGCCGTCCGGGACTATTCGATTCTTTAGATTTTGAAGGTATTAAAAGCCATTTGTCTGAAAAACATCCTTCAGATAAGGTTGCTCTAAATATCGTCGAAAAAGTAGAAAAAGATTATTTGCGAAAAATTGAAGAGATAAAACTTGTTGTTGCTAGGTATCACGGACTGGCTACACTTGGGCAGCTAATTGATCGGCTGCTGCATCAGGGGCGTCATCCGCTAGCCAAGATAGTTGGGTATGCTCAATTAGGCTTGAATAGCGTCACGCGTATGAGAGATGAAGGAAATTCCAGTTCTAGTTTGACTAAGCTTATCGAGCGGTTTACTAAAATTTTAGGGCAGGGGGATGTTCTAGATGGTGTGTTCCGTCGGATTGAGCCATTTGGTGGACGGAGAAGAGGGCGTCCCTCGCAGCTGTATTTAGAAAGGCTAATAAAAGACTCTTATGAAATATTGGCTGAAGAGTTTGAAAAGAACAATGTTGAGTTTTCCTCTCCTAATTCACAAACTCTTGTTAGTGTCGATCCGTCTGAGTTTCAAGAGATTATTGTAAATCTCTTTCAAAATAGTCTTTATTGGTTAAGGCTAGTGCCAGAAGACCGAAGAGTAATTGCTGTTACAGTTAGGCGGAACTCTGATAATGCAGTCGAACTTATTGTAGCTGATAGTGGGCCGGGAATTCCTACGGAAAATCATGAGCTGATTTTTGAGCCTTATTTCACTACAAAAAATGATGGGATCGGATTGGGCCTGTCCATCGTTGGTGATATTGTAACGGACTACTACGGCGGTAGTTTTGAACTGATGGATTCAAATCCATTGGGCGGTGCTGCCTTTAGAGTCACATTGAAAAGGAGAGTGTGATGGCTAGGGTATGGAATTTTTTGGTTTTTGATGATGATCGAGAGATATTAGAGCTTTTAGTTGAAGAGTTAGAGGAGCCTGGATTTTTAGGTGAGGATGTAATCAAGTGTACAACCGTAGATAATTTTTTAGATGCAAGGAGGTACGTCGAAACTGGGAACTTTGACTTGGTTATTTTAGATCTTCAAGATGAAGGTGCTGATCTAAATAATAAAGGTGATGACGATCGGCTAAGCGGCGAAAGGGTTTTAGATTATCTCAAGGATAAGCAATTTATACCTGTTGTTTTTAATACTGGATATGCCGAGAAAATAATGCACCTCCAAAGCCATTTCGTTAAGGTGGTTAGGAAGGGGGCGGCAGGTGAACTGAGTCGAGTTGTCAGAGAAACTTTTGAGACTAAGTTGCCTGAATTGATTCGCTATATTCAGGATGAGCAAAGAAAGTATCTTTGGGGGCATGTTGAAGAACATTGGGGTAGCGCCGATGAGCTCAAGGAAGAAGGAGAAGTGGCCTATCTCCTGGCTCGTCGATTGTCCAACTCATTAAGTGCGTCTTCAATTCGAAAATTTTTTAATCCGGAATATGTCGGTGGTTCAAAAGTTCATCCTGTTGAGTATTATATCTGGCCCGCGCTGAATTTTCGTGTAAGTTTGGGTGACTTGTATAGTGCTAATGAAAGTGGAACTATTTACCTTGTCATAAATCCGGCCTGCGATTTAGAGCAAGGAAAAGCTGACGTCGTTTTGCTTGTTAAATGTAGCAGAATAGAAGAGTTTTCTGAGTTTGAGAGTATTCGGAATGCGATTTCTGAGCAGCAGGTTGTCGGTAGCGGTAAACGGAAGGAGTTAACTGGCTTGATCGGCGATAATAGAAAGATCGCTGGAGGGCAGCCAGATAGATATAAATATCTTCCGGGTACATCATTTCTCCCACATCTTGTTGCAGATTTCCAGTTTCTATCGCAAATTCCGATGGAGGACTTTTTAAAGGGCGAGTGTTTTACTAAGATTGCAACTTTGGATACGCCGTTTGCTGAGGGTGTTCAAGCTAAATTTGCACGGTATTATGGCCGATTTGGTATGCCTGATCTTAACTTTGAAACTATTGCAGGTGACATAATTCTCGCGATGCAGAACGTGCGTGCGTAGATTGGTGGAATGTATAGGGAGACTTTTTAGTTTCCCGCTTTCTTTAAGAAATGCTGTTTATTATGATTTAATTTCAACTATTTCTAGTTTGAAAGAATGCCTAGACTTTTCTGCCTGAAAAAAAATAACGTGGTTTTTATCTGTCCTCTTACAGATTTCAATTATTTTGAACTTGTCCTCTTCGCTAGTTCTTAACCCAAATGTAATTGACTTTAGGCATTTTGGTTTGAATTTTTTCACTCCGTAAGTTTTTTCATCTACTAATCTAAACTCCTGCTCATAAGACCATTTGTGGTATTTGTCTGTTAAAACGGATATCCCTCCCCTTAGATCATCTTCCCTTTTTAGAACACTGGCTAGCTTGTCACTCTTTGCCTGCCACGCTTTGAGGGGTAGATGTTTGTATTTACTGAAAATATCTGTGTAGAATTTTATGACTATTTCGGGGTCGTTAAGATCGGAAAAGGTGTTTCTGTAATTTACTGGGAACGACTTTGTTTGTGGTGTTGTGTTTTTGTGTAACGTATCGAAGCCTATACAGAATCCTTTATGGTTGTCTGCATAATGGCTCCACATTAGTATTTCGTCATTTACGCTGCTCAAGCTATAAATTCCGACGGTTTTTAGCTTCTCTTTGATTTTATGATGAGTGCTGTCTAGCTTTGGATCTCCATTTTTTATTATATCTTCGCATATATTTTTTAGATGTAAGTATATGGGGCGGGTTAAAATGCCTTTTTTGTGTAGTAAGTCCAGTTCGGTTGATGCCCTGCTGTACATAATCGGAAGATTAGGGAAGGGAGTTGAGAATTCAAATGGATCATTGAAGTCTGTATATGGGGAGAAATAAACTGTATTGTTCTGAAGGGTTTCTAATGAGTATTGATTTATTGCACGATATTTGTAACCTAGCATTTTTCTTCCTTGATAATAAAAAATATCCAAAAAAAACCCCGATTTCTCAGGGTTTTTTGGAGGATTCTAATCAATCCCAGCTCAACGCCCCACCAGTCTGATACTCAATAACCCGAGTCTCAAAGAAATTCTTCTCTTTCTTCAAGTCCATAATCTCGCTCATCCAAGGGAACGGGTTAGTGGTCCCTGGGTATTCCTCTTTCAAACCAATCTGCGACAAACGACGGTTAGCGATGAACTTCAGGTAGTCCTCCATCATCGCCGCGTTCATGCCCAGTACGCCGCGAGGCATGGTGTCGCGTGCGTATTCGATCTCCAGCTGCGTACCCTGCAGGATCATCTGGGTCGCTTCTTCCTTCATTTCGGCGTCCCACAGGTGTGGGTTTTCGATTTTGATCTGGTTGATCACGTCGATGCCGAAGTTCAGGTGCATGGATTCGTCGCGCAGGATGTACTGGAACTGCTCGGCGACGCCGGTCATTTTGTTGCGGCGGCCCATGGAGAGGATCTGGGTGAAGCCGCAGTAGAAGAAGATGCCTTCCAGAACGCAGTAGTAGGCGATCAGGTTGCGCAGCAGTTCTTTGTCGGTGTCCGGGGTGCCGGTTTCGAACTTCGGATCGGAGATCGAGCGGGTGTATTTCAGGCCCCAGGCTGCCTTTTTGGCGACCGATGGGATCTCGTGGTACATGTTGAAGATCTCGCCTTCATCCATGGCCAGCGATTCGATGCAGTACTGGTAGGCGTGGGTGTGGATCGCCTCTTCGAAGGCCTGGCGCAGGATGTACTGGCGGCATTCCGGGTTGGTGATCAGGCGGTACACGGCCAGGACCAGGTTGTTGGCAACCAGGGAGTCGGCGGTGGAGAAGAAGCCGAGGTTGCGCATCACGATGCGGCGCTCGTCGTCGGTCAGGCCTTCCGGGTTTTTCCAGAGGGCGATGTCGGCGGTCATGTTGACTTCTTGCGGCATCCAGTGGTTTGCGCAGCCGTCCAGGTACTTCTGCCAGGCCCAGTCGTACTTGAAAGGTACGAGTTGGTTGAGGTCGGCGCGGCAGTTGATCATGCGCTTTTCGTCAACGGCGACACGGGCGGAGGCGCCTTCGAGTTCGGCGAGGCCTTCGGCGACGTCGAGGGAATCCAGTGCTGCCTTGGCGCGGGCCACGGCGGCCGAGTCGTCGGCGGTCACGGCGCGGGCTTCCAGCGCTGCGGCACCGCCGGCGCTGTCGAGGCGGTCCATGTTGGCTTCAGTAGCGTGGCCGGCGTTGGCGCCTTTCACTGCTGCTACTTCACTGTCTTCTTTGTCGAATTCGTCCCAGCTCAGCATGACGTGTCGTCTCCTGCGTGAGGGCCTGTCGCCCCGTGTGAAACCTGATTGGTTGGTTTTTCACACGGTCGTACAGACCGCGTTGGATCTTAAGGAATCGTTTTTTGCGGCAGCCAAGGCAGGCAATAAAACAGAATTTTGTACGGGTTTCCGAGAGCCTCTGACGGGCGCAGATCAGCGTTGACGCTGCTGCGGGGCTTCAGAATGGCTTTTGTTCCCTGTAAGGGAATATTGCTGACCCGATTAGGGCGGCATTATAGGGAAAAAAACACGGCTGTGCTGAGGCGAATCCGCGCATGAAGCGGTCGAGGAGGGTGGTTTTTCGATGAGAGTGCGGGTTTACAGGGCTTTGCCGGGTGAAGATTTTTTTTCGTAAAAATCTCGCGATTGTGGAATTGTTCAAAAAACGAACAGAAAAACCGGATTTTCACTACATCTAGTGTTTTGCAAGCATTTTTGACGACTCCAGACACAACTGAGCCCGACCGAAGCCGGGCTGGAATCGACCCTCAAATGAGGCGCTGAGCGGTCCGATTCGGTGCAGTCTTGATCATCAATTGGTGCAGCCGTTACCCATGACGCTGTAACGCAGGATGTGGCGCTGACCCTTGGAGTCGTCGTACTCCATTTTGGCCGGTACCACTTCGCAGACATTCGGCACTTCGCTCATCGATACAACTTTGGCGATGTCCAGGTGAGTGGAGTAAGTGTATTCCTCGATCACCGGTTGTTGCTGTGCGACATCAGTCGGGACCTCGTCTGCCATGGCGGTTGCGCACAGACTGCTGAGGGCCAGAACCAATAAAGCTTTCATTTCAGATTTACCTTTTTGAGGTCGAGTGGGGTCACGCAACCTTTTTAGGGTTGCGTGTGGAACTTCATCATTTGCAGTTATTACTTGAGAGCTGGATTAACGGCCTTCGTGGGGGCTGTAACGTTGTTAATCGCGTTTGCCTTGTTGGCGGAGTCGATTTTAGGCAGGTGGGGTGGGGGTAAACAGGTGGGGTTTTGATAAACACTTTTGGCAGATTTGGTAACAATCGGTCGTCAGGGTGGGGAAGAGCGTTTTCTGGCGATGCAATTTGTCTGGGGAACCGAGTTGTCTGGATCGCTTGCAGGCAAGCTCCTACAAGGGGTTTGGGGTGTTTGGGGGTAGTGCGTCGGGCTTGCTGTCTGGGTATCGCCATGTTTTGTAGGGGCTTGTTACTACCATCGTCGAATGGTTCTATGGGCCCGGCCCGGCTACAACGGGGTCATACAAAAACAACTATTCCACCGAGGTAAGAAAGATGAGTGCGGCTTCTCTGTATCCCGTTCGTCCCGAGGTTCTGGCCAATACGCTGACTGACGAGGCGACCTACAAAGCCATGTACCAGCAGTCGGTCGTCAACCCTGACGGTTTCTGGCGCGAGCAAGCCAAGCGCCTCGACTGGATCAAGCCTTTCACCACGGTGAAGCAGACTTCCTTCGACGATCACCATGTCGACATCAAATGGTTCGCCGACGGCACCCTGAACGTTTCCTACAACTGCCTCGACCGTCATCTGGCCGAGCGCGGCGATCAGATCGCAATCATCTGGGAAGGCGACGATCCTTCCGAAAGCCGCAACATCACTTATCGCGAACTCCACGAGCAAGTGTGCAAGCTAGCCAACGCCCTGCGTGGTCAGGACGTACACCGCGGCGACGTGGTGACTATCTATATGCCGATGATCCCCGAAGCCGTGGTCGCCATGCTGGCCTGCACCCGGATCGGTGCGATTCACTCGGTGGTGTTCGGTGGTTTCTCGCCGGAAGCGCTGGCGGGGCGGATCATCGACTGCCGCTCGAAAGTGGTGATCACTGCTGACGAAGGCATCCGTGCCGGCAAGAAGATCTCGCTGAAGGCCAACGTCGACGACGCGCTGACCAACCCGGAAACCAGCAGTATCCAGAAAGTCATCGTGTGCAAGCGCACCGGTGGCGACATCAAGTGGAACCAGCATCGCGACATCTGGTACGAAGATCTGATGAAAGTGGCGGGCACCGTCTGCGCGCCAAAAGAGATGGGCGCCGAAGAAGCGCTGTTCATCCTTTATACCTCTGGCTCGACCGGCAAACCGAAGGGCGTGCAGCACACCACCGGCGGTTATCTGCTGTACGCGGCGATGACCCACGAGCGTGTGTTCGACTACCGTCCGGGCGAAATCTACTGGTGCACCGCCGACGTCGGCTGGGTCACCGGCCACAGTTACATCGTCTACGGCCCGCTGGCCAATGGCGCGACCACGCTGCTGTTCGAAGGCGTGCCGAACTACCCGGACATCACCCGGGTGGCGAAGATCGTCGACAAGCACAAGGTCAACATCCTCTACACCGCACCGACCGCGATCCGCGCGATGATGGCTTCGGGCACCGCTGCCGTTGAGGGCGCTGATGGCAGCAGCCTGCGTCTGCTCGGTTCGGTGGGCGAGCCGATCAACCCGGAAGCCTGGGACTGGTACTACAAGAATGTCGGCAAGTCCCGTTGCCCGATCGTCGATACCTGGTGGCAGACCGAAACCGGCGGCAACATGATGAGCCCGCTGCCGGGGGCGCATGCACTGAAGCCGGGGTCGGCGGCACGTCCATTCTTCGGTGTGGTGCCGGCGCTGGTCGACAACCTCGGCAACATTATCGAAGGCGAGGCCGAGGGCAATCTGGTGATTCTCGATTCGTGGCCGGGTCAGGCGCGCACGCTGTATGGCGACCATGACCGTTTCGTCGACACCTACTTCAAGACCTTCCGTGGCATGTACTTCACCGGTGACGGTGCGCGGCGTGATGCCGATGGTTATTACTGGATCACCGGGCGCGTGGACGACGTGCTCAACGTCTCCGGCCACCGCATGGGCACCGCCGAGATCGAAAGCGCGATGGTCGCCCACCCGAAAGTCGCCGAAGCGGCGGTGGTCGGTGTGCCGCACGACATCAAGGGGCAGGGCATTTATGTTTACGTCACCCTGAAGAATGGCGAAGAGCCGAGCGAGCAACTGCGTCTGGAACTGAAGAACTGGGTGCGCAAAGAGATCGGCCCGATTGCTTCGCCGGACGTGATCCAGTGGGCGCCGGGGTTGCCGAAGACCCGTTCGGGCAAGATCATGCGGCGGATTCTGCGCAAAATTGCTACGGCTGAGTACGATGGGTTGGGGGATATCTCGACCCTGGCGGATCCGGGTGTGGTGCAGCATTTGATTGATACGCACAAGACGATGAATGTGGCTTAAGCCTGTCTGATGCATTGAAAAGCCCTGTCCGGTGATGCCGGGTGGGGCTTTTTTGTGTCTGGAGGTTTTTGGGGTGGCAGGGCTGGCCCCTTCGCGAGCAAGCCCGCTCCCACAGGTTGAGGTGTGTTCTGTCTGGAGGAATGCAGTCCAGCCGGGGCTATTTCGTCTGGTGGGGTTGTGGTGGTTTTGCTGGCCTCTTCGCGAGCAAACTCGCTCCCACAGGTCGATGTGTGTTCTGTCTGGAAGAATGCAGTCCAGCCGGGGCTATTTTGTCTGGTGGGGTTGTGGTGGTTTTGCTGGCCTCTTCGCGAGCAAGCCCGCTCCCACAGTGGGCCTGCATTATTTCAGACAGAATGCGATCAACCTGTGGGAGCGGGCTTGCTCGCGAAGACAATCTGTCAGACGCCGCAGTAATCCCCTGTCAGAAACCCAAACCCACCCAACCAATAATTATCGATTTCCTGTGCAAGCCATTTCCCGCTGTTACCCATGCCTACCCGAGTAACCAAATGTGTAACCGCCCGCCCCGCTGCGGGGCGAAGGGAAACGCAATGCCCCGTTTTAGAGCCTCAAAACCCCCGGTGAGAAATAAGACACAACGCTGCGCTTGCCGGATTAGAAGGGTTTGCGAATAATAGGCCCGCAATTTGCAGCATAGATCGGTTCACTGTCTTTCGCTCTTGCATGAATTTGCAAGGCTGTCAATGCGCTCAAGCGGGTTTCTCTGTGCATCTGTAATTAGTTGTCGCATTGAAGAAATATCGGCTTCGGGCCTGTCGTTAGAATGCCGATCACTCGCTCATCGTGGCTGACGTTGAAACCCCTGGAGGTTTCACCGGGAAATTTCCCACCGATGCTGCACCGCTTTCCCGATTCACCCATTCGCATATTGGGCTGTCGCTCACTCTGCCGTTTTTGCCCTTTACCGATGGAGTCCCAAGATGAAGAAACTTGTGCTGCTTGGCGCCCTGGCACTGTCCGTGCTGTCGCTGAATTCCTTCGCTGATGAAAAACCTCTGAAGATCGGTATCGAAGCGGCTTACCCTCCGTTCGCTTCCAAAGCGCCGGATGGCAGCATCGTTGGTTTCGACTACGACATCGGCAATGCCCTGTGTGAAGAAATGAAGGTCAAGTGCCAGTGGGTCGAGCAAGAGTTCGACGGTCTGATCCCGGCACTCAAAGTGCGCAAGATCGACGCGATCCTGTCGTCGATGTCGATCACCGAAGACCGCAAGAAGTCCGTGGACTTCACCAACAAGTACTACAACACCCCGGCCCGTCTGGTCATGAAGCAAGGCACCGTTGTCAGCGACAACCTGTCTGAGCTCAAAGGCAAGAACATCGGTGTACAACGTGGTTCGATTCACGAGCGTTTCGCCCGCGAAGTCCTGGCCCCGCTGGGTGCCGAGATCAAGCCATACGGCTCGCAGAACGAAATCTACCTCGACGTGGCTGCTGGTCGCCTCGACGGTACCGTGGCGGATGCCACCCTGCTGCAGGACGGCTTCCTGAACACTGATTCCGGCAAAGGCTTCGCCTTCGTTGGCCCGCAGTTCACCGACGTCAAATACTTCGGCGACGGCGTAGGCATTGCTGTGCGCAAGGGTGACGCGCTGAAAGACAAGATCAACGCTGCCATCGCGGCCATCCGTGAAAACGGTAAATACAAAGCCATCCAGGACAAGTACTTCGCCTTCGATATCTACGGCAAGTAACACGTCTCTGCGACAAGTCAGAAATGGCGCAAGCAACAGGATCTCTGCGGTTTGCGCCATTTTTTCATCCCAACTTTCGAGGACCTGAATCATGTTGAAAGGCTACGGGGCTGTCATCCTCGATGGCGCATGGCTGACGCTTCAGCTCGCCTTGTCGTCCATGGCCCTGGCCATCGTTCTCGGGCTGATCGGGGTCGCGTTGCGCCTGTCGCCGATTCGCTGGCTGGCGTGGCTGGGCGATCTGTATTCCACGGTGATCCGCGGGATACCCGACCTGGTGCTGATCCTGCTGATTTTCTACGGCGGTCAGGACTTGCTCAACCGCGTCGCGCCGATGCTCGGCTATGACGACTACATCGACCTGAACCCGCTGGCCGCCGGTATCGGCACCCTCGGTTTCATCTTCGGCGCCTACCTGTCGGAAACCTTCCGTGGTGCGTTCATGGCGATCCCCAAGGGCCAGGCCGAAGCGGGCATGGCGTACGGCATGAGCAGTTTTCAGGTGTTCTTCCGGGTGATGGTGCCGCAGATGATTCGCCTGGCGATTCCCGGCTTCACCAACAACTGGCTGGTGCTGACCAAGGCCACCGCGCTGATTTCGGTAGTCGGTCTGCAAGACATGATGTTCAAGGCCAAGCAGGCGGCAGACGCCACCCGCGAGCCTTTCACCTTCTTCCTCGCAGTGGCGGCGATGTACCTGGTGATCACCAGCGTCTCGTTGCTGGCGCTGCGTCACCTTGAGAAGCGCTACTCGGTAGGCGTAAGGGCGGCTGATCTATGATCTTCGACTACAACGTCATTTGGGAGGCCATGCCGCTGTACCTCGGCGGCCTGCTGACCACCCTCAAACTGCTCGCGCTGTCGCTGTTGTTCGGTCTGTTGGCGGCACTGCCGCTGGGCCTGATGCGCGTCTCGAAGAACCCGATCGTTAACGGCGCCGCGTGGCTCTACACCTACGTGATCCGCGGCACGCCGATGCTGGTGCAGCTGTTTTTGATCTACTACGGTCTGGCGCAATTCGAAGCGGTACGTGAAAGCTTCTTGTGGCCGTGGCTGTCCAGCGCGACGTTCTGTGCGTGCCTGGCGTTCGCGATCAACACCAGCGCCTACACCGCCGAGATCATCGCCGGCAGCCTCAAGGCCACGCCGAACGGCGAGATCGAAGCCGCCAAGGCCATGGGCATGTCGCGCTTCAAACTGTACAAGCGCATCCTGTTGCCATCGGCCCTGCGCCGGGCGCTGCCGCAGTACAGCAACGAAGTGATCATGATGCTGCAGACCACCAGTCTGGCGTCCATCGTGACCCTGATCGACATCACCGGCGCGGCCCGTACCGTCAACGCGCAGTACTACCTGCCGTTCGAGGCGTACATCACCGCTGGCGTGTTCTACCTGTGCCTGACCTTCATCCTGGTGAAGCTGTTCAAGCTGGCCGAGCGCCGCTGGTTGAGCTACCTCGCCCCGCGGAAGCACTGATATGGAACGCATCGACCACGTATTGCCGTGGAGCCACCTGGGCAGCGAGCGCAAGATTTCGGTGTTCCGGTTTGGGAGCGGCGAGCGCAAGGCTTACATCCAGGCCAGCCTGCACGCCGACGAACTGCCGGGCATGCGCACCGCCTGGGAGCTGAAAAAGCGCCTCGGCGAACTCGAAGCCCAAGGCCTGCTCAACGGTGTGATCGAGTTGGTACCGGTCGCCAACCCGCTGGGCCTCGGCCAATTGCTGCAAGGCAATCATCAGGGGCGTTTCGAGGCGGGCAGCGGCAAGAATTTCAACCGCGATTTCGTCGAGCTGAGCGCACCGGTTGCGGAGAAGCTGGCCGAGCGTCTCGGTGACGATCCGCACGCCAACATTCGCCTGATCCGTCAGGCCATGGCTGATCATCTGGCGGCATTGCCCGAGGCGAGCAGCCAGTTGCAAGGCATGCAGCGCGTTTTGCTCAGCCACGCCTGCACTGCCGACGTGGTGCTCGACTTGCATTGCGACGCTGAAGCCGCGCTGCACATGTATGCGCTGCCGCAGCACTGGCCGCAGTGGCGCTCCCTGGCCGCACATCTGAATGTGAAGGTCGGTTTGCTGGCGGAAGATTCCGGCGGCAGCTCCTTCGATGAAGCGTGCTCGTTGCCGTGGTTGCGTCTGTCGCGGCAGTTCCCGGACGCGCAGATCCCTCTGGCGTGCCTGGCGACCACCGTCGAGTTGGGCGGTCAGGCCAATACCGACCGCGTTGATGCGCAAGCCTGGGCTGAAGGCATTCTGGCGTTCCTCGCCGAGCAAGGCCTGATCACTGGCGAGTGGCCGAAGCCGGCCAGCGAGCCGTGCGAAGGCATGCCGTTCGAAGGCACTGAATTACTGTTGGCACCGCACCCCGGTGTGGTGAGTTTTCTGCGTAAACCCGGCGAGTGGGTTGAAGCCGGGGATGAGATTTTCGAAGTGATCGACCCTGTGTCCGATCGGGTCAGCACGGTGTGTGCTGGTACGTCCGGGGTGCTGTTTGCCATTGAACGGCTGCGCTATGCCCAACCCGGTTTCTGGCTGGCCAAGGTGGCGGGGCGCGAAGCGCTGCGTCACGGGCGCTTGCTCAACGACTGACTGACTGTTTTTGTGAGAACCGACCGCATGTACAAGCTTGAAGTCCAAGACCTGCATAAACGCTATGGCAGTCACGAAGTGCTCAAGGGCGTGTCCCTGAAAGCGGCAGCCGGCGATGTGATCAGCATCATCGGCTCCAGTGGCTCCGGCAAAAGTACTTTCCTGCGCTGCATCAACCTGCTTGAACAGCCGCACGCGGGCAAGATCCTGCTCAACAACGAAGAGCTGAAGCTGGTAGCGAACAAGGACGGCGCGCTGAAAGCCGCTGATCCGAAACAGCTGCAGCGCATGCGTTCGCGCCTGTCGATGGTGTTCCAGCATTTCAACCTGTGGTCGCACATGACTGCGCTGGAAAACATCATGGAAGCGCCGGTTCACGTACTGGGCGTGTCCAAGGCCGAAGCCCGCGAGAAAGCCGAGCACTACCTGAACAAGGTTGGCGTCGCCCATCGTAAAGATGCGTTCCCGGGACACATGTCCGGTGGCGAGCAGCAGCGTGTGGCAATTGCCCGTGCGCTGGCGATGGAGCCGGAAGTGATGCTGTTCGACGAACCGACTTCGGCGCTCGACCCGGAACTGGTCGGCGACGTGCTCAAAGTCATGCAGGCCCTCGCTCAGGAAGGCCGCACCATGGTCGTGGTCACACACGAAATGGGTTTCGCCCGTGAAGTGTCGAACCAGTTGGTGTTCCTGCACAAAGGAGTTGTGGAAGAGAGCGGCAACCCGCGCGAAGTGCTGGTCAATCCGCAATCCGAGCGCTTGCAACAATTCCTGTCGGGCAGCCTCAAGTAATCGCTGCCGTTATGCACCAGATTAGGTCATGCTTCGCGACCTGAAGGCTGGCTCGGTCCCCCTGTGGGAGCGGGCTTGCTCGCGAAAGCGGTCGATCAGTCAACATCATTGCTGCCTGAACCACCGCCTTCGCGAGCAAGCCCGCTCCCACAATGGACCTGCGACAGCTTCGATTACGGGCTAGCATTGGCCCATGCCTTCATCACCGTTCTTCGTTTCGGATTGCCCGCCCATGACTGCCCATCGAATTGGTTTCCTGATTTGGCCCAGCACTAAAGCTCTGACGCTGGCGCTGGCGGAGGAGGCCTTGCGTGTTGCTCAGCGGGTGCATCCGGAGGTGGTTTACGAATTGTCGTTCCTCCAGGCCGAAACCGTGACAGACGTTGCGGCCGAGGGGGCGTGGCAACTGCCCGGCGAGGCGTGGACCGGCAAGCTGGAAAACTTCCAGAAACTGTTCCTGCTCGCCGACGAGCCGCCGACCACCCTGGCCCCGGCCCTCAGCAGCGCGCTCAAGCAACTGGTGCGTGCCGGATGCGTGATCGGTGGTTTGTCGGCCGGTGTCTATCCGCTGGCGCAGCTCGGTCTGCTCGACGGTTACCGCGCGGCTGTGCACTGGCGCTGGCAGGACGATTTCGCTGAACGTTTCCCGAAAGTCATCGCCACCAGTCACCTGTTCGACTGGGATCGCGATCGCCTGACCGCGTGTGGCGGCATGTCGGTGCTCGACCTGCTGCTGGCGGTGCTGGCCCGTGATCATGGGGCTGAACTGGCCGGTGCGGTGTCCGAAGAACTGGTGGTCGAGCGCATCCGCGAGGGCGGTGAACGCCAGCGCATTCCACTGCAGAACCGCCTCGGTTCAAGCCATCCGAAGCTCACCCAAGCGGTGTTGCTCATGGAAGCCAACATCGAAGAGCCGCTGACCACCGACGAAATCGCCCAGCACGTGTGCGTGTCCCGTCGACAGCTGGAGCGGATCTTCAAGCAATACCTCAACCGCGTGCCGAGCCAGTACTACCTGGAGTTGCGCCTGAACAAGGCCCGGCAGATGTTGATGCAAACCAGCAAGTCGATCATCCAGATCGGCCTGTCTTGCGGTTTCTCCTCCGGGCCGCATTTCTCCAGCGCCTACCGCAACTTCTTCGGCGCCACGCCGCGTGAAGATCGCAACCAGCGGCGCAGCAGCAGTCCGTTCGAACTGTCGTCAGTGCCGCCGGAGCGCGGTTGACGCACCCCGGCAGAACCCGCTGAGCGTCACTCATCGACCCCCGAATCTTCAGACGTGGACACCTCCATTTCCGCCCGTTCGATGACGGCGTCCACGCCAAAATCGATGCGGTGCTTTTTGAAGTAGGCGATCAGCCGTTGCACGCTGAGCTCAGAGAGCGGATTGCCCAGCAGGCTGAATTTGTCCGCACGCTGTTGTGGCAACTCCAGGATATCGCTGGGAACCTGGGTGATTGCGTTGTCGCTCAGGTCGGCGATTTCCAGGTGTTCGAGTTGCAGCAAGCCCGGCGGCAGGCTGGTGATGCCGCTGTTGTCCAGCATCAGCGTTTGCAGATGGGTCATCTGGCTGACATCCGGGGTCTCACCCAGCGGGTTATCACTCAGATCCAAGTGATCCAGGCGCTCCATTTGCGCAAGCTCAAGGGCGGCTTGAGGCGTGAGCGTCAAATCGCAGTGTGAAAGCGACAAATAGGTCAGCTCAGCCATGCGAAACACCGCCGGCGGAATGTGTTCAAGCCGATATTGATAAATCGTCAGTCCTCTGAGGCTGGCGAACGTCTCGACAAACCTGTCGATTCCAAACGTCTGGCCCGGCAGGCTTCTGAGGTACAGATGGGTGACATGGCTGAAATCGGCATTGAGTACGGGCAAGTCGCCGCGGATGATTGTCGCCAGGTTCAAGTCATGCAGTGGCTGGAGGTTCTGATCCGGTTCGTCTTGCTCGGTTTCCCGGCGCCAGCACTGCTCAATGAGCGATTTGAATTCGTGACGTGCGGCGTGCTCGTTCAGCACTTGCTCAATCGTGAAGGGCTCGCCACTGATCGGGTGCAAGGCCGGATGGTCGGTCGCCCAGTGGGCGAGGTTGCTACTCAAGTCGCTGTATTCACGCTCAAGCCGTGCAAGTTCGATTCGACCCTCGGCCAGGGTGCCGGGTAGCAGATAGAAAAATTCACTGGCCTGTTCCAGATCCATGTGTGTGTACAGCGCCTGTACGCGCAGCAAATCAGCCTGTTCGGCTATTACGCCGAAGTCCTGGCGGGTGTCGTTGAAGTGGCGTTTGATGCGCTCCCGGTCTGCGCTGGCAATCGGATTGCCGCTCAGGTCGAAGCCTTCCGGAACGTTGTAGGGCAGCTCGAAAAGGGCGGGCGACAACGATCGGATCTGGTTGTCGTTGAGCAGTGCGGTGCGCAATAGCGGGCGCGTGAGCAGGCCGGGTGGCAGTTCGGATATGCCGGTCTCCGACACATCGATGTAATTGAGTCGGGGCATTTTTTCGACGTTGGGGGTGAGCCCGAGCGGGTTCCTGAACAGGTCCAGGGTTCTCAGTTGAGTCAACGCCGCCAGTGTGGTTTGGCTCTCGGCTGTCAGGGTGATGCTGCAGTCGCTGAGAATCAGCTCGCGCAGTTGTGGCGAACGGCTGATCGACTCCGGCAGGTTGCCCAGCTGGAAATTGCGCAGCGCCAGGCGACGCAAGCCGGAGAAGCAGTTCAGAAAACCGTGTATACCCTGAGTGCTGCCGACCCCTTCGACGGTCAGGTAGTCCACGTGACTGAAGTTCACCTCAAGTTGTGGCAGCTCTCCGATGATTGACTGTGACAGGCGCAGATCGATGGTCTGCTCGGTGTTCTCCGGCAAGGAAACCTGCTGCTTCCAGCAGTCCAGGATGTCGACCCGCATCTGCCGTCGGCGATGACGCTGGATCGCGTATTGCTCGGTGGTGAGGCGGGCGCCGGACTGCGGATGAACGAGGGGAATACCCTCAGTCCACGGACTCAGCACCGCGTCGAGGCGGTTGCGTTCAGTGATCAGACGGCTCAGCTCCGCTCGCGGGCCGTCCGGATGGCGTTGCAGGCGCTCGACGAACGCGTTGAGCTCTTCAGGCAGCAAGTGCGGCAGCAGCCAGTGGGCATGGGCGTGCAGCGTCGGCGTATTGGTAGGCATGCGCCGATAGCCACTGGTACCGCCACGCAGGCGCATCACGGTGGGGTCGTAAGCGGGTTTGCGAATCGGATTTTGCGACAGCAGGTTCAGCAACGCTTGACGGTCGAGCGCGTGGTCACGAATCAGCTGCTTGAGCTGCAGGTCTTGCGTGATGTGGATGTTCAGCGCCGAACGTTCTGCGTCGGGCAGGGCATGCAGCAGACTTGAATACAGTGACCCCGGCGCGCTGAGCGACTCACCGCTAGCGTCGAACGGCTGATAGTCGCCCTGTTCGGTCAGTACCAGCACTTTGCGAATGAGCGCGTCCTGCGCGCCGAGGCTGTCGATCAGTTGCCCGCTATGGCTGTAGTGCCTGAGCTCCATTCGTATCGACGGCGACCAGCCCGGCAAGCGTGGCAGCGAATGGAGGGCCAGCCGATCCGTATCCAGATTATTGACTGTCGCTTGCAGCTCCAGCCCTTCAAAGGCTCGGGTTGCGCGCACTTGCAGACCCGTTTCCTGGGTCAGAGCGACCAGTCTTGCGGAGAGTGTTCCACGCTGTAGTTGCAGGTATTCAGCATCACTTGCCGTTTCCAGTATCGATTGCGCCAACGCCTTCGGCAGGCCGGGTTCGGCATCCATCAGTACCTGTACCAGCGGGCTAGCGCCGCGCTGTAACTGACGATATCGATCCTCGAACAGGCTTTGGCGTTTGCGCTTTGCCAGCTCGGCGACGCTGCGCCGCAGACTAGTTGCGCGGGCCTCGGCCGAGGGTGCGGGCGTATGCAGGGCTTCGCTCAATAGCCGCCTTCGTTGCGATTCTGTCAGGCGTTGCAGGCAGGTCTTGAGCAGGTCGCCATCGTCCAGTCGTGAGCCCTCGATTTGTATGAAGGGCACGTCGGCGACGGGGCTGCGCCACAGGGTTCTGCCCTGACGGTCGATCAGTTGCAGGCCTCGGTCGGCAGGCCAGTCGCCGTTGTCGAAAAGCAGTTGCAGTTGGGTGGCCGGGTCGGCCTTGAGGTAATCCTCGGCATGCGGGCTGCCGATCTGCTCGATGAACAATTGAATGTCCTGATCGATCTGCCAGCGCTGCAGCGTGTCACTGAGTAAGGGTGGCAATTGATCGCGCTCGACGTGCATCTGGCGCAGGGTGTTTTCCTCGCAGCCACTGATATTCAGCAGGCGCTCCCGCAGAACAGCGGGAAGGCGCTGCATCTGCGCACTGCTGCGGCTCAGCACGGTGGCGCGATCCCAAGCCAGTGGCTGGTCAATTTCGGTTTGCCAGGCGCCTGCGGTGTTGTGCCTGAGTGCGGGTTTATAAGCCTCGGGACGCGTCGGATGGTCGATGCGATAGGCGCCCGTTTCGGCATCAAGGCTGACGGTATACAACTTGTCTTCGAGGGTCAGCAGGGTCTTGCCCAAATGGGTTTGCAGGCCCAGTGCATCGGTTCGGATGTCTTTGGGCAGCGTGCCGGACCACTCGTAAGGGCGCAGGTCGGGTTTCCAGTAGCGGGTCTTGCCATTGGCCGTTTTCACCGGAATGAAGCGGTCGATGAACTGGACGACATCGGCAGGCAGCAGCGCGCGAAACTTGCTGACGGCGATAGCGCCGCCAGCGGCGAAAGTGCCGACCTGCACCATGGACTCTACGACGCCGATCAAATGCGCGAACGCTTCGCGGGGCTGGCCTTCGGCCCAGTCAACGATGCTTTCGAACGTCTCGTCGAGCAGTTGATAGGCCGTGTAGGCAAGCATCAGCTCGCCGAGAAATGGCACGAATGGCAAGGCGACAAACGCGACGAGGTTGAGCAGCGACTGTGCAATGTCCGTGAAGGAATCCCAGAGTGCCCAGCGCGCCTTGCGATCGACCATGGCCGTCGAGACGGCGATGACGCGGGCATCGTTGAGCATCTTGTCGAGCTTGCGTTGGTACAGATACACCCATAGCTCACCCTGGATCGGGGTCGCGACGATCTGCATAAAAGGCCGCACGGCCGGATGCTCGCGCCAGGTGGGGCGTGGATCGCCGGCCGGTAAGGGTTGCCAGGTGACGGGGCTGAGCAAGGCCCGCAACTGACCGAAGAAAGCGCCGCGCTCGGCGTGGTCGATAAAACGGCTGAAGAAGACCTGATAGTCCGGATCGCGCAAGCGTTGCGCCAGCTCCTCAGCGAAGGCAGCGGAACTGGCGTATTCCTTGACTGGGTGTTGTGGGTCATCGGGAATGTAAACCACGACTCGCGCTGCTGCGTGTGCAGCTTCAAGATTCGGCGCGAACAGCACGATGCCGGTCAGGCGGACTTTCATCATCGTCAGCACATGGCAATGCCACGCCTGACGATTGAGGCGCAAATGCTGCAAGCCATCGAGCAGCCCGAGGATCAGGCGATGGACATCGGCCCCCAGCAGCTTTTGCATGTAGGCCATTTGCAGGGCGGCGACCAGGGCGGCTTTGTCACTCGTGCAAACCTGTGGTTGCAGCACGGCTGCGACCAGCGGATTGCTGACGCCCAAATTGTCTTGCAGATAAGTGTTGTAGCGGCGGCCGATATCCAGCTCGCGACACAGGCGGGTGAAGGCAGGGATCGACATCGCCTTGGGGATGTTCGGCAGCACGCTGAACTGACCGTCGGACGAGGGCTGGCTGACATAACCCGAGGCGGACTCAAAGGCGTCAGCGCTGGTCTCGCTGCTTTCAAAATTGTGCAGCGCGGCGTCCAGCAACGAGACGGTCCAGGTGCGCGCGGCACCGGATTTGAGGCGTAGCCACGGAACATGGTCGGGCAGGTACAGGCGCAGGAAGGTTTGCCGGACATCCAGATTCAAGCCAAACCGCTTTTCCAGTTCGGCGCGCAGCAGCGGTTCGGCGAACGCTTTGGCGTCCTGCAACCGGGCAAGGCTTCGTTCGACGCGGTTGTGTGCGGTCCAGTGCGCGGCATTCAGCGCGCGCAGTTTTGCATGCTCGGTGCGTGATGCCTGTTTGAGGTTGGCGGGCAGTAGCGGACTGGCCCGTTTCAATGCCGCGCGTTTGTGTGCCGCAGCCTGACTCAGCCATGTCGGGATGGCCTGGAGCAGCGGTTGATAGTGTGCGTCCTGCCGGGGTAGCAGCAGTGGGTCGGGCAGTGTCGCGGGGGCGGGTGTGGTTTCTTGAATCATGGGGTGAGGCCGTTTGCCTGGAGAAAGGTCCCTAGCAAACACCGGCCGTTGATTCAATGTGCGGTACATATATACCGCACGCCACAAAACTCTCTTGATTAAGATCCCCGGTACGTCTGCGCAAATGGCGGCGTGCAGTTTAAACTGCGCCTTTGCGACGCTATATGTCGCATTGCCGTAAACCCGGGAAAATCCGGGGTTTGCGCTATAAGAAGTTGTCGCTTGGCGGCAAGGCCGGGCTGCAAACTGTCCTTACAATCCCCCCATCGCTCGCCAGTTTCAGGCGGGTGTTCCTCTTCAGGAGACTCCGATGTCCGTTGAGCACGCTGCGGTACAACGCGCCGATTTCGACCAGGTAATGGTTCCCAACTACGCGCCTGCCGCTTTCATTCCGGTGCGTGGCGCCGGTTCCCGCGTCTGGGACCAGAGCGGTCGCGAGCTGATCGACTTCGCCGGCGGGATTGCCGTAAACGTATTGGGCCACGCGCATCCGGCGCTGGTCGGTGCCTTGACCGAGCAAGCGAACAAGCTGTGGCACGTGTCCAACGTGTTCACCAATGAGCCGGCCCTGCGCCTGGCGCACAAGCTGATCGACGCCACGTTCGCCGAGCGCGTGTTCTTCTGCAACTCGGGCGCCGAAGCCAACGAGGCCGCGTTCAAGCTGGCCCGTCGCGTGGCGTTCGACCGTTTCGGCAGCGAAAAATACGAGATCATCGCCGCGCTCAACAGCTTCCACGGTCGTACCCTGTTCACCGTCAACGTCGGTGGCCAGTCGAAGTACTCCGATGGTTTCGGTCCGAAAATCACCGGCATCACCCACGTTCCTTACAACGATCTGGCCGCGCTGAAAGCGGCGGTTTCCGACAAGACCTGTGCGGTCGTGCTCGAACCGATCCAGGGCGAGGGCGGCGTACTGCCAGCCGAACTGGCTTACCTGCAAGGTGCCCGTGAACTGTGCGACGCGAACAACGCGCTGCTGGTGTTCGACGAAGTGCAGACCGGCATGGGCCGTACCGGCCACCTGTTCGCCTATCAGCATTACGGCGTGACCCCGGACATCCTGACCAGCGCCAAGAGCCTGGGCGGTGGTTTCCCGATCGCCGCGATGCTGACCACCGAAGCGCTGGCCAAACATCTGGTCGTCGGCACCCACGGCACCACTTACGGCGGCAACCCGCTGGCGTGCGCCGTTGCCGAGGCAGTGATCGACGTGATCAACACCCCCGAGGTGCTGAGCGGCGTCAACGCCAAGCACGACAAGTTCAAGACCCGCCTGCAGCAGATCGGCGAGAAGTACGGCCTGTTCACTCAGGTGCGTGGCCTCGGTCTGCTGATCGGTTGTGTGCTGAGCGATGCCTGGAAAGGCAAGGCCAAGGACATCTTCAACGCCGCTGAAAAAGAAGGCCTGATGATTCTGCAGGCCGGCCCGGACGTGATCCGTTTCGCCCCGAGCCTGGTGGTGGAAGACGCCGATATCGATGCCGGTCTCGACCGCTTCGAACGCGCGGCAGCAGCACTGACGCAAGCCTGATAGACCCTTCGACGCCTGAGGATTCGGGCGTCGATCAAAATTTTATGCCGGACCCGATCCACTGTAGGAGTGAGCCTGCTCGCGATTGCGGTATGTCAGTCGACTCATTGGTTTCTGACAGACCGCAATCGCGAGCAGGCTCACTCCTACAAGGTCCGGTGTTTTTTCTTCTGTAAATTTATAAGAGAAAGGAGTGACACCATGCTGGTGATGCGCCCTGCGCAAATGGCTGATCTGGGCGAGGTACAGCGTCTGGCTGCGGACAGTCCGATTGGTGTCACTTCCTTGCCGGATGACGTGGAACGTCTGAGCGACAAGATCGCCGCGAGCGAAGCCTCGTTCGCTGCCGAAGTGAGTTTCAACGGTGAGGAGAGCTACTTTTTCGTCCTCGAAGACACCGCCACCGGCAAACTGGTCGGCTGCTCGGCGATCGTTGCCTCGGCCGGTTACTCCGAGCCGTTCTACAGCTTCCGCAACGAGACCTTCGTCCACGCCTCCCGCGAGCTGAAGATCCACAACAAGATCCACGTGCTCTCGCAATGCCACGACCTGACCGGCAACAGCTTGCTGACCAGTTTCTACGTGCAGCGTGAGCTGGTGGGGTCGCCGTGGGCCGAGCTCAACTCCCGTGGCCGCCTGCTGTTCGTCGCCAGCCACCCGGAGCGTTTCGCCGATTCGGTGGTGACCGAGATCGTCGGTTACAGCGACGAGAACGGCGATTCGCCATTCTGGGACGCGATCGGGCGCAACTTCTTCGACCTCAACTACGCCGAGGCCGAACGCCTGTGTGGCCTGAAGAGCCGCACGTTCCTCGCCGAACTGATGCCGCATTACCCGATCTATGTGCCGCTGCTGCCGGATTCCGCTCAAGAAGCGATGGGCCAGGTGCACCCGCGTGCGCAGATCACTTTCGACATCCTGATGCGCGAAGGCTTCGAGACCGATCACTACATCGACATTTTCGACGGTGGCCCGACCCTGCATGCGCGTGTTTCGGGGATCCGTTCGATCGCTCAGAGCCGTGTGGTGCCAGTGAAGATCGGCGAGCCGGTGAAAGGCGCCGGGCGCCAGTATCTGGTGGCCAACGCGCAGTTGCAGGATTACCGCGCGGTGCTGCTGGAACTCGATTACGCGCCGGGCAAACCGGTGACCCTGGATCTGGAAGCAGCCGAAGCCCTGGGCGTCGGTGAAGGTGCCAGCGTGCGCCTGGTGGCGGTTTAACGCCTTAGCGAGTTTCACGGGTGGCGAAGGCGGCCCGTTTGAGGAGATAGCATGATTGTTCGTCCCGTACGCAGCAGCGATTTATCCGCGCTGATCGACCTGGCCCGCAGCACCGGCACCGGCCTGACCACCTTGCCGGCCAACGAAGAGCGCCTGACCCATCGGGTCGGCTGGGCCGAGAAGACCTTTCGCGGCGAAGCCGGCCGTGGCGATGCGGACTACCTGTTCGTGCTCGAAGACGACAACGGTCGCGTGGTGGGGATTTCCGCCATCGCTGGCGCGGTCGGTCTGCGCGAGCCGTGGTACAACTTCCGCGTCGGCCTGACCGTCAGCGCCTCGCAAGAGCTGAACATCTATCGCGAGATTCCGACGCTGTTCCTCGCCAACGACCTGACCGGCAACTCCGAGCTGTGCTCGCTGTTCCTGCATGCCGATTACCGCACCGGTCTGAACGGCCGCATGCTGTCCAAGGCGCGCATGCTGTTCATCGCCGAGTTCCCTGAGCTGTTCGGCAACAAGATCATCGCCGAGATGCGCGGCGTCTCCGATGAGGCCGGTCGTTCGCCGTTCTGGGAAAGCCTGGGTCGGCACTTCTTCAAGATGGAATTCAGCCAGGCCGACTACCTGACCGGTGTTGGCAACAAGGCGTTCATCGCCGAACTGATGCCGAAATTCCCGCTGTACACCTGCTTCCTGTCGCCGGATGCGCGTAACGTTATCGGTCAGGTGCACCCGGACACCGAACCGGCGCTGGCGATGCTCAAGAGCGAAGGTTTCAGCTATCAGGGTTACGTCGACATCTTCGACGCCGGCCCGGCCATCGAATGCGAAACCAGCAAGATCCGCGCAGTCCGCGACAGCGAAGCGCTGGTGCTGGCGATCGGTACACCGGGCGATGACGCCACGCCGTTCATCATCCATAACCGCAAGCGCGAAGACTGCCGCATCACTGCTGCGCCGGCCCGTCTGGCCGCTGGCACGCTGGTGGTCGATCCGCTGACCGCCAAACGTCTTCAACTCAACGCCGGCGATCAAGTGCGCGCCGTGGCGTTGTCTGCTGCTCGGGAGTCGAAATAATGAATTCGCTATACATCGCAGGTGAATGGCTGGCCGGTCAGGGCGAAGCCTTTCAGTCGCTGAACCCGGTGACCCAGCAAGTCCTGTGGTCGGGGGAGGGCGCTACCGCCGCTCAGGTCGAGTCGGCCGTGCAGGCTGCGCGTCAGGCCTTTCCGGGTTGGGCGCGGCGTTCGCTGGACGAGCGCATCAGCGTGCTCGAAGCCTTCGCCGCCGCCCTGAAAAACCACAGCGACGAACTGGCCCGCACCATCGGTGAGGAAACCGGCAAGCCCCTGTGGGAAGCCGCGACCGAAGTTACCAGCATGGTCAACAAGATCGCGATCTCGGTGCAGAGCTACCGCGAACGTACTGGCGAGAAGAGTGGCCCGCTGGGCGACGCCACCGCCGTACTGCGCCACAAGCCACACGGTGTGGTGGCGGTATTCGGCCCTTACAACTTCCCCGGCCATTTGCCGAACGGGCACATCGTGCCGGCGCTGCTGGCCGGTAACAGCGTGCTGTTCAAGCCAAGCGAGCTGACGCCGAAAGTCGCCGAGCTGACGGTCAAGTGCTGGATCGAAGCCGGTCTGCCGGCCGGCGTGTTGAACCTGTTGCAAGGCGCTCGCGAAACCGGTATCGCCCTGGCGGCGAACCCGGGCATCGATGGCTTGTTCTTCACCGGTTCGAGCCGCACCGGCAATCACCTGCATCAGCAGTTCGCCGGGCGTCCGGACAAGATTCTTGCTTTGGAAATGGGCGGCAACAACCCGCTGGTGGTTGATCAGGTGGGTGATCTGGACGCGGCGGTGTACACGATCATTCAGTCGGCGTTCATCTCCGCCGGTCAGCGCTGCACGTGTGCGCGTCGTCTGCTGGTGCCGCAAGGCGCATGGGGCGACAGCCTGCTCAAGCGTCTGGTGGAAGTCAGCGCAACGATTGAAGTCGGTGCGTTCGATCAACAGCCGGCGCCATTCATGGGCTCGGTGATTTCCCTTGGCGCGGCGAAAGCGCTGATGGATGCCCAGCAACACCTGCTGGCCAATGGCGCGGTGTCGTTGCTGGCGATGACTCAGCCGCAAGCGCAGTCTGCCTTGCTGACCCCGGGCATTCTGGATGTGACCGCCGTGGCCGAGCGTCCGGACGAAGAACTGTTCGGCCCGTTGCTGCAAGTGATTCGCTACGCCGATTTCGCTGCGGCGATCGCTGAGGCCAACGACACCGCTTATGGCTTGGCGGCTGGTTTGCTGTCGGATTCCGAAGATCGTTATCAGCAGTTCTGGCTGGAAAGCCGCGCCGGTATCGTCAACTGGAACAAACAGCTGACCGGTGCGGCGAGCAGCGCGCCGTTCGGCGGTGTTGGCGCTTCGGGCAACCATCGCGCCAGCGCCTACTACGCGGCGGATTACTGCGCGTACCCGGTGGCGTCGCTGGAAACACCGAGCCTGGTGTTGCCGGCGGCCCTGACGCCTGGCATCAAAATGGCGTAACGGCCATCGCGAGCAGGCTCACTCCTACAGGATTTGTGTCGTACACAACATGTGTGTTCCCCGCCAAACCTGTAGGAGTGAGCCTGCTCGCGATAGCCGCGCCTCGGTCTGACTGAATTGTTACTTGAAGCCTATAACAACAGATTCTCGTGGAGCCTCGCTGATGAAATCCTATGAAGTCAATTTTGACGGTCTAGTGGGGCCGACCCATAACTACGGTGGTCTGTCCTACGGCAACGTTGCGTCCCAGAGCAACAGCCAGCAATCCTCGAATCCGAAGGAAGCGGCGCTGCAAGGTCTGGCGAAAATGAAAGCGCTGATGGAAATGGGCTTTCAGCAAGGCGTGCTGGCGCCGCAGGAGCGTCCTGACGTGGCCGCTCTGCGCCGTCTGGGTTTCAGCGGCACCGACGCGCAAGTGATCGAGCGCGCCGCCAAAGAAGCCATGCCGTTGCTGGTCGCCAGTTGCTCGGCATCGAGCATGTGGGTGGCCAACGCTGCCACTGTCAGCCCGAGTGCCGACACCGCTGATGGTCGCGTGCATTTCACCGCCGCCAACCTCAATTGCAAATACCACCGCAGCATCGAACACCCGACCACCAGCCGCGTGCTCGGCGCGATGTTCGCCGATCAGCAGCACTTCGCCCACCACGCCGCGTTGCCGGCAGTGGCGCAGTTCGGTGACGAAGGCGCAGCCAACCACACGCGTTTCTGCCGTGAGTACGGCGAGGCCGGTGTCGAGTTCTTCGTGTTCGGTCGCAGTGCCTTCGACACCCGCTACCCAGCGCCGCAGAAGTACCCGGCGCGCCAGACTCTGGAAGCCTCGCAAGCGGTAGCGCGTCTGCACGGTCTGCGTGACGAGGGCGTGGTTTACGCGCAGCAGAACCCGGCGGTGATCGACCAGGGCGTATTCCACAACGACGTGATCGCGGTGGGTAACGGCGAGGTGCTGTTCTATCACGAGGACGCGTTCCTCGACACCGAACAGATGCTGGCCGAGTTGCAGGGCAAACTGGCCAAGGTCGGCGGCCAGTTCCAGTCGGTCTGCGTGCCGCGTTCGGCGGTCACCGTGGACGATGCGGTGCGCTCCTACCTGTTCAACAGCCAGTTGCTGTCGCGTCCGGATGGCTCGATGCTGCTGATCGTGCCGGAAGAATGCCGTGGCAACGAGCGCGTGTGGAACTACCTGCAAGGTCTGACCAGCTCCGGCGGGCTGATCCGCGAAGTCAAAGTCTTCGACCTCAAGCAAAGCATGCAGAACGGCGGTGGCCCGGCGTGCCTGCGACTGCGCGTCGCGCTCAACGAAACCGAGCTGGCGGCGGTCAACCCAGGGGTTATCATGACGGCCCCGTTGTACGGTTCGTTGACCGCATGGGTTGAAAAGCACTACCGCGACCGCCTGAGCGAAACCGATCTGGCGGACCCGCAGTTGCTGCTTGAATGCCGGACGGCACTGGATGAACTGACGCAAATCCTTAAACTGGGCGCGGTTTATCCATTCCAGATCAATTGATGGCCGGCGCGTCGCCTGAACACGACGCGCGGCTTGTCTCCCCAAGAGAGTAAAAACATGAGCGATTCCCTGCAGCTGATCCTTGAAGACACCGACGGCACGCAACTGCAAACCTCGTGCACCCGCGTCGCGGTCATGTGGCAAGGCAAAGAGCTGTGGATCCAGCAGGACGGCCGTGGCCAACTGCTGATCGGCGTGGACGTCGAGGAAGGTGACGAAGAGTACGCCAACCTGCTGCTGCGCCCATTGGCAACTAATCTGGTAAGTCTGCAACTGGAAATGGAACCGGCTGACGTCGGCGACGACGAAGACCACGTGCACGGCCCGGATTGCAACCACGATCACTAAGGAAACCGCTCTATGCTCGCCCTCGGCAAACTGCTTGAACTGACCCTCGCCGGCCGCGAACCGGCGGAGAAGACTCAACTGACTGTCGAAGGCGTGCGCATGCGCTGGTTGAGCGAGGGTGCGCTGGAAGTCCGGCCGCCCGAAGCGCGCGACAATGGCCTGGACCTGCTGCTGTCGGCAGGCATCCACGGCAATGAAACAGCGCCGATCGAGTTGCTCGATCGGCTGCTGCATGACATCGCTCGCGGCGATCTGAAGCCGCGTGCACGCATTCTGTTTCTGTTCGGTAACCCGGAAGCGATCCGCAAGGGCGAGCGCTTCGTCGAGCAGGATGTCAACCGGCTGTTCAACGGCCGGCATGAACAAACCAGCGGTTCCGAAGCCATCCGCGCCTGTGAGCTGGAACGGCTGGCGGCGAGCTTCTTCAGCCTGCCGGATCGGCAGCGACTGCACTACGACCTGCACACCGCCATTCGTGGTTCGAAGATCGAGCAGTTCGCGCTGTATCCGTGGAAGGAAGGTCGCCAGCATTCGCGCCGCGAACTGGCGCGTCTGCGCGCCGCCGGGATGGAAGCGGTGCTGCTGCAGAACAAGCCGTCGATCGTGTTCAGTTCCTACACCTACGACAAGCTCGGTGCCGAGGCTTTCACCCTGGAACTGGGCAAGGCGCGGCCGTTCGGGCAGAACGAAGGGGTGGATGTTTCACGTCTGGAAACTCGTCTGAAGCAGATCATCGAAGGCAATGAGCCGGATCTGGCAGCAGAGGGACTGGATGGTTTGCAGCTGTTCAGCGTCGCCCGGGAAATCATCAAGCACAGCGATGCGTTCCGCCTGAACCTGCCTGCGGACATCGAGAACTTTTCCGAACTGGATGTGGGTTATGTGCTGGCCGAAGATCTGGCCAATACCCGCTGGGTCATCGAGGAAGAGGGCGCGCGGATCATCTTCCCTAATCCCAAGGTCAAGAACGGCTTGCGCGCCGGCATCCTGATCGTGCCGGCCACTGACGAACATCTCGCCTGACGCAATTAGGCAACTGACGCAAATCCCCTGTGGGAGCGAGCCTGCTCGCGAATGCTGACCGTCAGCCAGCAATTATGATGGCTGACACACCGCATTCGCGAGCAGGCTCGCTCCCACATTTGATTTGAGTGAGGTCAAAACCTCACTCAGCTTTAGACCGCTACAGCTCGCGGCTCACTGCGACGCAACGCACGAACCTTCTGCAGCGTATCCGCGCAAGTCCGCGCCGCTTCCTGACCCTTGTGCACGAAATGCTCGAAGAAGAACTTCTGATGTTCTTCACCGGCATGGAAGTTATGCGGGGTCAGGGACACCGAGAACACTGGCACTTCGGTTTCCAGTTGCACCTGCATCAGGCCGCTGACCACTGACTGGGCGACGAATTCGTGACGATAGATGCCGCCATCCACGACCAGAGCGGCCGCGACGATGCCGGCATAACGGCCAGTTTTGGCCAGCAACTTGGCGTGCAGGGGCATTTCAAAGGCGCCGCCGACTTCGAAGAAGTCGATGTCCGATTCCTGATAACCCTGAGCCAGCATTTCGGCGACGAAGCCTTTACGGCTCTGGTCGACGATTTCCTTGTGCCAGCAGGCCTGGATGAACGCAACGCGCTCGCCGTGAGGGTGTTTGGTTTTGCTGTCGATAGCGGTGGGTTGCATGTTCTGACTCCTGTTTGTGTGAAAAACAGGGCGTTATGAATTGAAAGGGATTCAAGGGTACGCACGAGCACACAAGCGCGCGGGCGGCCCATTGGCGTCAATCCCGTTCTCTCTTCATCCGGACTATGACCGTCGGCCCCGGAATCACACCGGGTCTGCTGACCTTGTCGCCGATCACAGCCTTTGCCGTGTTCGTCGCCAAGCGCTCGCGGGCTATGCGCATTGCGCGCAATTACCGCCGGTGGGGAATTGCACCCCGCCCTGAGAACGTTTTTGCCGCCCTTTCTCGGGCGGCGCAGCGTTTTTATCACATATTTTCCGGCCTTGCACAGAACCTGTGGGAGCGAGCCTGCTCGCGAAAGCAATGTGTCAGTCAGCAGATGTGTCACTGACAGACCGCTTTCGCGAGCAGGCTCGCTCCCACATTGGGTTGCGTCCTTTCAAGGAGTAATGTGCTTTTTCTCATTCAAGGGTTGATTAATCGGCGCCATGACCGCAGTAATTCATCTTCGAAAAGGGATTTCCCCTGCTGACCAGAGGCCAGGTTCATGAGCGTTATCGATCTTCGCAGCGACACCGTCACCCAACCGACTCCTGCCATGCTCGACGCGATGACTGCGGCGGCTACCGGTGACGATGTGTACGGCGAAGATCCGACGGTCAATCGTCTGGAAGCCGAATTGGCGAAAAGGCTGGGTTTCGCCGCTGCGCTGTTCGTTCCGACCGGCACCATGAGCAACTTGCTCGGGCTGATGGCGCATTGCGAGCGCGGTGACGAGTACATCGTCGGCCAGCAGGCGCACACCTATAAGTACGAGGGCGGTGGCGCGGCGGTGCTCGGTTCGATCCAGCCGCAGCCGCTGGAAGTGCAGGCCGACGGTTCGCTGGATCTCGATCAGGTCGCCGCCGCGATCAAACCCGATGACTTCCACTTTGCCCGGACGCGATTGCTGGCGCTGGAAAACACCATGCAAGGCAAAGTGCTGCCGCTGGAATATCTGGCGCGGGCGCGCAAGTTCACGCAGGACAACGGCCTGCAACTGCACTTGGACGGCGCGCGCTTGTACAACGCAGCGGTCAAGCTTGGGGTTGATGCGCGGGAAATCACCCGGCATTTCGATTCGGTGTCGGTGTGCCTGTCCAAGGGCCTTGGCGCGCCGGTCGGTTCCGTGTTGTGCGGTTCGGCCGAGTTGATCGCCAAGGCGCGTCGCCTGCGCAAGATGGTCGGCGGCGGCATGCGTCAGGCCGGATTGCTGGCAGCGGCGGGGCTGTATGCGCTGGATCACAATGTCGAGCGTCTGGCGGATGACCATGCCAATGCGCAATTTCTGGCTGAAGGCCTGCGCGAGGCCGGGTTCAGCGTCGAGCCGGTGCAGACCAACATGGTTTACGTGCAAATGGGCGATCAGGCTGAAGCGCTCAAGGCGTTTGCCGCCGAACGCGGGATCAAGTTGAGCGCCGCCGCGCGCTTGCGCCTGGTCACGCACATGGACGTCAGTCGCTCGCAAATCGAGCAAGTGATCGCGACATTCGTCGAGTTTTCGCGCAAGTGACAGCGTTAGCCGTCCAATTGACCGTTACTATCGTATAAACACGCTGTACCCCGCGCGAAGGGCCGATATAATGCGGCCCTTTGCCGTCGTTTCGTCTGTTGACGTTTCGTACAGGCCTTTGGCCGCAGCCTCCGTGGAAGAACCTAATGAAAAGCGCAGAAATCCGTGAAGCCTTCCTTCGCTTCTTCGAAGAGCAAGGCCACACCCGTGTAGCCTCCAGCTCTTTGATTCCGGGCAACGACCCAACCCTGCTGTTCACCAACGCGGGGATGAACCAGTTCAAGGACTGCTTCCTGGGCCAGGAAAAGCGCGCGTACACCCGCGCAACCAGCAGCCAGAAGTGCGTGCGTGCCGGTGGCAAGAACAGCGACCTGGAAAACGTCGGTTATACCGCTCGTCACCACACCTTCTTCGAAATGCTCGGTAACTTCAGCTTCGGTGACTATTTCAAGCACGACGCGATTACCTTCGCCTGGACCTTCCTGACCGGCGTTCTGAAACTGCCGAAGGAAAAGCTCTGGGTCACCGTCTACGCCTCCGACGACGAAGCGTATGACATCTGGACCAAAGAGATCGGCGTGCCGGTCGAGCGCATGATCCGTATCGGCGACAACAAAGGCGCGCCTTACGCGTCCGACAACTTCTGGACCATGGGCGATACCGGCCCGTGCGGCCCATGCACCGAGATTTTCTACGATCACGGCGACCACATCTGGGGCGGCCCACCGGGTTCGCCGGAAGAAGACGGCGACCGTTACATCGAGATCTGGAACAACGTGTTCATGCAGTTCAACCGCACCGCCGATGGCGTGTTGCATCCGTTGCCAGCGCCGTCGGTCGACACCGGCATGGGCCTGGAGCGGATCAGTGCGGTGATGCAGCACGTCAATTCCAACTACGACATCGACCTGTTCAAGAACCTGCTCAAAGCCTCGGCTGAAGCCATCGGCTGCGAGAATGGTGACCAGTCGTCGCTGAAAGTGGTGTCCGACCACATCCGTTCCTGCGGTTTCCTGATCGCCGACGGCGTGCTGCCGTCCAACGAAGGTCGCGGCTACGTGCTGCGTCGGATCATTCGTCGCGCCTGCCGTCACGGCAACAAGCTCGGCGCTACTGGCAGCTTCTTCTACAAGATCGTCGCTGCGCTGGTCGCCGAGATGGGTGAAGCCTTCCCGGAACTGAAGAAGCAGCAGAGCAACATCGAGCGCGTACTCAAGGCCGAAGAAGAGCAGTTCTCCAAGACCCTGGAGCACGGCTTGAAGATTCTCGAACAGGATCTGCTGGAACTCAAAGGCACCGTGGTGCCGGGCGACGTGGTGTTCAAACTCTACGACACCTACGGTTTCCCGATGGACCTGACGGCCGACATCGCTCGCGAGCGCGGCCTGACCGTCGACGAAGTCGGCTTCGAGCGTGAAATGGAAGCCCAGCGTGTTCGTGCGCGTTCCGCCAGCTCGTTCGGTCTGGACTACAACACCCTGGTCAAGGTTGATGTGGCCACCGAGTTCACCGGTTACAAAGACACCAGCGGTTCGGCAAAAATCGTCGCTATCTATAAAGATGGCCAGTCGGTCGACGTCTTGAGTGAAGGCGAAGAGGCGGTGATCGTGCTGAACCAGACGCCGTTCTACGCTGAATCCGGCGGCCAGATCGGCGACTGCGGTTTCCTCCAGGCCGGTAACGCACGTTTCGACGTCCGTGACACCACCAAGACCGGCGGCGCCTTCCTGCACCACGGCGTGCTGGATTCCGGCAGCCTGACCATCGGCGCGCCAGTGGAAACCCACGTCGATGCCGAGGTGCGTCACGCGACTTCGCTGAACCACTCGGCCACCCACTTGCTGCACGCTGCGCTACGCCAGGTACTGGGCGAGCACGTTCAGCAGAAGGGGTCGTTGGTGGATAGCCAGCGTCTGCGCTTCGACTTCAGCCACTTTGAAGCGATCAAGCCGGAGCAGATCAAAGCGCTGGAAGACATCGTCAACGCCGAGATCCGCAAGAACTCCGCAGTTGAAACTGAAGAAACCGACATCGAAACCGCCAAGCAGAAAGGCGCGATGGCGCTGTTCGGCGAGAAGTACGGCGACAACGTGCGCGTGCTGAGCATGGGCGGCGATTTTTCCGTCGAGCTGTGTGGCGGTATCCACGCCAACCGTACCGGCGACATCGGCCTGCTGAAGATCATCAGCGAAGGCGGTGTGGCATCGGGTGTGCGTCGTATCGAGGCAGTCACCGGTGCTGCGGCACTGGCCTACTTGAACGCTGCAGAAGAACAACTCAAGGAAGCGGCCAACCTGGTCAAGGGCAGCCGCGACAATCTGATCGACAAGCTGTCGGCCGTGCTGGAGCGCAACCGCGCGCTGGAAAAGCAACTCGAGCAGTTGCAGGCCAAGGCCGCCAGCGCCGCGGGCGACGATCTGTCGAACTCGGCAGTCGACGTCAAGGGCGTGAAGGTTCTGGCTGCACGTCTGGATGGTCAGGACGGCAAGGCGCTGCTGGCGCTGGTCGATCAGCTGAAAAACAAACTCGGCCGCGCAGTGATCCTGCTCGGCAGTGTCCATGAGGAAAAGGTCGTACTGGTTGCAGGCGTAACCAAGGACCTGACTGGCCAACTCAAAGCCGGTGATTTGATGAAACAGGCTGCTGCGGCAGTGGGCGGGAAGGGCGGTGGTCGTCCGGACATGGCGCAGGGCGGCGGTGTTGACGCCGGCGCACTGGATGGCGCACTGGCGCTGACCGTTCCATTCGTCGAGCAGGGTTTATAAGACGGCCCGCCGGACCCGCAGTCTAGTGGCGGGCCCGGCGGCTGTTCGAGTGATTATTGGGCGCCCTTCATGGGCAGAGGCGGCTTTGAAATGGCTTTGATCGTACAGAAATTTGGAGGCACCTCGGTCGGCACTGTCGAGAGAATCGAGCAGGTCGCCGACAAGGTTAAGAAATTCCGCGATGCCGGCGATGACCTGGTGGTTGTGCTGTCTGCAATGAGCGGCGAAACCAACCGTCTGATCGATCTGGCCAAGCAAATCAGTGGCGACGTGCAACCGGTTCCGCGTGAACTGGACGTGATCGTTTCCACCGGTGAGCAGGTGACGATTGCCCTGTTGGCCATGGCGCTGATCAAGCGCGGTGTGCCGGCGGTGTCGTACACCGGTAATCAGGTGCGGATCCTGACGGACAGTGCGCACAATAAAGCGCGTATCTTGCAGATTGATGACCAGAAGATTCGCGGTGATCTGAAAGCAGGTCGCGTGGTGGTTGTCGCCGGTTTCCAGGGCGTCGACGAGCACGGCAACATTACCACCCTCGGCCGTGGCGGTTCCGACACCACAGGCGTGGCACTGGCGGCTGCCTTGAAGGCTGACGAGTGCCAGATCTACACCGACGTCGATGGTGTCTACACCACTGACCCGCGCGTGGTGCCGGTCGCTCAGCGTCTGGACAAGATCACCTTCGAAGAGATGCTGGAAATGGCCAGTCTCGGTTCCAAGGTGCTGCAGATCCGTGCGGTGGAATTCGCCGGCAAGTACAACGTTCCGCTGCGCGTACTGCACAGCTTCAAGGAGGGTCCGGGCACCCTCATTACTATTGATGAAGAGGAAACCATGGAACAGCCGATCATTTCCGGCATCGCTTTCAACCGCGATGAAGCCAAGCTGACCATCCGTGGCGTGCCAGACACCCCGGGCGTGGCGTTCAAGATTCTCGGCCCGATCAGTGCCGCGAACATCGAAGTCGACATGATCGTGCAGAACGTTGCGCACGATAACACCACCGACTTCACCTTCACCGTGCACCGCAACGACTACCAGGCCGCACAGACCGTGCTGGAAAACACCGCTCGCGAGATCGGTGCCCGGGAAGTGGTGGGCGACACCAAGATTGCCAAGGTCTCGATCGTCGGCGTCGGCATGCGTTCCCACGCAGGCGTGGCCAGCCGCATGTTCGAATCCCTGGCCAAGGAAAGCATCAACATCCAGATGATCTCGACGTCGGAAATCAAGGTTTCCGTGGTGATCGAAGAGAAGTATCTGGAGCTGGCCGTGCGCGCCCTGCACACGGCTTTCGAACTGGACGCGCCGGCCCGTCAGGGCGAGTAAATCCGGTCACCTGAAGGGCGCGGTCTGACCGCGCCCTTTATTTTTTGAATGGCGCGAGCCCTGAACTGTTCTTTTGCTCGCGCTGGTCAATACTCAGGCATGTAGGGCTACGATCGCTCCGGTTGTAGGTCGGGTGCCTTTTTTTTGCAGACTGTTGTCCCTGAAATGAAATGCGTGAGGAGAAAGGTATGCTGATTCTGACTCGTCGGTGCGCAGAAAGCCTGATTATCGGTGATGGCGAAATCACCGTGACCGTGCTCGGCGTCAAAGGAAATCAAGTGCGCATCGGCGTCAACGCCCCGAAAGAGGTTGCCGTGCACCGTGAGGAAATTTACCTGCGTATAAAGAAAGAGAAGGACGAAGAACCAAGCCATTAATTTTTATCGATTTTTATGTTTGCAAACGGGGAAGAAGGTGGTTAATATACGCCCCGTGTTGCGGAGAGCTGGCCGAGTGGCCGAAGGCGCTCCCCTGCTAAGGGAGTACACCTCAAAAGGGTGTCGGGGGTTCGAATCCCCCGTTCTCCGCCATTATTTGCTTAGTACGTTGTAATCTGGCTTTTTCTGTAAGTTGTTGAATTTATTAGAAAAAGTGGTTGGAATAGAGATTAGACGGGCTATAATGCGGCGCAACAAATGCACTCGTAGCTCAGCTGGATAGAGTACTCGGCTACGAACCGAGCGGTCACAGGTTCGAATCCTGTCGAGTGCACCATTTAAGAGTTGT
>NZ_AZVL01000011.1:0-222762 GCF_000514195.1 Pseudomonas sp. URIL14HWK12:I6
AATCTAAACTGTGGGAGCGGGCTTGCTCGCGAAGGCGGCCTGACAGCCGACCAATCTCTTACTGAATGCACCCAATCCCAGTAGGAACTGCCGAAGGCTGTGATCTTTTGATCTGCTTTGGCTTTGCTTTGGCTTTAGCTCTTGATTTGGCTTTTGATCTTCAGCCCCTTCGGCAGGCCGAGCGTAGGTGTTCATCCGGGGGGTTAGGCGCGCAGCGCCATGCGGCGAAGCCGCATCCATCGAGAGGAGGTGCAGCGAAGCAAACCGGAGGCGATGCCCCCGGATGGACACCGTAGCGAGGGAACACTGAGCCTAAGCGAAGTGCCGTACGCCGGGGGCAAAGCCTTTTGGGTTACCTTTTCGGCGTTTGGAAAAGGTGACTCGCTGTAAGAGCGAAACCGCCAGAGGCAACACCCGAAGAAACGGATATGCCCCCCAAACCCCAAACCCCAAACCTCAAACCCGGCGTTTGGAAAAAGTGACTCGCTGTAAGAGCGAAACCGCCAGCGGCAACCCCCGCAGCAACGGATATGCCCCCAATCCAAAAAAAACCAAAGCATTGACCCATCCTCAAGCCATGCGTAGCCTTGCGCTTTCGAGGTTCTTCGGCCCACGCCGAAGCTAAGAAGGGAACGCGGTCAAAGCCGCGGCTGCCCCCGCAACTGTGAACGGTGAAGTTCGTTGCCACGCCACTGCCAGCTCAATCCACTGAGCCCGCGGGAAGGCGCAGCGAACGCCGGGCCCAAGGCCCGAACACCGTCAGCCAGGAGACCTGCCTCGTCACAGATTTCTCACTACAACCGGGCGGGGTGATCCGGTGGCGAATTCTTCCGCGCGCACGCTCGCAGCGGATCTCGTCCCGTATGCCCGCCACCTTGCCAAAGGGCATCCGATGAAAACACTGGCCAAACTCCCCGTCACCATCGTCACCGGTTTTCTCGGCTCGGGCAAAACCACCTTGCTGCGACACATGCTCGACAACGCCCAGGGCCGTCGCATCGCCGTGATCGTCAACGAGTTCGGCGAGCTGGGCATCGACGGTGAGATCCTCAAGCAATGCACCATCGGCTGCACCGAAGAAGAAGCCACCGGCCGCGTCTACGAACTGGCCAACGGCTGCCTGTGCTGCACGGTGCAGGAAGAGTTCTTCCCGGTGATGCGTGAACTGGTCGCCCGTCGCGGCGATCTCGATCACATCCTGATCGAGACCTCCGGTCTGGCTCTGCCAAAACCATTGGTGCAAGCCTTCCAGTGGCCGGAAATCCGCAGCGCCTGCACCGTTGACGCGGTGATCACCGTGGTCGACAGCCCGGCCGTGGCCGCTGGCACCTTCGCCGCGTTCCCGGATCAGGTCGATGCCCAGCGCAAACTCGACCCGAATCTGGATCACGAATCGCCGCTGCATGAGCTGTTCGCCGACCAACTGGCCAGCGCCGATCTGGTGATCCTCAACAAGGCCGACCAGACCAGCGCCGAAGATCTGGCTCGCGTTCGCGCCGAAGTCGCCGAAGAACTGCCACCAGCGGTGAAAATCATCGAAGCCAGCAACGGTCGCCTGCCGCTGGACGTGCTGATCGGCCTCGGTGCCGGATCCGAAGAACATATCGACAGCCGCCACAGCCATCACGATCACCACCACGACGGTGATGACGACCACGATGACCACGATCACGACGCCTTCGATTCGATCTCGATCGAACTGCCGCAAGCCGACGAGAGCCTGCTGCTCGACGCGCTGACGCAATTGGTGGTCAAGCACGGCATCCTGCGTGTCAAAGGTTTCGCGGCGATTCCAAACAAGCCGATGCGCCTGTTGATTCAGGGCGTGGGCACGCGTTTCGACAAGCACTTCGACCGCCAGTGGGGCGCTGACGAAGCGCGCGTCACCCGTTTGGTGCTGATCGGTCAGGCACTCGACGCCGCGCAACTCGAAGCGCAACTGCGCGCCGCGCTCAGCGTTTAAGCCATGCACCTGCTCAGGACCCAGCCCGGCGGTTTCGTGTCGGATGACAACATTGCCGACCTTGGACAAACCCCCGCCGAGCTGGTGATCCTGTGCAGCGGCGATTCCAGCCTGGCGCTGCTCGCCGAAGCCGCGCAGCAATTGCCCGAGGATTACCCGAGCCTGCGTCTGGCCAATCCGATGCAGGTGCAGAATCACGCCTCGGTCGATCTGTATGTCGATGAGGTGCTGCGTCACGCCAAGGTCATTCTGATTTCGCTGCACGGCGGCATCGCTTATTGGCGTTATGGCGTCGAGCGTCTGGTGGAGTTGTCCGAGCGCGGGGTGCAGGTGATTCTGGTGCCGGGGGATGATCGTCCCGACCCGGAACTCAGCGACCTGAGCACGGTGCTCGCCGAAGATCGCGACCGTCTCTGGCAGTTCTTGCGTCAGGGTGGCATGGGCAATGCGCTGGACTTCTTCCATTGCCTGGCCAACCGCTGGCTGGCGCGTGACTACGCTTGGGGCGAGCCGCAGGCGTTGCCGCGTACAGCGATTTATCACCCACAGAAAAACACCGCCGCACTGAGCGACTGGCAAGCCGAATGGCTGCCCAGTCAACCGGTCGCGGCGGTGTTGTTTTATCGCTCGCATTTGCAAGCGGCGAACACTGCGTTCATCGACGTGTTCTGCCAGCGCTTGCAGGCGGCGGGGCTCAATCCGTTGCCGATCGCCGTCGCCAGCCTGAAAGAACCCGGCTGTCTGAGCGTGGTCGAGGACTGGCTGGACGAGGTCGAGGCGGCGGTGATTCTCAACACCACCGGTTTCGCGCAGTCCAGTCCAGAAGCCCCTCATCTGTGCCCGTTCCGGCGCAATATTCCGGTGATTCAGGCGATCTGCGCTCAGGACAACGAGCCGGGCTGGCGCGACAGCGAGCAAGGCCTGGGGCCACGGGACTTGGCGATGCACATTGCCTTGCCGGAACTCGACGGGCGCATCATCAGCCGGCCGATCAGCTTCAAGGACCTGGCCTGGCGCAGCGAGCGCAGCCAGTCCGACGTGGTCTGCTACCGGGCGCAACCCGAACGCATGGATTTTGTCGCTGAACTGGCGCGACGCTGGAGCGATCTGGCGCGGCTGCCGAACACGGAAAAACGCATCGCGCTGATCCTCGCCAACTACCCGACTCGCGACGGCCGGATCGGCAATGGCGTCGGTCTGGACACGCCGGCGGCGGCATTGAATATCCTGCGCGCGTTGCAGGCGGAAGGCTTCCCGTTGACGGCGGAGTTGCCGGACAGCGGCACCGCGTTAATCCAACAATTGCTCGGCGGCGTCAGCAACGACCTCGACAGCATTGACCTGCGGCCGTGCCAGCAAAGTCTTGCGATGGATGCCTATCTGGCGATGTTCAACGCGCTGCCGCAAGCCAATCGCGCGGCAGTGCTGGAACGCTGGGGCGCGCCGCAAAACGATCCGATGTGCCGTGACGGACGGATGATGATCGCCGGTCTGCGTTTTGGCCTGACCTTCGTCGGCATTCAACCGGCGCGCGGTTATCAGGTCGACCCGAGCGCGGTGTATCACGATCCGGATCTGGTGCCGCCGCACGGCTATCTGGCGTTCTATTTCTGGCTGCGCAACACCTACGGTGCGCACGCAGTGATTCACGTCGGCAAGCATGGCAACCTCGAATGGTTGCCGGGCAAGGGCGTGGGGCTTTCGGAGAATTGCTGGCCGGACGCATTGCTCGGGCCGCTGCCGAACATCTATCCGTTTATCGTCAACGATCCGGGCGAGGGTGCCCAGGCCAAACGGCGCACGCAAGCGGTGATCATCGACCACCTGATGCCGCCGCTGACCCGTGCCGAAACCTACGGCCCGCTGCGCAATCTGGAACTGTTGGCCGACGAATATTACGAGGCGCAACTGCTCGATCCGCGTCGCGCCCGCGAGCTGCAGCGCGACATTCTGCAACTGGTGCGCGAGACGCAGATCGACCGCGAACTGCAACTCGACGCCGGTCTGGACAGCGACGCCGATGCAGCGATCTGGCTGCCGCGTCTGGACACCTACCTGTGTGACCTGAAGGAATCGCAGATCCGCGATGGCCTGCACATCTTTGGCGAATCGCCGACCGGGCGTTTGCGCATTGATACCTTGCTGGCCTTGCTACGCATTCCGCGTGGCGACGGCAAAGGCGCGCAGTCGAGTCTGCTGCGGGCGTTGGCCAAGGCGTTTGAGTTGGGCTTTGATCCGCTGGATTGCTCCCTTGCCGATCCATGGAACGGCCCGCGTCCGCCAGAGCTGCAAAGCGTCAGCGACGAAGTCTGGCGCAGCGCCGGTGATACCCGCGAACGCCTTGAGCTATTCGCCACCCACCTGATCTCCCAAACAGTGCACGCCCCTTGTAGGAGTGAGCCTGCTCGCGATAGCGGTGTGTCATTCAACACTGAATTGCCTGACCTGACGCCATCGCGAGCAGGCTCACTCCTACAGGAACCGAGGGGGGCTGAAGTGAGGGTAATCATTGAAAACCTGCGCGAAGTCGTCGCCCCACGCCTAGACGCCTGCGGCCCCGCCGAAATGCGCGGTCTACTCGACGCCCTGAACGGCCGCTTTGTCCCCGCCGGCCCAAGCGGCGCGCCCAGCCGTGGTCGTCTCGACGTGCTGCCCACCGGGCGCAATTTCTACTCGGTGGACGTGCGTAACCTGCCGACCACCACCGCGTGGCGCATCGGTTTCCAGTCCGCCACGCTGATTCTTGAGCGGCATTTGCAGGATCACGGCGATCACCTGCGCCAGCTCGGTTTATCGGTGTGGGGAACGGCGACCATGCGCACCGGCGGTGACGACATCGCCCAGGCCATGGCGCTGATGGGCGTGCGTCCGGTCTGGGCCACCGGCAGTCAGCGCGTCGATGATTTCGAGATTCTGCCGCTGAGTCTGCTCGATCGGCCACGAGTCGATGTCACGCTGCGGGTCTCGGGCTTCTTCCGCGATGCCTTTGCCAACCTGATTCGCCTGTTCGACGCGGCCGTGCAAGCGGTGGCAGCGCTGGACGAACCGGATGACCTCAATCCGCTGGCCGCGAAGGTGCGCGCTGAACGTGAGGCGCTGCTGCAATCGGGGCTGGATGCCGAAGCGGCGCGACGCCAGGCCGGCTGGCGGATTTTCGGTGCCAAACCCGGAGCCTATGGCGCGGGCGTACAGGGCGCCATCGATGGGCGTCTGTGGCAGAGCCGCGAAGATCTGGCCGAGGTCTACCTGAACTGGGGCGCCTACGCGTACGGCGGGGCGGACGAGGGCACCGCCGCCCGCGAGCAGTTCGTCCAGCGCCTGAGCCAAGTGCAGGCGGTGTTGCAGAATCAGGACAACCGCGAGCACGATTTGCTCGATTCCAACGACTATTACCAGTTCCAGGGCGGCATGCTCGCGGCGGTGGAAACCCTGCGCGGTGAAGCGGCGGCGAGTTATCACGGTGATCACAGCCAGCCGGATCTGCCGAGAATCCGTACCCTGAAAGAAGAGCTCAATCGGGTGATCCGCTCGCGGGCAGCCAATCCGAAGTGGATCGACGGGGTCAAACGTCACGGCTATAAAGGTGCGTTTGAACTGGCGGCGACGGTCGATAACCTGTTCGCCTTCGACGCCACCACGCAACTGATCGATGATCATCAGTATGCGTTGCTGGCCGATGCCTATTTGCTCGACCCGACGACGCGGGATTTTGTTCGTGAACACAATCCGCATGCGCTGCGCGACATGACCGAGCGCATGCTCGAAGCGCAGCAGCGCGGGATGTGGCAGGAACCCGGGGCCTATAAAGAAGCCCTGGAAAACCTGCTGCTGGATATAGAAGAAGACACCTGACACACCGCCTCACTCTGTGGGAGCGAACCTGCTCGCGAAGGCGTCGTGTCAGACAGTATTTTTGTAGCTGGCACACCGCTTTCGCGAGCAGGCTCGCTCCCCCAGGGATCAACGTGGCTCCCAACGATTTTCGACAGATCACCGACCATGACCGAGTATTGAAGATGACCGACACCCCGCATTTCCCGCTCTCTGCCGTGGTCGGCGCCGATGACCTGAAACTCGCGCTGTGCCTCACCGCCATCGACCCGAAAATCGGTGGCGTGCTGATCGAAGGCCCGCGCGGCATGGCCAAGTCGACCCTGGCCCGTGGCTTGGCTGATCTGCTGGCGAGCGGACAGTTCGTCACGCTGCCATTGGGCGCCACCGAAGAGCGTCTGGTCGGCACTCTTGATCTCGACGCCGCGCTGAGTGAAGGGCGGGCGCAGTTTTCTCCCGGTGTTTTGGCCAAGGCTGACGGCGGTGTGCTGTACGTCGATGAAGTAAACCTGCTGCCCGATCATCTGGTCGACCTGCTGCTCGATGTGGCTGCCAGTGGTACCAACCTGATCGAGCGCGACGGCATCTCCCATCGGCATTCGGCGCGATTTGTATTGATCGGCACGATGAACCCGGAAGAGGGCGAACTGCGTCCGCAACTGCTTGACCGTTTCGGCCTGAACGTCGCCCTCCGCGGCCACACCGCGCCAACCGAACGCGGGCAGATCATCCGCCGCCGCCTGGATTTCGACAGCGATCCACAGGCGTTCTGCGTGCAGTGGGAAGCCCAGCAGCAAGCGCTGCGTGAGCGCTGCGAACAGGCGCGCATCGCCTTGGCGAACATCCCGCTGGATGACGACGCGTTGGCGAGCATCACCCAGCGTTGCTTCGCTGCTGGCGTCGATGGCTTGCGTGCTGATCTGGTCTGGCTGCGTGCGGCCCGTGCGCACGCGGCCTGGCGCGGCGCTGCAGTGATTGCCGAGCAGGACATCGACGCCGTGGCGGAATTTGCCCTACGGCACCGACGTCGCGAATCCTCTTCTTCCAGCCCTCAGCCACCCGCGCAGAACCCGGCCAGTAGCCAGGCCGAACCGAGCGAAGGGCAGGGCCAGTGGGGCGATATGCCCGCCCCGGCACTGGCCACGGGTGCCCGTCGCGAAGTGCCGAGCTGGCCAAAAAAGTAACCGGCATTCGTCCCCGATCCGACGCGGGGGCGAATGCCAGACCCCGCGCCGGACGCCTCGACCACGGACGCCAGGGCCAGCGCCACGCTGCGCGCAGCGGCCTGGTGAACTGGCCGGGCACGCTGCTCAATGGTCGGCCGCAGACTCGTGAAGATCTGCAGTTCCAGTTGCGTACTCGAACTCCCCATGAGCTGTGGCTGGTGATCGTTGATGCCTCGGCTTCAACGCGTCGGCATCAGGCGCTGAGCGATGCCAAGGGCCTGCTCGCGCAATTGTTCGATGATGCTTATCGGCAGCGCGCGCGACTGGCCTTGCTGACCGCCAGCGGCAGCGCGCCGAAATGGCAGGTGCAAGGTCTGAAGGCATCGAGTGGTTTGCGCACCTGGCTGGAGGCGTTGGGGGCGGGCGGCGGCACGCCGTTGGTGGCGGCATTGACGCAGGCACAGCAATGGCTGGTGCAGCGACAAAAGCGCTTCCGGGCCGAGCAGCAGCGCTTGCTGGTGGTGACGGATGGCCGCTTGAAAACCTTGCCGCCGATGTTGCCGCTGGAGTGTCCGGGATTGTTGATCGACATTGAGCGCGGGCCCATCCGATTGGCACGGGCGCGGGAATTAGCGGCGGCGCTGAGTGCGGAATATCGGCATATCGATGATGTGTGAAGTCTGAGCGGGCCTCTTCGCGAGCAGGCTCGCTCCCACATGGATTGTGAACGCTGCTTTACCTGTGGGAGCGAGCCTGCTCGCGAAGGCATCGCCTCGGATCATGCAGGATCAACGAAAACCGCAGAGCTGCTCTATGCTCCACCCCAGCCCAATCACAAGGAGTGAATCATGCGGGTACTGGTCGCCAATCCTCAGGACGATTTTCGCGTCAAAGCCTACGCCGGCACCAACGGCGTGCTGCTGGCCATGGATCTTGCCGAACCCCGGCGCAAAGGCCTGCTCGGGTTTGCCATCGAAAAGCAGCAGGGCGGCAAACCGTGGTTGTTCCTGTTCAACAGCCTGACATTTCCCGGCAAGGCGCACACGTTCCCGCAGTATCACGCCACGCCCAGCGATAAAGCGCCGCTACAGAAATTCCGCTGGGCCGATTACGCGGTCAATCCGGGCACGACGATGCACTATCGCGTGCATCTGGCCTATGGCACGGCGGATGCGCCGCTATTGGGAGAATCACTGGAGCTGAGCATCACCAGTGACGACGGTCATCCGGCCAACCAGAGCGTGATATTCAACCGTGCTGTGGCCGCCAGTCAGGCCTTCCAGCGCAAATTTCCCGACCTCGACGCGCAGATCAGCGCCAACAAGAACCTGCCCATCGAAGCCTGGCCCGACGCGGCGCGGCTGTGGCTGGAGAACGGGCTGTTGGAGCGTTTGCTGGGCTTTATCGAACGTGCGGTGGACGCGCAGTGGGCGCTGGAAATCGCGATCTACGAGTATCAGTTGCAGGCGATCATCGACGCTGTAAATGCGGCATTTGCCCGGGGGGTTCAGGTGCGCGTTCTGTATCACGCGCAACCTGATGATCCCGATACGACCCTGAACGAAACGAACCTTGCCAAATTGCCGATGGCGAACAAGCGCGGCCGGGTCACCCATAACATCTTTCACGACAAATTCATTGTTCTCAGCCGTGTCGATGGCGCGGGTCAGCGGCAACCGCAGGCGGTGCTGTGCGGCAGCACCAATTTCACCGCCAACGGCGTGTATCGCCAGGCTAACGTGGTGCATACGCTCGACGACGTGATGGTTGCCGCGCGGTATTTGCAAGTGTTCGAAGAAGTCTGGGCCAACCCGGCCGACGTCGCTGCGACGCGCAACTGGATAACCGGGCACAATCCGATGGACCCGGCACAGGCGCTGTTCGCCGGGTTCTCGCCACGCAGCGGTGGTGGCGATTTGCGTGAGTTTGTCGAGATCATCGAGGCGGCGAAAAAGGACGTGTTGTTCGTCACCGCTTTCAGCCTGCCGGACGCGATTCTCAACGCGCTGCTCGGCAAACCGCATGACGACATCCTGCGTTACGGCCTGCAAAACACCGCGAGCAGCATCACCGGATTTCATGCCGACCGCACCGCCGAATTCGCTGCCACAGCTTTGCTCAACACCGGGCTGGAAGGCTGGCTGAAAGAAAACATGAAAGGCCAGAAGGGCAACCTGCTGGTGCACACCAAAGCCGTGATCACCGACTTCACCACCGATGCGCCGACCATCATCAGCGGCAGTCACAACCTCAGTACGTCAGCCAGTAACGGCAATGACGAGAACTTCCTGATCATTCGTGGCGACACCGATCTGGCTGATCGCTATGGCCTGGAGTTGCTGCGGTTTTATGAGCATTACCGCTTTCGCTATTTCGCGAAAAAACTCGAGCTCAAGCAGGTGAGTCCGCTGGCGGTGGATGACAGCTGGACCAACGATTATTACGTAGAGGGGGATTTGCGCCAGTTGTCGCGGTTGCGCTTTGCCGGGCGATGATGTGGTGTGTTTGATGACCCCTTCGCGAGCAAGCCCGCTCCCACATTGGACTTTCTTTGAACTCAGAACCTGCGTCCGACGAATAACCCCTGTGGGAGCGTGCTTGCTCGCGAAAGGGCCTGCAGGAAATCACATTTCCTGTGCTCTTACAGATTTTGAAATGATTTGCCGCTGTAGAAAATGTGCCTTGAGCCTGTACGCTCCAAGGCCATTTTTCATTCAGGATTTGCATGAACACCCTCTTGGAGCCTCCCAGTCGTACCTTCTCCACGCGCCATGGCGCGGTCTTGACGCACTCGCAGCATCCGGTTTTCCGACTCCCGTCTATCGTTGACAACGCGGCTTCAGAGCCTTCGCGTTGCACTTTGCCGTGCCCGGCAGCCTGAATTCACTGAAGAGAGATCGAGACATTTATGGAATGGTTAGCGGATCCCACGGCGTGGTTAGGCTTATTGACTCTGATCGTGCTGGAACTGGTGCTGGGTATCGACAACCTGGTGTTTATCGCGATCCTGGCGGACAAACTGCCGCCGCATCAGCGCGACCGTGCGCGAATCATCGGCCTGTCGCTGGCGTTGATCATGCGCCTGGGCCTGTTGGCGAGTATTTCCTGGCTGGTCACTCTTACGCAGCCATTGTTCGAGGTATTCGACAAGAGCTTCTCCGGCCGTGACCTGATCATGCTGTTCGGTGGTGTGTTCCTGTTGTTCAAGGCCACCATGGAGCTGCACGAACGACTCGAAGGCCACGTCGGCCAGCGCTCGACCAACGCCGCTTACGCGCTGTTCTGGCCGATCGTGGCGCAGATCGTGGTACTCGACGCGGTGTTCTCGCTGGACGCGGTAATCACCGCCGTCGGCATGGTCGATGAACTGGCGGTGATGATGATCGCGGTGATCATTTCCATCGGCCTGATGATCGTCGCCAGCAAGCCGCTCACCCGCTTCGTCAATGCGCACCCGACGGTGATCATGCTGTGTCTGGGCTTCCTGATGATGATCGGTTTTGCCCTGACGGCCGAAGGCCTGGGTTTCCACATCCCGAAAGGCTATCTGTACGCGGCGATTGGTTTCTCGATCCTGATCGAGGTGTTCAACCAGATCGCCCGGGCCCGACGCAAGCGTTCGATGCAAGGCCTGCGCCCCATACGTGAGCGCACGGCCCACGCGGTAATGCGTCTGCTGGGCGGGCGCAAGCTGGAGGCGGAGGAGGTCGGCGAGGAAATCTCTGACCTGCTGGATGACGGCGAAGCCCCGAGTGCGGAGCTGTTCGACCGCCGCGAGCGAGTGATGATCAGTGGCGTGCTGCAACTGGCCGAGCGGCCGATTCGGAATCTGATGACCGTACGCGCGGACGTCGACACCATCGATCTGGCCGACGACGCCGAAACGATTCGCACAAAATTGATGCACTCGTCGTATTCGCGTCTGCCGCTGATTCGCGACGGCGCGGTGGATGAACCGTTGGGCTTCGTGCACAAGAAAGAGCTGCTCAAGGAGTACCTGGCCGGTACCGAGCCGAATCTGGAGCACCTGGCGCGCAAGACCATCAACCTGCTCGACAGCTATTCGATCCTCAATGCGCTGGAGCAAATGCGCGCGGCGTCGACTCACATCGCCTTCGTGGTCAACGAATTCGGTGACTTCGTCGGTGTGTTGACCATGACCGACATCCTCGAATCGATTGCCGGCGAACTGCCTGATGCCAGCGAAATCGAAGGTCCGGACGTGATCGAGGGGCAGGGCGGGTTCATCGTCAACGGCGCGTTGAACCTGACGCGTGTTCGCCAGCGCACCGGGTTTGGCGCCGAACCGACCGAGGACTATCAGACCCTGGCCGGACTGGTGATGAGCCTGCTGGATCGCTTGCCGATGATCGGCGATCGGCTGCAGTACGCAGGCTGGCAAATGACCGTCAAAGCCGTTGAGGAACGACGGGTGACGCAGGTGTTGCTGGTGCGCGATTCTGCGTAAGGCAGCAGCCTTGCGCTGACGGTGCCGACCCCTTCGCGGGCAAGCCCGCTCCTACAGCGCACGCGTCGTACACGAAATGTGTGAACAACGTTGACCCCTGTGGGAGCGGGCTTGCCCGCGAAAGCGATGTGTCAGACGCCGCAACGATTACGGGAAATGCACTGCCTCAAATCACCCGCCGATGCGCACGCGTGATTGTGCAGAGCCTGCTCAATGTGCGGCGCAACCACGGCAGGTCATGTCGTGGTTTCTGCTGCACCACCGGTGCCCTGGTCCTGCCAATATGCCGGGCAAAGTCCGCCGCCAGTGTTTCCTCTGTGCCGATGCCTTTGAGTTTTTTCACCAGCCTGCCGTTCTTGTAGAACAGCACCGTCGGCGTGCCGGTGACCAACGGATGGCGCGGCGACTCTCGGGTGTTAAGCATGTAGATATTGGCGCGATGCCGGTACGGCTCGGCAATCTGACGAAAAATCGGCCCGGCCCATTCGCAGGCGGGGCAGTGTTCATTGGCGAAATACAGGATCACCGGGCGCCAGGTTTTCAGGGCTTTGCGGTAAACCGGGGCCAGATTGGAAATGGTATTGGCAGCGCTCATTGAGAACTCCTTTTCAACGACCTCGAAGGTTCGATGACGTTAAAGAAGGGTGAAGAACAGGTCTACTGTCAGAAATTACAGGTGGCCTGTGGATTCGCGAGATTTTTCCACTTTTATGAAGGACCGGCCCGACACGAAGCCCGGAAATGTGGAATGTCGGGACGTGATACCTTTTTTCACTCAATAAAAGAGAAGGCGGTAATAAGCGATAGGCGTCGAAGCCGTCTTGGAGTGCTATTTTAAGCACCATTAACAGCACTCCAGGGAGCACCATCATGACTCATGTAGTTCTTTCCAATATCGTTGCGAGTATTTCTGAATTGAAAAGAAACCCCATGGGTACCGTGGCCGCCGGTGGCGGCCAATCTGTTGCAATCCTCAATCGAAATGAGCCAGCGTTTTATTGTGTTCCCGCAAAGGAGTATGAGGCGATGATGAATCGCCTTGAGGATCTGGAACTGATCGCACTGTGCAAGGAGCGAGAAAACGATCCCACCATCAAGGTCTCTATAGATGACCTATGAGCTGGAGTTTTCCGAGAAAGCCTGGAGGGAATGGAGAAAGCTTGATTCAGCACTTCAGGATCAGTTCAAGAAAAAGCTCTCTACACGTCTGGTCAATCCTCACGTTCCTGCCGATCGACTCCGAGGGTTGGGAAACGCCTACAAAATCAAGCTTCGCAGTGCGGGATACAGGCTGGTCTATCGCGTAAAGAACGAGATTTTGGTTGTTACCGTGATTGCGGTAGGGAGAAGAGAGCGGGGAGAGGTCTACGACCAAGCCGCTTGCCGATAGATATGGCGAGCTGGCCCCTTCAATCGCTAACCACATTGCACCGAAGTAGCCCTTCGTGCTCCATCTGGGAACCTGCTACTCGTTATTTGTAGCCTAAGGTAGCGCAGCCCATCAGTACCCGCACCTGACTCCATTTTTCGCATTTCCTGCATCCCGTTGATTCCAAAAACATTTAACCCCTCTACAGACTCCCTGTGATTCCTGTGGCACACTTTCTGCTGTCTATTCCGTAGTAACAAACCGTGTTCCGGTATAGCGGAATAAACATCATCCTGGAGTGCTTGCCATGCATCGCCGTCCTTCGTTGTTCAAAGCGTGTGTTTTCGTTCTTGCGGCTTCGTCCGCTGTGATGGGCATGGCCCAGGCAGCCGATAGCAAGCTCGACAGTGTTCTGGCCCGGGGCAAGCTGATTGTCGGCACCGGCAGCACCAATGCGCCGTGGCACTTTCAGGGTGCGGACGGCAAGTTGCAGGGCTTTGATATCGACATCGCCAGGATGGTGGCCAAGGGGTTGTTCAATGACCCAAGCAAAGTCGAGTTCGTCGTGCAGTCGTCCGACGCGCGAATTCCCAATCTGCTGACCGACAAGGTCGACATGAGCTGCCAGTTCATCACCGTTACCGCCAGCCGTGCGCAACAAGTGGCGTTCACCCTGCCGTACTACCGCGAAGGTGTCGGCCTGCTGCTGCCAGCCAACAGCAAGTACAAGGAAATCGAGGACCTGCAAGCGGCCGGTGACAGCGTTACTGTGGCCGTGCTGCAAAACGTCTATGCCGAAGAATTGGTGCATCAGGCGCTGCCCAAGGCCAAGGTCGATCAGTACGACAGCGTCGACCTGATGTATCAAGCGGTGAACTCCGGTCGCGCCGATGCCGCTGCTACCGATCAGTCGTCGGTCAAGTACCTGATGGTGCAGAACCCTGGCCGCTACCGCAGCCCGACCTACGCGTGGAGCCCACAGACCTACGCCTGCGCAGTCAAACGCGGCGATCAGGACTGGCTGAACTTCGTCAATACCGCCCTGCATGAAGCCATGACCGGCGTTGAGTTCCCGACTTACGCGGCCTCGTTCAAGCAATGGTTCGGTGTCGATCTGCCGGCGCCGGCCATCGGTTTCCCAGTCGAATTCAAATGATCCCGTGAGAGCGGGGCGCCTGTACGCGCCCCGCTCAAGGTACTGCTGACCATGAACTATCAGTTGAACTTTGCCGCCGTGTGGCGCGATTTCGACACCTTGCTGGCGGGGCTCGGTCTGGGCCTTGAACTGGCGCTGGTGTCGATCGCCATCGGCTGCGTGATCGGCCTGCTGATGGCGTTTGCCTTGCTCTCGAAGCATCGCGCCTTGCGGGTGCTGGCCTCGGTGTACGTCACGGTGGTGCGTAACACGCCGATTCTGGTGTTGATTCTGTTGATCTACTTTGCCTTGCCGAGCCTGGGAATCCGCTTGGACAAGATTCCCTCGTTCATCATCACGCTGTCGCTGTATGCCGGTGCCTATCTGACCGAAGTGTTTCGTGGCGGCTTGCTGAGCATCCCCAAAGGCCAGCGCGAAGCGGGGCTGGCGATCGGACTCGGTGAGTGGCAGGTCAAGGCCTACGTCACCGTGCCGGTGATGTTGCGCAACGTGCTGCCTGCGCTGTCGAACAACTTTATCTCGCTGTTCAAGGACACCTCGCTGGCCGCCGCGATTGCGGTGCCGGAGCTGACCTATTACGCGCGCAAGATCAACGTCGAGAGCTACCGGGTGATCGAAACCTGGCTGGTGACCACGGCGTTGTATGTCGCGGCCTGTTACCTCATTGCCATGCTGCTGCGTTACCTCGAGCAGCGTCTGGCGATCCGCCGATAGGAGGCTGCGATGTACGAATCTCCCAGTTGGTTGCATGAATTGTGGGTAGCACGCGAGACGTTGCTGCAAGGCTTCCTGACCAGTGTGCAGGTGTCGGCGCTGGCGATTCTGTTCGGCACGCTGCTCGGGGTTGTCACCGGTCTGGTGCTGACTTACGGCAAGTTCTGGATGCGCGCGCCGTTTCGCTTTTATGTCGACATTATTCGCGGCACGCCGGTGTTTGTATTGGTGCTGGCCTGCTTCTACATGGCGCCGGCGTTGGGCTGGCAGATCAGCGCGTTTCAGGCCGGTGCGCTGGGCCTGACGCTGTTTTGCGGTTCGCACGTCGCCGAGATCGTGCGCGGCGCCTTGCAGGCATTGCCACGCGGACAGATGGAAGCGAGCAAGGCGATTGGCCTGACGTTTTATCAATCCCTCGGTTACGTGCTGTTGCCCCAGGCGTTGCGGCAGATCCTGCCGACCTGGGTCAACTCGTCCACCGAAATCGTCAAGGCTTCGACCTTGCTCTCGGTGATCGGCGTCGCCGAATTGCTGCTCAGCACCCAACAGATCATCGCCCGGACCTTCATGACTCTGGAGTTCTACCTGTTCGCCGGTTTTCTGTTCTTCGTCATCAACTACGGCATCGAATTACTCGGCCGGCATATTGAAAAGCGGGTGGCCCTGCCATGACTCAAGCTCAAGTTTCCAACGTTCAGAACGCTCAGCCGCTGCTGGGCATCCGTGGCCTGCACAAGCAGTACGGCGCAGTCGAAGTGCTCAAGGGCGTCGACCTGAGCATGCAGCGCGGCAACGTGGTGACGCTGATCGGCTCCAGCGGTTCGGGCAAGACCACCTTGCTGCGCTGCGTGAACATGCTCGAAGAGTTTCAGGGCGGGCAGATCCTGCTCGACGGCGAGTCCATCGGCTATGACGAGATCGGCGGCAAACGCGTGCGTCATGCGGAAAAAATCATCGCCCGCCATCGCGCGATGACCGGCATGGCCTTCCAGCAATTCAACCTGTTTCCGCACCTGACCGCGATGCAGAACGTCACCCTCGGTCTGCTCAAGGTTAAGAAAATGCACAAGGACCAAGCCGTGGTGCTGGCCGAAAAATGGCTGGAGCGGGTCGGCCTGCTGGAGCGGCGCAATCACTTTCCCGGGCAGTTGTCCGGTGGTCAGCAACAGCGTGTGGCGATTGCCCGGGCGATTGCGATGAACCCCAGCCTGATGCTGTTCGACGAAGTCACCTCGGCCCTCGATCCGGAGCTGGTCGGTGAAGTGCTGAACGTGATCAAGGGCCTGGCCGAAGACGGCATGACCATGTTGCTGGTGACCCACGAAATGCGTTTCGCCTTCGAGGTTTCGGACAAGATCGTATTCATGAATCAGGGGCGAATCGAAGAGCAGGGGCCGCCCAAGGAACTGTTCGAACGCCCGCAATCGCCGCGTCTGGCTGAGTTTCTCAAGAGCACGCGGTTCTAATTTTTGCTTTGTAATCAGGAGAAGTACCCATGAGCATTACTCGATACGGCACCGGCAGCACGGCCGCTGGCGGTCAGCCACGCCCCTTTGCGCGCGCGGTTGAAGCGGATGGCTGGCTGCACGTGTCCGGCCAGGTGCCGGCGGTGGATGGCGAGATCATCGTTGGCGGCATCGTCGAGCAGACCCACCAGACCATGAAAAACCTGATCGCGATTCTCGAAGAGGCCGGTTACGGCCTGGAGGATGTGGTGCGGGCTGGCGTATGGCTGGACGATCCGCGGGATTTCAGCAGTTTCAACAAGGTCTTCGGCGAGTACTTCAAACCTGAACACGCCCCGGCGCGGGCCTGTGTGCAGGCGAGCATGATGGTCGATTGCAAGGTCGAGATCGATTGCATCGCGTACAAGAAGAAACCCTGAAATCTGTGCTGACTTCTTCGCGAGCAGGCTCGCTCCCACATTTGAAATGCAATCCCCTGTGGGAGCGAGCCTGCTCGCGAAAGCGGCCTACCAAGCGCCGCAGTAGTCTCGGTAAACTCCCGGCACTTTCATTGGGAACTGAAAACATGACCGAAGACACCATCAAACGCCGGGCCCGTGGTCTGGATCGGGCGTTCGATATCCTCGACTTCCTCAAGGAGATCGGCCAGCCGCTGCGTCCGAACGACATCGCCAACGGTATCGGCAGCCCGAAATCCACGGTCTACGAACTGGTGGCGTCGCTGCTGGAACGACGGATTCTGGAGCCGGTGGGCAAGGATGGTCACGTCTATCTCGGTCGCCAGTTGTATTTCCTCGGGCAGGCGCACCTGCGCCATTTCGACCTCAGCCGCGAGGCCGATCACGCCTTGCAGGAGATCGTCAGCCAGACCCGGGAAACCGCGCAGATGTGCCTGCTCAACGGGCGCAAATACACCGTGGCACTGATGAAGGAAGGCGAGCGGCATTTCCGCATTTCGTCCGACATCGGCGAAAACGCGCCGATCCCGTGGACTGCGTCCGGGCGCTTGCTGCTGGCGCATTTGAGCGACCAGCAGATCATCGACCTGATCGACGAAGACGACTACATCCTGCCCGACGGCGAGCGCCTGCCGTTGGAACGCTTTCTGGCGGAGATCCGCCAGGCTGGCATCGACGGTTTCTTCTCCTTCGACAGCGTGGCCGACACCTTCACCCATTGCTTCGCCGCGCCGGTCAAAGACCCCAGCGGCGTGGCCATTTGCACCCTGTGCATCGTCGCCCCACGGGCCGATGCGAAAAACAATTACGACGACTATCGCCGGGTGCTGATCGAGAGCGCCAACAGCCTCGCCCGGCGCATCAACGAATAACCGCGGCTGCCTGCGGCCGCGACAGTGAGGAGTTCAAGCATGACGACTGCCATCAATACCGCTGTGGAAAAGGGCGACGCTGCCGTTGGTGCGCACCTTGTGCGCGACGTCAGCCTGCCAGCGCTGGTGCTGCACCGCGAGGCGCTGGAGCACAACATTCGCTGGATGCAGAAGTTCGTCAGCGACAGCGGCGCCGAGCTCGCGCCCCACGGCAAGACCAGCATGACCCCGGCGCTGTTCCAGCGTCAGCTCGACGCTGGCGCGTGGGGCATCACCCTCGCCAGCGCCACCCAGACTCGCGCCGCATACGCCCACGGTGTACGCCGGGTGTTGATGGCCAACCAACTGGTCGGCACGCCGAACATGGCGCTGATCGCCGATCTGTTGGCAGGCCCGGATTTCGATTTCTACTGCATGGTCGATCACCCGGACAACGTCGCCGATCTCGGCGCCTACTTCGCCTCGCGCGGAGTGAAGTTGAATGTGATGATCGAGTACGGCGTGGTCGGTGGCCGTTGCGGTTGCCGCAGCGAGCAGGAAGTCATCGCGCTGGCCCAGGCGATCAACGCGCAACCGGCGCTGGCTCTGACCGGTATCGAGGGTTACGAAGGGGTGATCCATGGCGATCACGCGGTTAGCGGCATTCGCGAATTCGCCGCGTCGCTGGTGCGCCTGGCGGTGCAGTTGCAGGACAGCGACGCGTTTGCCATTGCCAAGCCGATCATCACCGCGTCGGGTTCGGCGTGGTACGACCTGATCGCCGAGTCGTTCGAAGCGCAGAACGCCAGCGGACGCTTCCTTAGCGTGCTGCGCCCGGGCAGTTACGTGGCGCATGATCATGGCATCTACAAGGAAGCGCAGTGCTGCGTGCTGGATCGTCGCAGTGACCTGCACGAAGGATTGCGTCCGGCGCTGGAAGTCTGGGCGCATGTGCAATCGCTGCCGGAGCCGGGATTTGCGGTGATCGCCCTCGGCAAGCGCGATGTGGCATTCGATGCCGGCCTGCCGGTGCCGCTGCTGCGCTACAAGGCCGGTGTGTTGCCGGCGGTGGGCGACGATGTCGGCGCCTGCAAGGTGACGGCAGTGATGGATCAGCACGCGTTCATGAGTGTGGCGCCTGGGGTTGAGCTGCGGGTGGGCGACATCATTTCCTTCGGCACCTCGCACCCGTGCCTGACGTTCGACAAGTGGCGGGTGGGGTTGCTGGTGGATGAGCAGTTGGCGGTGGTCGAGAGCATGGAGACCTGCTTCTAAGGTTTCAGACCGAGTCGCGCCCATCGCGAGCAGGCTCACTCCTACAGGGGAACGCATTCCAATTGTAGGAGTGAGCCTGCTCGCGAAGGCGCCAGTCCAGACATCCGCGAATCCAGAGACAGCACAAAATGACCAGCCTCAGCCCCCTGGGCCCGAACACCCCGCGCATCGCCCTGATCGGCGAATGCATGATCGAACTCCAGCACCGCGCCGATGGCAGCCTGCAGCAAAGCTTCGGCGGCGATACCTTGAACACCGCGGTGTACCTGTCCCGCGCCCTCGGCGACAAAGCCCAGGTCGATTACGTCACCGCGCTCGGCGACGACAGCTTCAGCGATGCCATGTGCCAGAGTTGGGCCGATGAAGGCATTGGCCTGGATCTCGTGCAGCGTCTGCCCGGTCGCTTGCCCGGCCTGTACTGCATCCAGACCGACGCCAACGGCGAGCGGCGTTTCCTCTACTGGCGCAATGAAGCGGCGGTGCGCGATTGCTTCACCACCCCGGCGGCGGAGCCGATTCTGGCGGCGCTGCCGGACTACGATGTGCTGTATTTCAGCGGCATCACCCTCGCAGTGTTAGGTGCGAAGGGGCGCGAGCGCTTGATCCAGACCCTGATCGAAGCCCGCCAGCGCGATGCGCGGATCGTCTTCGACAACAATTATCGGCCACGCTTGTGGGCCTCACCGGAAGAGGCGCGGGCGGCCTATCGCAGCGTGTTGCCGCATGTCGATCTGGCGTTGCTGACCGTGGATGACGAGCAGGCGCTGTTCCATTTTTCCGATTGCGACGCGGTGTTCGAGGCGTACGCGCAGATCGGCACGCCGGAAGTGGTGCTCAAGCGCGGCGCCGAGGCGTGTCTGATTCGTTGTGATGGCGAGGCGTTCGAAGTGCCGGCGCAGCAGGTCGACAAGGTGGTGGATACGACGGCGGCGGGGGATTCGTTCAGTGCGGCGTATCTGGCCAGGCGTTTGCTGGGCGGCAGTCCGGTCGAGGCGGCGCAGGCGGGGCATTGGCTGGCGAGTCGGGTGATTCAGGTGCCGGGGGCGTTGATTCCCAGGTAAGCGGTGGATGGCCGCTTGCTGCGCAATCGGTTCGCGGGCAAGCCCGCTCCCACAGGGTACGCATTCCAGGCTGTGGGAGCGGGCTTGCTCGCGAAGAGGCCCTAAGGCCAAGCACTCAATCGCGGAAAAACACCTGCACCAGGTGATAGCCGAACTTGCTCTTGATAGGCCCGTGCACCGTGCGCAGCGGCTTCTTGAAGATCACCGCATCGATCGCGCCGACCATCTGCCCCGGCCGCACTTCACCCAGATCACCGCCGCGTTTGCCGGACGGGCAGGTCGAGTATTTCTTCGCCAGCACATCGAACGCTTCGCCCTTGGCAATGCGTTGCTTGAGTTGTTCGGCCTCTTCGGCGGTTTTCACCAGAATGTGGCGGGCTTGGGCTTTCATCGTGCGATACCTGTAACGGGGTGACGGCGGGGCGCGGGATTATGCCTCAAGTGACGGCGTTTGGTTGATCATCTCGCGGATCTTGTTGGCCAGCACTTCAATCGAAAACGGCTTGGCCACCATGTCCATGCCATCCTCGAGAAAGCCCTGACGCTCGGCGGCTTTCTGCGCGTAACCGGTCATGAACAGCACCTTCAGCCCCGGACGATGCTGGCGGGCGATTTCCGCCAGTTGCCGGCCATTCATCCCCGGTAGACCAACGTCGGTCACCAGCAGATCCACACGCAGCTCCGATTCCAGCAGCGGCAGGGCGGCGCTGGCGTCGGCGGCTTCGTGGGCGAGGTAACCCAGCTCCTTGAGCAGATCGAGCACCAGCATGCGCACCGCCGGGTCATCTTCAACCACCACCACGGATTCGCCACAGGTGGCCGTCGGCGCCGCACTGAGGGTTTCCACGACTGGCCGTTCCGGCTCCAGCAGGTTCAGGCGCGGCAGATACAAGCGCACACAGGTGCCCTGATTCGGCAGGCTGTCGAGGCTGACATGCCCGCCCGACTGCTGGGCGAAGCCATAAATCATCGACAGCCCCAGCCCGGTGCCCTGGCCGATCGGTTTGGTGGTGAAGAACGGATCGAACGCCTTGGCCCGTACCGACGGCGTCATGCCGGTGCCGTTGTCGCTGACCGCCAGCATCAGGTAGTCGCCGGCCTTGACCGGTTCGAGGGTGGTGATGTCGTTGCCGTCGAGGTAGACGTTGGCGGTTTCGATCAGCAGCTCGCCGCCATCGGGCATGGCGTCGCGGGCGTTGATCACCAGGTTGAGCAGGGCATTTTCCAGTTGGCTGACGTCGGTGCTGATCGGCCAGACATCGTCGGCCAGGCGCAGCGTGAGTTCGATCGGGTCGCCCTTGGTGCGGCGGATCAAATCTTCCAGCGAATGAATCAGTTCGTTGACGTTGAGGGTCTTGCGGTCCAGCGACTGCCGGCGCGAGAACGCCAGCAGCCGATGGGTCAGCGCGGCCGCTCGGTTGGCCGACGACACCGCCGCTTCGGTGAAACGGCCGATTTCATCGGCGCGGCCGTCGGCGATGTAGCGTTGCATCAGGTCAAGGCTGCCGATGATTCCGGTGAGCATGTTGTTGAAGTCGTGGGCGATACCGCCGGTGAGCTGGCCGACCGCTTCCATTTTCTGCGCATGGCGCAACGCATCTTCGGCGCGCTCACGTTCGAACATCTCGTTCTGCAGACGCTGATTGGCCTGAGCCAGTTGTTCGGTGCGGGCGCTGACCCGTTCCTCCAGGGTTTCATTGAGATTGCGCAGGGCTTCTTCGGTCTTCTTCCGTTCGGATTCGTCGATCACGAAAATATAGAAACCGTTGACTGAGCCGTCGGCGCCGTGGCGCGGCAGGTAATTCATCAGCGCATGGCGGTTGCTGCCGTCGCGATGCGGGGTGTACAGGCTGAACGAGCAGGGCCGCCCGGCCAGTGCTTCGGCAATATACGGCGCGCGCAGGAAGTAGGCTTCTTCGCCGATCACTTCGCGGATGGTGCGGCCATACAACTCCTGCGGCGTGAGGCCGTACCAGTCCAGATACGCCGCATTGTTCAGGCGGAAGCGCTCGTCGTGGTCGACGTAACTGATGAGGATCGGCATTGCATTGATGATCAGCTGCAATTCCGTCTGGCTCTGGCGCAGCGCCTGCTCGGTGTGCTTGCGCTCGGTCAGGTCCAGCGCGGCGCCGAGGAAGCGCACCGGTCGCCCGTGGTGATCCTTGTAACAGCGGCCCCGGGCAAACACCCAGCGCAGTTCGCCGTCGGCTTTCAGCAGGCGGTATTCCTCGGCGTATTCGGTGCCGTGGGTAATGCAATGCTTGATGCTGCGGGCGATCAGGGCGCGGTCTTCGGGGTGCACGCCTTGCAGGTAGTCGCTGATCGGTAGCTGGCTGGCGTGGGCCGGATCGATGCCATGCAACTGGGCGAAATGGGCGTCGGCGATGAAACGGTCTTCGCCGATGTCCCAATCCCAGGTGCCAACCGCATCGGTGGCGGCCAGCGCCAGTTGCAGGCGTTCTTCAGTGTCGCGCTGGGCCTTGAGACTTTCTTCGGAACGGCGTTGCAGTTCGAGGGCGATGCGCCGGCGTTCGTTGGTTTCGATGGCTGTTACCAGAATCCCCGCCACTTGCGTGTCTTCATCGCGGATGGGGCTGTAGGTCAGGTCCAGCCAGAAGTCGGACTCTACGCCTCCGCGTTGCAGGGTAAATCGCCGCTCGCTGTAGGTGCGCACCTGGCCTTGTAGGACGGCTCGATAAATCGGGTCGGTAAAGTCCTGAAGTTCTGGCCATATAAGGTGCGCAGGCTGTCCGAAAGCGTGTGGATGCTTGCTCCCGGCGAGCATCGCAAAGCCATTGTTGTAGATCTGCGTGAGCTGCGGCCCCCACAACAGCAGCATCGGCATCGGCGAGTGAATCACGATGTCCACCGCGGTGCGCAGGCTTTGCGGCCAGGTGCCAGAAGCGCCCAACGGCGTGCGGCTCCAGTCGGTACGGGCGATCAGGGCTTGGGCGTCATCGGGGGAGGGTGCTGGGTTCATCACGTGTATCCTGAGCGTCGGTCAGTGCGTTGGCATCTACTATTCTTGCACTTGCGGTAGACGCTGTATGACCCGTTACGTCACGACAGCGGGTCATTTCTGTTCATTGAATGCTTCGCGGGTGCTTATTGCCATGGAAATCGATGCACTGTTGCTCCGTCTGTCGAGCCAGCACGGCTCTGACCTGTTCCTGTCCACGGGAGCGCCACCCAGTGCGCGCATCGATGGCGTGCTGACGCCGTTCAGCGAGCGGCCGTTCAAGCCCGGTGAAGTCGAGGCCATCGCCAACTCCCTGATGGACGCCGAACAACGGCGCGAGTTCGATCGGGATCTGGAAATGAACCTGGCAATTTCCCGTACGGGCATCGGGCGTTTTCGGGTGAACGTCTTCAAGCAACGCAATGATGTGTCAATCGTCATCCGCAACGTCAAACTCGATATCCCGCGCTTCGAAGACTTGAAACTGCCGCCGGTATTGCTGGAAACGGTGATGCTCAAACAGGGGCTGATCCTGTTCGTTGGCGCCACCGACTCCGGCAAGTCCACTTCGCTGGCCGCGCTGATCGATCACCGCAACCGCCACAGCAGCGGGCATATCATCACCATCGAAGACCCGGTGGAGTATATCCATCGACACCAGCGCTCGATCATCAATCAACGCGAAGTCGGCGTCGATACCCGCAGTTTCCATGCGGCGCTGAAAAACACCCTGCGCCAGGCCCCGGACGTAGTGCTGATCGGCGAGATCCGTGACCGCGAAACCATGGAGCATGCGCTGACATTTGCCGACACCGGGCACCTGGTGCTGTCGACGCTGCATGCGCACAACGCCAATCAGGCGCTGGACCGTATCGTCAATCTGTTCCCCGAAGAACGCCGCCCGCAGTTGCTGCATGCACTGGGCAACAATCTCAAGGCGTTCGTCTCGCAACGGCTGGTGCGCACTTTGGACGGCCAGCGCCGGGCGGCGGTCGAAGTGATGCTCGGCACCCCGACCATCGCCGACCTGATCCGCCGCAACGAGTTGGGCGAACTCAAAGGCATCATGGAGAAGTCCGGCGAGGCCGGCATGCAGACGTTCGACGCGGCGCTGTACGGGCTGGTGGTGGAGGGCGTGATCAGTGAGGACGAAGCGCTCAAGCATGCCGATTCGCAGAACAATCTGCGCCTGCGTTTGAAACTGCACACCGAGGCGGGCCCGGCGCCCGCACCCACAACATCAGGCGATTGGGGCCTGATGGATTAACACCTCACCCCTGTGGGAGCGGGCTTGCTCGCGAAAGCGGTGTATCAGTCACATTGTTATCGACTGACAGATTGCCTTCGCGAGCAAGCCCGCTCCCACAAGGGGATGGCGGGCTAATCCGACAGCTCCGGGCGATTGCGGAACTGCTCCAAGGCCTCGGGATTGGCCAGCGCATCGGTATTTTTCACCGGCTCGCCATGCACCACATTGCGCACCGCGAGTTCCACCACCTTGCCGCTGATGGTGCGCGGAATATCGGTCACCGCGACGATCTTCGCCGGCACATGGCGCGGCGTGGTGTTGGCGCGGATCACCTGGCGGATCTGTTGTTGCAGGTGGTCATCCAGCGTCACGCCATCCTGCAGACGGACAAACAGCACTACGCGCACATCGTCCTGCCATTGCTGTCCGATCGCCACGCTGTCCAGCACCTGCGGGACTTTCTCGACCTGACGATAGATTTCCGCCGTGCCGATGCGCACGCCGCCGGGGTTGAGCACCGCGTCGGAGCGGCCGTGGATCAGCATCCCGCCGTGGGGCAATTGCTCGGCGTAGTCGCCTTGGGCCCAGACACCGGGGAACAGGCTGAAATAGGATTTGCGCAGTTTTGCGCCGTCAGGGTCATGCCACAGCCCGACGGGCATCGCCGGGAAGTGTCGGGTGCAGACCAGTTCGCCTTTTTCGCCGATCACGGCAACGCCGGCGTCGTTCCACACTTCAACCGCCATGCCCAGGCTCTTGCCCATGATTTCGCCGCGGCGCACCGCCGACAGCGGATTACCGTTGACGAAGCACGACACCACATCGGTGCCGCCGGACATCGACGCCAGGCACACATCGCGCTTGAAGTCGCGGTAGACGAAGTCATAACTCTGCGGCGACAGCGCGGAGCCGGTGCAGAGCAGGGTCTTCAGGCTACTCAGATCATGGCTGTGCGCAGGCTTCAAACCGCTGCTTTCCAGTGTCGCGAGAAACTTGGGGCTAGTGCCGAACACACTGATGCGCTCGTCGTCGATCAGGTCGAGCAAGCGCTCATGGCCCGGGTGAAACGGCGAGCCGTCATACAGCACCACCGCGCTGCCGACCGCGAGGGCCGAGACCAGCCAGTTCCACATCATCCAGCCGCAAGTGGTGTAGTAGAACAACCGGTCACCGGGGCCGAGATCGACGTGCAGCCCATGCTCCTTGGCATGCTGCAGCAGCACGCCGCCGGTGCTGTGCACGATGCATTTCGGCACGCCGGTGGTGCCACTGGAATACAACACGTACAACGGGTGATTGAACGGCACCGGGACAAACCGCGGTTCGCCGCCGGGTTGGTAGAAATCGTCCCACAACGTCACGTTGGCGTGGGTTTGGTAATCCTCGGTACGGGCCTGCGCGCGAGCGTAGGGCACGATGATCAACTGCTGCAGCGATGGCAGTTGCGCGAGGATTTCGTTGAGCTTGGTGGTCTGGTCGATGTCTTTGCCGGCGTAACGGTAGCCGGCGCAGGTGATCAACACGTTGGGTTCGATCTGGCCGAAACGGTCGATCACGCCGTGGGTGCCGAAGTCCGGCGACGAGCACGACCAGATCGCCCCGAGGCTGGTGGTCGCGAGCATCGCCACCAGAGTCTGCCAGGTGTTGGGCATGCACGCGGCCACGCGGTCGCCGAGGCCGACACCGGCGGCTTGCAGGCTGGCCTGAAAACCGGCGACGTGCTCGGCCAGTTCGGCCCAGGTCAGCTGTTCGCGCTGACCGTTTTCCGCCACGGCGATCACTGCAACGGCATCGTCACGACGGCGCAGCAGGTGTTCTGCAAAGTTCAGGGTCGCGCCGGGAAACCATTCGGCACTGGGCATCTGCGCGCCTTCACGCAGGACGGCGTCGGGCTGGGTGTGAAAGCGGATGTCGAAGAAATCGACGATCGCCTGCCAGAACGCTTCGCGCTGTTCCACGCTCCAGCGGTGCAGGTCGGTGTAGCTGTTCAGCGCCAGGCCATGGCGCTGATTGATGTCGCGGCGGAACTGATCCATGCGCGATTGGGCGATACGCTCGGCGTCGGGTTGCCAGAGGAGGTCGGACATTGGTTTGCCTCTTGTTTTGTTGTTCATGACACATCACTTGTAGGAGTGAGCCTGCTCGCGATAGCGGAATTACATTCAACATTGATGTTGGCTGATACACCGCTTTCGCGAGCAGGCTCGCTCCTACAGGGGCGCAGCATTACTGCGCCAACCAGCCTCCATCAATATTCCACGCAGCTCCCCGCACCTGGCTGCCAGCCTCGCTGCACAGAAACAACACCAATTCCCCAAGATGCTGCGGTGTGACGAACTCCAGCGACGGCTGCTTCTCCGCCAGCAAATCATGCTGCGCCTGCTGCGGATCGACGCCTTTGGCGGCACGATCATCGATCTGTTTCTGCACCAGCGGCGTCAATACCCAGCCCGGACAGATCGCGTTGCAGGTCACATTACTGGTAGCCGTTTCCAGTCCGACCACTTTGGTCAAACCGATCACCCCATGCTTGGCCGCGACATACGCGGCTTTACCGGTCGATCCCACCTGACCATGCACCGAGGCAATGTTGACGATTCGCCCCCAACCCTTGGCGCGCATGCCCGGCAGGCTCAGGCGGGTGCTGTGGAACACCGATGAAAGGTTGATCGCGATGATCGAGTCCCAGCGCTCCACCGGAAACTCCTCCACGGCCGCCACGTGCTGAATCCCGGCGTTGTTGACCAGAATGTCGACGCCGCCGAATTCGCGTTCGGCGTAAGCGATCATCTCGGCAATCTGCGCCGGATCGCTGACGTCCGCCGGATGATGACCGACCTTGCCGCCAAACTGGCCGACTTCGGCGATCACGCTCGACGCATCACCGAAACCGTTGAGAATCAGGTTGGCGCCGGCCTTGGCCAGGCTCAGGGCGATGCCCAGACCGATGCCGCTGGTGGAACCGGTAACCAGTGCGGTCTTGCCCGAAAGAGTCGTCATGAATACCTCACACAATGCCAGTGGCGTAGAAAGTGCCGATCACTACGAAGACCGCCAAGGTCTTGATCAGCGTAATACAGAAAATGTCTTTATAGGCTTCGCGGTGGGTCAGGCCAGTGACCGCCAGCAGGGTGATCACCGCGCCGTTGTGCGGCAGGGTGTCCATGCCGCCGCTGGCCATCGCAGCCACGCGGTGCAGCACTTCCAGCGGAATGTTCGCCGCGTGCGCCGCCGCGATGAACTGCTCGGACATCGCCGCCAGCGCGATGCTCATGCCGCCCGATGCCGAGCCGGTGATACCCGCCAGCAGGGTCACGGTGATCGCTTCGTTGACCAGCGGATTGGGGATTTGCTTGAGCCAGTCGGCCAGTACCAGAAAGCCCGGCAACGAAGCGATTACCGCACCGAAACCGTATTCCGAGGCGGTGTTCATCGCCGCCAGCAGTGCGCCGCTGACCGCGCTTTTGCTGCCTTCGGCGAGTTTGCTGCGGATCGCCTTGAAGCCGAACACCAGCACCATCAGGATGCCGATCAGCAATGCCGCCTGCACCGCCCAGATTGCGGTGAGCTTGGCGATTTCCGTGGTCACCGGCGTGGCCATCCCCGGCAACGCGAGGCTGTGGGTCTTGCCGTACCACTGCGGAATCCACTGGGTGAACAGCAGGTTCATGATGCCCACCGCCAGCAGCGGCGACAGGGCGATCCATGGGTTCGGCAGTTTCAGGTCTTCGGCGGTTTCCGGCTCGTTACGCAGCTCGGTGCCATAACCTTCGCCAGCACGCTGCGCTTTGTTGCGTTGGCGCTGCAGGAACAACATGCCGGCGCAGAACACGAAAATCGTGCCGATTACCCCCAGCCACGGCGCCGCCCACGCGGTGGTATTGAAAAAGGTGCTGGGAATGATGTTCTGAATCTGCGGCGTGCCGGGCAGGGCGTCCATGGTGAACGAGAATGCGCCGAGGGCAATGGTTGCCGGGATCAGGCGCTTGGGAATGTTGCTCTGGCGGAACATTTCCGCGGCAAATGGATACACCGCAAACACCACCACGAACAACGACACGCCGCCGTAAGTGAGCAAGGCGCAAACCAGCACGATCACCAGCATCGCCTGACGCGTGCCGAGCAAGCGAATCGCTGCGGCCACGATCGAACGGGAGAACCCCGACAATTCGATCAACTTGCCGAACACGGCACCGAGCAGGAACACCGGGAAATACAGTTTGATGAAACCGACCATTTTCTCCATGAACACCCCGGTGAAGGCAGGGGCGACTGCAGAGGGGTCGGTCAGCAGGACAGCGCCGAGGGCGGCAATCGGGGCGAAGAGAATGACGCTGTAGCCACGGTAGGCGGCGAGCATCAGCAGCGCGAGGGCTGCCAAGGCAATGATCACACTCATGGAGTGTCTCCAAAGATTGTTATTTTTGTGGGTGAAGCGGGTGCAGGAGAGGCTTTAGCGAGATCTATGCCAGATACTCAAATCATTGAAATGTAAGGGTTTTATAGTTTTAAGCGTGTTGAGAGTTGAAGAGTTGTCTCTCTTTGGAGATTTTTGTAGAGAGGGCTGACGCCTTCGCGAGCAAGCCCGCTCCCACATTTGGAATGCGTATTCCCTGTGGGAGCGGGCTTGCTCGCGAAGCTTTTGCTGTTGTCTTTTATTGGAGACTGTGGTCTCTTTATTGAGACTCGGTGATGCCCAAGGCCAGCATCTTCTTGTACAGCGTCGAGCGTCCCAGTCCCAGTCGAGCCGCCGCCTCCGGCACTTTGCCCGCACATTGCGCGAGGGCGGACTGGATCAACTGCCGGTCAAACCGCTGCCGTGCCTCGGCGAAAGTCTCATCCGCCAACGGCTCTCGCGTCGACACCGACGGGCGCTCAACCGGGGTAAAGGTGCCGATGGCCGCGCGAATATCCTCTTCGGTGAGGATCAGGTCATCGCTGAGCAGCGCCGCGCGCTCCAGCACGTTGCGCAATTCGCGGATGTTGCCCGGCCACGCATGTTGTCCGAGCAGATCCAGCGCTGCGCGACTCAGTTCATGCTGGCTACGCAACTCTTCAAGGATCGCCTCGCTGAGCGCCGGCAAATCGTCGAGACGCTCGCGCAGCGGCGGAACCTGGATCGGCAGCACGTTAAGTCGGTAATACAGGTCGGCGCGGAATTCACCGCGCTTGATCGCGGCTTGCAGATCGGTCGAAGTCGCCGCGATCACTCGCACATCGCTCTGAATCACGTCGTTGGAGCCAACCGGTTCGAACTCCTTTTCCTGCAGCACCCGCAGCAGTTTGCTCTGCAGCGGCAACGGCATGTCGCCGATCTCATCGAGAAACAGCGTACCGCCCTGAGCGATCTGCAATTTGCCGGTACGACCCTTGCGGTCGGCGCCGGTAAACGCACCGGGCGCAGTGCCGAAAAACTCGGCTTCCAGCAGCGCTTCGGGAATCGCCGCACTGTTGATGCTGACGAAGGCTTTGTGCGCCCGGGGCGAAGCGCTGTGAATCGCCTGGGCCAGCAACTCCTTGCCGGTGCCGGTTTCGCCGAGCAACAACACGGGTGAATCGGTGCTCGCACTGCGGCGGGCACGGCGTTTGACTTCGAGGCTGGCGCTGCTGGTGCCGATGAAATGGGCGAAGTTGTATTTGGTCTGCCGCGCCCGCAGCAGCGAGCGGGTCGAAGCCAGTTCTTCCTGCATGCTCAGGTAGCGCTTGAGCATCGGTGACAGGCTGCGTAATTCATCAAACAGAGCAAACCCGATGGCGCCGATCACCGCCCCGGCATCGTCGTGGATCGGCAGGCGCATCACCACCAGCGGCTCTTTCGGTGTGTCCTGCATGTCCAGCAGGATCGGCCGGCCGGTGCGCACCACTTCACGCAGCAGGCTGCCGGGGATCACGCTTTCGCAGGGTTTGCCGATGGCTTTTTTCGCCGACTCAAGACCGAAACGCCGCGCATAGCGTTCGTTCATCCAGACGATGTTTGCATCACGATCGACAATCACCGTGCCTTCGCTGGACTGCTCGATGATCTCGAACAGCGAGCGGATCGCCAGCGTGCGCACGCGTTGGTAGTCCTTGAGGCTTTCGGTGGTGTTCATCTGACAGATCCTGAATGTCTTTCGGCTTTGGCGACGCCATCGCGAGCAGGCTCACTCCTACAATGGAACGCATTTCAAATGTAGGAGTGAGCCTGCTCGCGATAGATGCTACTCGGTATCAAGGCAAGCGCCGATTATGCCTACCCCGGATGCGCCGCTGCCAACAGCTCCTTGGTGTAAGGATGCTGCGGCGAGTCGAACACCTCGTGGCTGGCACCGCGCTCAACCACTTTGCCGTCCTTGATCACGATCATGTCATGCGCCAGCGCCCGCACCACCGCCAGGTCGTGGCTGATGAACAGGTAGGTCAGGCCGTGTTTTTCCTGAAGATCGCGGAGCAGGGCGACCACTTGTTTCTGCACGGTACGATCAAGGGCCGAGGTCGGCTCGTCGAGCAGGATCAGCGCCGGTTTCAGCACCAGCGCCCGGGCGATGGCGATACGCTGGCGCTGACCGCCGGAAAATTCGTGCGGGTAGCGATGACGGCTTTCCGGATCCAGGCCGACTTCCTTGAGTACACGGATCACCTGTGCATCGCACTCATCGGCGCTGGACTGACAGTGTACCTCCAGCCCTTCGCTGATGATTTGCGCCACCGACATCCGTGGACTGAGGCTGCCGAACGGATCCTGAAACACCACCTGCATCTGCCGACGCCATGGTCGCAATTGCTTCTGATCGAGGCCGTCGAGGGCGGTGCCCTGAAAACGGATACTGCCCTCGGAATCGAGCAACCGCAGAATCGCCTGACCCAGGGTCGACTTGCCCGAACCGGACTCACCGACAATGCCCAGGGTTTTGCCGCGCTGGATATTCAGGCTGATGCCGTCCACCGCGCGCAAATATTGTTTGCGCTGGAACAGCCCGCCACCGACGACGAACTCGACGCGCAGATCATCCACTTCCAGCACGTTCTCGCGTTCATCGCGGGGCAGGGCTTCGCCTTCCGGCTCGGCGTTGAGCAGCACGCAGCTGTAAGGGTGTTTCGGTTCGGTAAACAGGGTTTCGCACGGGGCTTGCTCGACGATTTCACCAGCCTTCATCACGCACACCCGTTGCGCAATGCTGCGCACCAGATTGAGGTCGTGGCTGATCAGCAGCAGCGACATGCCCAGGCGTTGTTGCAGGGATTTGAGCAGCAGCAGGATCTTGCGCTGCACCGTCACATCCAGCGCCGTGGTCGGCTCGTCGGCGATCAGCAGTTCCGGCTCACAAGCCAGGGCCATGGCAATCATTACTCGTTGCCGCTGGCCGCCGGAAAGTTGATGCGGATAGGCCTTGAGCCGCTCTTTGGGATTCTGAATGCCCACCAGTTCCAGCAGTTCAAGAATGCGTTGTTGCGCTGCTTTACCGCCCAGGCCGCGATGCACCAGCAGCGTCTCGCCGATCTGCTTTTCAATGGTGTGCAGCGGATTGAGCGAGGTCATCGGCTCCTGGAAGATCATTGCGATCCGATTGCCGCGTAGCTCACGCAAGACCTTTGGATCGGCACCGAGCAGTTCCTGACCGCGATAGCGAATGCTGCCGCTGGTTTGCGCATCGCCTTCGGGGAGCAGTTGCAGGATCGAATGCGCGGTTACCGATTTGCCCGAGCCCGACTCGCCGACCAGCGCCAGGCACTCGCCGGGGCGGATGTCCAGGCACAGGTTTCGCACCGCCGGCTGGCCATGGAAGGCGACGTTCAGGTCACGGATTTCGATCAGGTTATCAGTCATGGTCACACTTCAGGATCGAGGGTCGAACGCGTCACGTAACGCTTCGCCGATGAACACCAGTAAAGAAAGAATCAGCGCCAGGGTGAAGAACGCTGTCAGCCCGAGCCACGGCGCTTGCAGGTTCTGTTTGCCCTGGCCGATCAGTTCGCCCAGCGAAGCGCTGCCGGCGGGCATGCCGAAACCGAGGAAGTCGAGGGCGGTGAGGGTAGAAATCGCTCCGGTCAGAATGAACGGCAGGTAACTCAGCGTCGCGTTCATCGCATTCGGCAGGATGTGCCGGAAAATCACCTTGCGGTCGCTCAGGCCCAACGCGCGCGCCGCTTTGACGTATTCCAGATTACGCCCGCGCAGGAACTCGGCGCGCACCACATCCACCAGTGCCAGCCATGAAAACAGCGCCATGATCCCCAGCAGCCACCAGAAATTCGGCTCGACAAAGCCGGACAAAATGATCAGCAGGTACAGCACCGGCAATCCGCTCCAGACCTCCAGCAGACGCTGCCCGAGCAGATCGACCCAACCGCCGTAATAGCCTTGCAGGGCGCCGGCCGCGATGCCGATCAGCGCGCTGACGGCGGTCAGCATCAGGGCAAACAGGATCGATACCCGTGCACCGAAAATCACCCGCGCCAACACATCGCGCGCCTGATCGTCGGTGCCGAGCCAGTTGACCTTCGAGGGCGGGCTCGGCGCAGGTTGATTGAGGTCGTAGTTGGGCGTGTCGTCGCTGAACGGGATTGGCGGGAACAGCAGCCAGCCACCGCCCTTGCGGATCAGGTTCTGCACATAGTCACTGCGATAATCGGCCTGGAACGGCAATTGCCCGCCAAACTCCTGTTCGGTGTAGCGCTTGAAGACCGGGAAGTAGAGCTGGTTCTGATAGCTGACCACCAGTGGTTTGTCATTGGCGATCAGTTCACCGCCCAGCGTCACCACGAACAGTCCGATAAACAGCCACAACGACCACCAGCCACGGCGGTTTTTCTTGAATCGCGCGAAACGGCGACGGCCCAGAGGCGAGAGCTTGAACATCAGGCGTTCCTCGCGGCGAAGTCGATACGTGGGTCGACCAGGGTGTAGCACAAGTCGCCGATCAGTTTTATCAGGAGGCCGAACAGGGTGAAGATGAACAGCGAGCCGAACACCACCGGATAGTCGCGAGAAACCGCCGCTTCGTAACTCATGCGGCCGAGGCCGTCGAGAGAGAAGATCACTTCGATCAACAGCGAACCGGCAAAGAACACACTGATGAACGCCTGCGGAATCCCCGAGACCACCAGCAGCATCGCGTTGCGGAACACGTGACCGTAAAGCACGCGGCGTTCGCTCAAGCCTTTGGCGCGGGCGGTAACCACGTACTGGCGGGTGATTTCATTGAGGAACGAGTTCTTGGTGAGGATCGTCAGCGTGGCGAAACCGCCGATCACCAGCGCCGTCACCGGCAACACCAGGTGCCAGAAGTAATCGGCAATCTTGCCCAGGGTCGACAGCGATTCGAAGTTGTCCGAGACCAGTCCGCGCACCGGAAACCAGTTCAATGACGTGCCACCGGCAAACACCACGATCAGAAACATTGCGAACAGAAACGCCGGCATCGCGTAGCCGATGATGATCGCGGTGCTGCTCCAGATGTCGAAATGGCTGCCGTGATGCACCGCTTTGCGGATGCCCAGCGGGATCGACACCAGATAGGTGATCAGCGTCGCCCACAGGCCGAGGGAAATGGTCACCGGCATTTTTTCCAGAATCAGGTCGGTGACCGTCGCACCGCGGAAAAAGCTTTTGCCGAAGTCCAGCTGCGCGTAGTTCTTGAGCATCAGCCACAGGCGCTCATGCGCCGGTTTGTCGAAACCGTACTGCTTTTCGATGTCCTTGATCAGTTGCGGATCGAGGCCACGGCTGGCACGCGAAGTGTTGCTCATGGTTTCGCTGGAACTGCCGCCGACACTCGCACCGCCGATCCCTTGCAGATGGGCGATCGCCTGTTCGACCGGTCCGCCGGGTGCGGCCTGAATGATCACGAAATTGACCAGCAGGATGATCACCAGCGTCGGAATGATCAGCAGCAGGCGCCGCAGAATGTATGCCCACATCAGTGCGGTCCTCCGGGTCTGCCACGACCGATTTTCTCGGCGGTCATCTGCTGGTTGGTCAATGGCGTGCTGCTGATTTCCCACCAGCTCTCGATGGCTTCGTCATTGCTGGCCTGGATCGCCGGCATGCCGAAACGGTTCCACCAGACGGTGGAGGTGCCCGGTGGGTAATAGTTGGGAATCCAGTAGTAGTTCCATTGCAGCACCCGGTCCAGCGCGTGGGCGTAGTGCAGCATGTCGCTCTGGGTCGAGGCGCGGATCAGGCCGTTTATCAGTGTGTCGACCGCCGGGTTCTTCAGCACCATGTAGTTGTTGGCGCCGGGGTCGTTGGCCGATATCGAGCCGAAGTAGTTGAGCAACTCGCCGCCCGGAGATGTGCTGACCGGGTAGCCGGTGACGATCATGTCGTAATCACGGCTCATCAGGCGATTGACGTATTGCGAGGAATCGATACGGCGGATATTCAGCTCGATGCCGATCTGTTTCAGCGTGCGCTTGTAAGGCAGGAGCAGACGGTCCATACCGTTCTGGCTGACCAGAAAGGTGAAACTCAACGGTTCGCCTTCGGCGTTGACCAGTTGGTCGCCCTCAGGTTTCCAGCCAGCCTGTTCGAGCAGTTCCAGGGCTTGCAGTTGCTTGTCGCGGATCAGCCCGCTGCCATCGGTTTTCGGCGCCTCGAAGACCTGGGTGAACACTTCGTCGGGAACCTGCCCGCGCAACGGCTCGAGGATTTTCAGTTCGGCGGCGTCCGGCAGCTCGCGGGCTGCCAGTGCGGTATTGGAGAAATAGCTCTGCTGGCGGATGTACATGTTGCGCATCATCTGCCGGTTGCTCCACTCGAAATCCCAGAGCATCGCCAGCGCCTGGCGCACCCGACGATCCTGGAACATCGGTTTCTGCAGGTTGAACACGAAGCCCTGCGCAGATTGCGGGGCCTCGGTGGCCAGGTGGGCTTTCTGCAAGCGGCCGTCACTCAGCGCAGGGCTGTCGTAACCGATCGAATAGCCGGTGGCGGAAAATTCGCGGTTGTAGTCATAGGCACCGCCGCGCAATACCTGGCGGGCGACATCGGTGTCGCCGAAATACTCGATGCTGAAGTGATCGAAGTTATACAGGCCGCGACTGACCGGCAGATCCTTGCCCCACCAGTCGGGGTTGCGTTCAAAGGTGATGCTGCGCCCGGAGTCGACCTTGCCGACCCGATACGGGCCGCTGCCCAGTGGTGGTTCATAGCCACCGCCACCGGCGAAGTCGCGGGTTTTCCACCAGTGCTCGGGGAATACCGGCAGGGTGGCAATGTCCAGCGGCAGGGTGCGGTTCTCGTTGCTCTTGAAATCGAAGCGCACGGTCAGCGGCGCTTCCACTTCCACGCCTTTGACGTCGGCGAACTGCGTGCGATAGCGCAGGCTGCCCTGGGTCATCAACAGGTCATAGGTGTAGCGCACGTCCTCGGCAGTGATCGGCTTGCCGTCGGCAAAACGCGCCTTGGGATCGATGAAGAAGCGCAGCGACAGACCATCCTCCGAGCGCTCCATCTTTTGCGCCACCAGGCCATAGACCGTGTAGGGCTCGTCCATCGAGCGCTGGGCCAGCGGCGAATAGAGCATGCCGTCGATCTGGGTGACGCCGATGCCTTTATCTATATAAGGCAGGATGTGATCGAAATGCCCGATCTCTATCGCCGAGCGGCGCATGGTGCCGCCCTTGGGCGCCCGCGGATTGGTGTAGTCGAAATGGCTGAAACCGGCCGGGTATTTGGCAGGTTCGCCATAGACGGTCAACGCATGTTGCGGGGTGGCGTTCACACCGGCGGCGCCCAATAGCAGGGCCACGGCAGTGAACAGTAAAGTCGGGAAAGCCAGTCGCATTGTCAGCCTTAAAGCCGGGTGATCGATAAGCGCAATTTGTACGCGAGCGGCGCGTCAGTCGCCAGCCGTATCCTGTAACCAAAACACAACGGCCCACCAAAAGGCGGGCCGTTGGGACAGCAGTCAGGCGACGGATCAGTCCTGGCGGCTGGTGACTTCGAGCAGGTGATAACCGAACTGGGTCTTCACCGGGCCTTGCACGACGTTGATTGGCGCGCTGAAGACCACGGTGTCGAATTCCTTGACCATCTGGCCAGGACCGAATGAACCCAGATCGCCGCCCTGACGGCTGGACGGGCAGCTGGAGTTGGCCTTGGCGACCTCGGCGAAATCAGCACCGGCTTCGATCTGGGCCTTGAGTTCGTTGCACTTGTCTTCGCTGGAAACCAGGATGTGGCGGGCAGTGGCTTTAGCCATGGGGAAATTCTCCAATCTATTTCAGTAAAGTGTGGAGCCTACCGGATTCAGTAAGCGATTTCTCTGCAAAGTTCCACTCGGTACATTGACGTACATCTACAGTTGCGCGGCTTTCAGGCGCATCGCGTGTTCGACATAGAGGTCGACGGGATCCGCGCCGGGTATTCGCAACCCGCCCGGATGGCGCAAGCTGCCAAGGTGATTGAGGGGATAGTCGGAGCGGATGACCCGGCCCAGGTGAGAACTGTAACGGCCCACGAAACCATCGTTCTGTCCGGCCTCCGTGACGAAATGGCTGGATAATGCGTGGCAGACGGAATGCACTGGATCCAGAGCCTGCAACAAATTGTCCTGCAGCGTGCCGCTCCAGGAGTAGTAGTGGACGTCATTGACCCGTTCCGCCCCCTGGCCGCCCCACGTCGAAGGCAGGCCTTGAGGGTATTTTTTGTTGAATTGCCCGACGTCCGCAGTCGTCAGGGCATTGAGTGCGGCTACGGCGGCCTGCGGCAGACCCGGTTGACCGCTGAGTAGCGAGAGGAATCGCGCAAACTGTGTCGCAGCGTGCTCCGCCACCTGCTCCGGCAGGCCTCCCGGAACCAGCGCCAGGCGTAAGGCGTCAGCCAGTTCCGAGCCGTGATTGGGGCCGCTGACCGATGTCACCGAGGCGACTTTCTCCGGCGCGAGCGCAGCGGCATAACGGCATGCCAGCGCGCCCTGGCTATGTCCGATCAGGTTGACTTTACCGGCGCCGGTGCCTCGCAGAACGCGCTCGATCTGGAACATCAATTGCTGGCCGCGAACTTCGTTGTCATGGGTTGCGGACAGCTGCGGCACAAACACTTGCCCGCCTGCCTCCCTCAGCGCTTGCTTGACATCATGAAAAAGCTCGAAATGGCCGATACGGTCAAACCCGAACAGGCCATGGACCAAAAGGATGGGGTAGCGGGTTGTCGCATTCCGTTGCATGTTCCTGCCTCTTTTGCAGATGCTTGTCAGTGGTTGGTGCGTGCCACTGTAAAACAGGCCTGCGGGTCGGCGATGTCTGAAAAATCCTCTGTACTGAAAGGAAATTGGACTAAAAGCGGTACGAATTTTCGCTTCTGCTTGAGAGGGTAGTCGGAACATTTGGCAATCTTTTGCCCGGTATCGCTGGATTCTGCTTCGTAAGCCTACGTCATGCGGTGTATTTACCCTGCCGACGGAAGGCGTTGTGCTGACTTCCGCCGGTCGCTGGATGGTGTTCAATGGATTTCGTTCGACGCGGCCTTCACGGCGGCGTTTTATCCAAGGAATGGAGCTACGAATGTCTATATACGAAGCCACCGGCGATTCTTCTGTGGTACCAGCGTCAAATATGTCCCCTGTAGCGGATGAATCCGGTGAACACCGTCTTCTGAGTTTGAAGGTGGACGGCGACCACTTCGAATTCTGCTATCGACACGCGTCTGCAGCGGCAGACTCTCCAGGCTCGTGGCTGCCTGCACCGATGCTTGAGGTTATGGAGGGCGGAATGCTTGATCCTTCACTGGACCATGCATTCGTCAGGGTGGCGCCTTACCCGAACATGTTGTGCGGCGACAAACTTGTGCTGAGCTGGCAAGGACTGGATGACGAAGGATTGCCCTATATTCACGAAACCACTCGTGCGGTCAGTGAAAGTCAGGTGGGTCAGGAACTCGTCTTTGTCATAAAGGGTTTGCACATCGCAGCGCTGGAGCGCGGCTCGCTGGAGGTTTACTGGACGCTGTACAGCGTTGCGCTGCAGAAGCCCATGTCATCCAGGCGTTTGCAGCTGAATGTGGGTGATCCGGAACCCGATTTGCTGGCTCCGATCCTTGAAGAAACGGTGGGCGGGACGCTCGATCCGGCCCGTATTCCGCAGGGCACTAGCGTTATCGTGCGACCTTACGCCCGCATGGCTGTCGGGGACCGGGTCATCCTGTCGTGGCAAGGTGTCGAAGGACTGCCGGTGATCAGTGATGTGTTGCTCGTGGAGCCGTTTGCTGTCGGCGAAGCGCTGTCTTTCTGGATACCCGCAGATCGCATCGCCCCTCATCGTATGCAGGAGGTGAGCGTCAGCTACCGGGTGGAATCAAGGTCGGCGCAGGTGAGGAACTCTGCAACCTCGCGAATTCTGATCGCGCCATTGATGCGAGGCGAGCTCGCAGCTCCGCAGGTACTGGAAGCGCAAGATGGCGAACTGGAGGCAGTAGATGCCGAGGATGGCATTACCGTGGTGATCGGCAATGCCCAGGCCGAGGAGGGGGAGCTGGTTTACTTGAAATGCGATGGTGAGTATTTCAGTCACCGCGATGATCGGGACATCACCCGGGAAACTGCAGGCGAGCCCTTGGTATTCATCGTGCCTTATCGTTTCTGGCGAGAGCATCGGGAAACTGTGGTGCAGGTGTCGTATTCAGTGGAGCGGCTGGATGATGTCAGCCAGGCTTCCGAGATAACACGCATCCGGGTGCGGGCATAACCCGGTGGTGAAGTCTGAGCGATGACTCAGCCTTTGCGGGATTTTGATAAGCCCGCAAAGGCTGCTCGGATCATCAGGCTCGAAGACGTTCGGCAGCGCTCGACAGCAACTGTTCCGTCGCACTGAACCCAAGGCAACCATCGGTAACCGACACCCCGTAACGCAATGTGGGGCTCAAGGGCTGGCAGCCTTCGAACAGGTGGGATTCAATCATCATGCCGATCAAGGAACGATCGCCCAGCAGGCGTTGTTCGAGAACCGCGTTGAACACGTCGGGCTGGCGCAATGGGTCCTTGCCGCTGTTGGCGTGGCTGCAGTCGACCATGATCCGGCTCGGAATTTTCAGTCGGCTCAGGTCGGCATGTACCCGGGCGACGCTTTCGCGATCGTAGTTAGGACCGTGATGACCGCCGCGCAGCACTATATGAGTGTCGGGGTTGCCCGGGGTCTGGATGATCGCCGGGTGCCCTTGGCTGTCGACACCGAAGTGTCGGTGCGGATGTGCTGCCGAGCGCATGGCGTCGACGGCTACACCTACGCCACCGTCGGTGCCGTTCTTGAAACCAACGGGCATGTTCAGGCCGCTGGCCATTTCCCGGTGAATCTGCGATTCGGTGGTGCGTGCACCGATAGCAACCCAACTGAGCAGGTCGTCGAAGTAGCCGGCCGCCATTGGTTGCAGCAACTCGGTAGCGATGGGCAGGCCCAGGCGGATCATCTCAAGCATCAATTCACGCGACAGGGTCAGGCCGCCAGCCATGTCGTCGCTGCCATCCAGGTGCGGGTCGTAAGCCAGACCTTTCCAGCCGACGGTGGTGCGTGGTTTTTCGATGTAGGCGCGCATCACCAACAGCATCTCGTCGCTGACTTCATGGGCCAGGCGGGAAAGTTTTTCGGCGTATTCGAGTGCGGAGCGCGGGTCATGAATCGAGCAAGGGCCGACGACGACCAGCAGGCGATGGTCTTCGCCATTGAGGATCGCGCGGACAGCCTGGCGGTGGGCTGCGACTTGCTGGGCGAGGGCATTGCTCAGGGGCAATTGCTGTTTGAGCTGCAACGCGCTGGGCAGACGCAGGGTCAGTGCTTCGTTGGCAGAATCAAGGGTGGTCAGTGGCAGAGCAGAAACAGACGAGTTCATATTCGGGATTCCTGGGCTGGCGGCGGGTGTTTCCCGCTCACTCGGCCCTACTGGGGTGTTCGACAATTGGCCGGATTGGCTGCGTGTGTGTGCTTGCCACCTGTGGGTGACCGATCGGAGGCGGCAGGCTGTCCCGAGCGGAGGTTGCTAAATCGCCAGGCGGTAAAAGTGTCGTAACGGTAATAAGTGGCGTAGTTCATGTCGTGATTCCTCAAAGTTCTGGTGTGTTGCTGAAAAATTTGGGGCCTGAAAAAACAAAACCCCCGGTCGGGAGGCCGACCGGGGGTTGAGAATTCTCTGGTAGGCGACCCGTTTTTATGGGCGCCGGTGGGTATCAGGCGCGCCAGTGGCTAAACCAATACCCAAAATAAAAGCTGACAGGAGCGCAAACGTCATTCGCCCGGGCAGCCGCAACCGAGCGCAGGGCGCTGGCGGAACGAAGCTGTGAGAGGGCGTTGAACATGGTTTGTCTCCGATGAATGCGCCGAGCTTACTAGAGGCCCGTACGGCTGAGCAATCAGAAATTGCTATCGCCATTGCGGAGATTACCTATCGCTTGAGTGCTGCAGGCGTTGTGACACACTGGTTGCTTTGCACAAACACCAAGGATGATTCATGTCGATGTTCACGGTCGCTGCAGCCCAGTCGCTCTCCATTGCCGGTGATCTGGCGGCGAACATCGCCCGTCATTTGCGCTTCATGGCCGTGGCGGCGGAGCAGGGCGTCGAGCTGCTGGTGTTCCCGGAGCTGTCGCTGACAGGCTACGAAGGCCAGATGGCCGCAGACCTGGCAATCGATCCGCAGGATGCTGTGCTGCAACCCTTGCGCGATTGCGCTCGCGAGCTGGGCCTCACCGCTGTCGTCGGTATGCCGATTCGCGATAGGGACAGTTCGAAGGTATTGATCGGCGCGCTGACAATAGGAGGGGATGGTTCTCTTGAGGTTTACAGCAAACAACATCTGCACAGTGGCGAAGAGCTTTTCTATGCCCCAGGTGCTGGTGGTTCGTCCTTGAGCATAGGCGGCGATACCGTAGCGCTGGCGGTCTGCGCTGATTTTTCCCATGCCAGTCACGCGGCAGCGGCCGCCGATCTTGGTGCCGACCTGTACGCAGCAGGCGTGCTGATCGGGGAAAAAGGCTACGGCGTGGATAGCGCGCTGCTGCAGGGCTATGCCCAAAACCACTCAATGGCGGTGCTGATGGCCAATCACGCCGGGCTCACGGGTGGATGGCAATCGGCGGGTCGCAGCGCGTTCTGGTCTGAAAGCGGGACGCTGGTGGTCGCGGCGCAAGGGCCGGGTGAAGTGTTGGTTATTGCCCGGCGTGATGCCGGCGCATGGCAGGGGCGGGTAGTACCCGTGGCGGTAGACCTGTGACCTGGGCATTGCGTCGTGCCGAATCGGCAGATCGGGCGTTTGCCCGAGAGCTGACGTGCCAGAATATGCTGCGCTATTACATTGACCACGATCTGCTGTGGCAGGACGAAGCGTTCGACGTTGCCTGGGATGGGCGGGACAACTGGCTGGTCCTTCTTGGTGAAGTTCCTGTGGGATTTTTCAGTCTCAGTCATGATCGCCGGGCCTTGTACATCCGCGAGCTGCAAATAGCCGAGGTCTCTCGCAGGCAAGGTGCAGGATCCTGGGCGATTGATCAGGTTGTCGCTTTGGCTCGCGGCGAAAAACTGTCAGCACTGCGTTTGACAGTATTCAAAAATAATCCGGCGCAAAGTCTGTATAAGAGAAAAGGCTTCAAGGTGTGCGGTGAGGACGAGTGTTTCCTGAGGATGGAGCTCGATTTCGGTACACTTGTGCTCTGAAACCCACGGCCGGCAAGCCTTCGATGATGAATTGAAACTTTTTAAATGATGCTTGCCGCTAGGTCTGTCTGGCACTTTTTGCTAAGGTGTCCGGCATCCCAATAAGACCATATCGCGAGGTGTCTGCTTGATTAGGGTGCTAGTGGTCGACGACCATGATCTCGTTCGTACAGGCATTACACGTATGCTGGCCGATATCGATGGCTTGCAGGTGGTTGGACAGGCCGAGTCCGGGGAAGAATCCCTGATCAAAGCCCGTGAGTTGAAACCCGATGTGGTCCTGATGGACGTAAAGATGCCCGGTATTGGTGGCCTCGAGGCCACGCGCAAGCTGTTGCGCAGCCACCCGGACATCAAGGTCGTCGCGGTGACCGTGTGCGAGGAAGATCCATTTCCTACGCGCCTGTTACAGGCTGGTGCCGCCGGCTACCTGACCAAGGGCGCTGGTTTGCCGGAAATGGTTCAGGCGATCCGTCTGGTGTTTGCCGGGCAGCGATACATCAGCCCGCAGATTGCCCAGCAACTGGCGATCAAATCGTTCCAGCCAACCAACGATTCCCCTTTCGACGCCTTGTCCGAGCGGGAAATCCAGATCGCGTTGATGATTGTCGGCTGCCAGAAGGTGCAGATCATCTCCGACAAACTCTGCTTGTCGCCGAAAACGGTGAACACATATCGCTACCGGATTTTCGAAAAGCTGTCGATCAGCAGTGACGTCGAGCTTACGTTGCTGGCTGTGCGCCACGGCATGGTGGATGCCAGCGCCTGATCATGACTGAAGTATTCGATTCCGGCGCCTTCCTGGCGACTGTCAGTGGGCGCCCCGGCGTCTATCGCATGTTCGACAGCGATGCGCGCCTGCTGTATGTCGGCAAGGCCAAGAACCTCAAGAAGCGCCTTGCCAGCTATTTTCGCAAGACCGGGCTGGCGCCAAAAACCGCTGCGCTGGTCGGGCGTATCGCGCAGGTCGAAACGACCATTACCGCCAACGAAACCGAGGCGTTGCTGCTTGAGCAGACGCTGATCAAAGAGTGGCGGCCGCCGTACAACATTCTGCTGCGCGACGATAAGTCCTATCCCTATGTCTTTCTGTCTGACGGCCAATTCCCACGTCTGAGCATCCACCGTGGCGCGAAGAAGGCCAAGGGCAAGTATTTCGGCCCGTACCCGAGCGCCGGGGCGATTCGCGAAAGCCTCAGCCTCTTGCAAAAGACCTTTTTCGTCCGTCAGTGCGAAGACAGCTATTACAAAAATCGCACGCGCCCGTGTCTTCAATATCAGATCAAGCGTTGCAAGGCGCCTTGTGTCGGTCTGGTCGAACCTGAGGTCTACGCCGAGGATGTACGCCATTCGGTGATGTTTCTCGAGGGGCGCAGTCATGCCCTGACCAATGAGCTGTCCACGGCAATGGAAGAGGCGGCAATCAATCTCGAATTCGAGCGCGCCGCCGAGTTGCGTGACCAGATTGCCTTGCTGCGCCGTGTTCAGGATCAGCAAAGCATGGAAGGTGGAACGGGCGACATCGATGTTATCGCAGCTTTCGTCAACCCGGGCGGCGCTTGCGTTCACTTGATCAGTGTGCGCGGCGGTCGGGTGTTGGGCAGCAAGAACTTCTTTCCGCAGGTGGGTATCGAGGAGGAGGTCGCTGAAGTCATGGCGGCGTTCCTCGGTCAGTACTACATCAGCAGTCCGGAGCGCGACCTGCCAGGCGAACTGATCGTCAACGTGGTTCCCGAAGACGCCACGGCTCTGATCGACGCCATCCACGAGCTGCGCGGTCGGGAGCTGAGCATCAGCCACCGGGTACGCGGCACGCGAGCTCGATGGCAGCAGTTGGCGGTCACCAATGCCGAGCAAGCGCTGGGCGCACGCCTGGCCAACCGGCAACACACGGCTGCGCGTTTCGATGCGCTGGCTGAAGTGCTGAACCTGGATGAGCCGCCGCAGCGTCTTGAGTGCTATGACATCAGTCACTCCAGTGGTGAGGCCACCGTCGCTTCCTGTGTCGTGTTCGGCCCGGAAGGCGCGATCAAATCCGACTATCGTCGTTACAACATTGAAGGCGTCACGGCGGGTGATGACTATGCAGCCATGCACCAGGCGTTGACCCGGCGCTTCAGCAAACTGAAGGACGGGGAGGGCAAGCTGCCGGACATTCTGTTGGTGGACGGCGGCAAAGGTCAGTTGTCGATGGCCCGCGACGTACTCAACGAGCTGGCGGTGCCGGATCTCATTCTTCTGGGTGTGGCCAAGGGTGCAACACGCAAGGCGGGCTTCGAAACTTTGTATCTCAATGATGCCGCGCATGAGTTCACGCTGCGTGGCGATTCCCCGGCGTTGCACCTGATCCAGCAGATTCGTGACGAGGCGCACCGCTTCGCAATCACCGGCCACCGTGCGCGGCGCGGCAAGACCCGCCGCACCTCGACGCTGGAAGGCGTTGCGGGTGTCGGGCCGACCCGACGTCGGGACTTGTTGAAACATTTTGGTGGATTGCAGGAGCTGTCTCGTGCAAGCATCGAAGAGATCGCCAAAGCACCGGGGATCAGTAAAAAGCTCGCAGAGTCGATTTATGCAAACCTGCATAGCGAGTAGAATGCCAACTCACCTCGTAGCCAGTTGTGCCGATGAATATCCCTAATCTGATTACCGTTCTCCGCGTCCTGCTCATCCCGATCTTCATTTTGCTGTTTTACCTGCCTTACCAGTGGAGCTATATGGCCTCCGCTTCGGTATTCGCCTTTGCGGCGGCAACTGATTGGCTGGATGGCTATCTGGCCCGCCGCCTTGAACAAAGCACGCCGTTCGGCGCGTTTCTCGATCCGGTTGCCGACAAGCTGATGGTGGCAGTCGCTTTGGTACTGCTGGTTCAGGAACACGGCAATTTGTGGCTGACACTTCCCGCAGCCGTCATCATCGGCCGCGAGATTGTCGTATCGGCCTTGCGTGAATGGATGGCCGAACTCGGTGCCCGCGCTCATGTAGCAGTGTCCAATCTCGGCAAGTGGAAAACCGCGGCGCAGATGCTGGCGCTGGTGATCCTGCTGGCCAATCCCCGCGATTTCAGCTTCTGGGTGCTGCTGGGTTATGCCTTGCTGATGATCTCGGCGGGCCTGACGTTGTGGTCGATGGTTCAATACCTGCGGGCCGCCTGGCCGCATCTGAAAACCGACGTTGAAAAGAAATAAAACTTTTTTGAATCAAAGGGTTGACGGGGCATCTGAAATCTATAGAATGCGCCACACCAAGCGGGAATAGCTCAGTTGGTAGAGCACGACCTTGCCAAGGTCGGGGTCGCGAGTTCGAGTCTCGTTTCCCGCTCCAAGTTTGTACGCGGTTGTTGTTGTGCTACTAAACAGCGATCGTTTGAGGCCGAGTAGCAAAATGGTTATGCAGCGGATTGCAAATCCGCCTACGCCGGTTCGATTCCGACCTCGGCCTCCACTATAAACAAGCTCCGTAGATCCATGATTTACGGAGCTTTTTTATTTTCAGTGCGCTGCAAGATTAAGTCTTGAAATCAGCCACTGTGAACTTGCTTCACCGGGACGTGATGTATATATTTCCCGCTCTGCTTCAAAGGCTCAACAGACAGATTCTCTGGTCGACTGATTTGAGCACTACAACAGCGCTACCGCCCGAATGGCGAAACTGGTAGACGCATGGGACTTAAAATCCCCCGCTCGTAAGGGCGTGCCGGTTCGATTCCGGCTTCGGGCACCATCTTAAATCAAGGGTTTGCGGGCGAAAGCTGAGGCAAACCCTTGTTTGTTTTCGGATTGCCATTTTTAACTGGCTCCTCGTCAATTTTTCCATCCCTTGTCGTTCCTGCGCACAGAGACCGTTGGTCACTTCTCGATGCAACCAATCCTGCAAGCGTCTACGTTTGTGGCTTGGTCGAAGATATCAAAAGTCATTGAATGAACATTTTAGCTTGACCCGATGGCGTTGATATCAGGATGGATCTTGATCATGGCGCGGTGCATCGCTCAGGCGATGGGCATTCAGACGACCTGTCTGTTACGCCAGCCCCGCCATTTTTGACGTGTTAAGGAGAACACCGATGGCAATCAATCAAGTGCACGCAGCAACCGATAAAACCGCTCTCGTCGAAGCCGAGGTGTACCGTTGGTACAATCTCTTCTTTCCGTGGTCGCGCGGTATGTCTTCCCAGTCGGAAGGCGCCATCAAGCCTCTGTACGATGCGTTGGCGAATGACTTCCGTGTGGTACTCACCGATGGACAGATCATGAGCCGGGCGGACTATTGGGAGCGACTTTGGGGCTTGTATGGCAAGCGTGCTGGAAGCCCTGAATCACACATCACCAACCTCTCGATCACAGCGCTTCCCGGGGACTGTTTCCTGGCCGTCTTCGACCTTGTCAAAGACGGCATTACCAAGAAGAAAGTCGATTCGGCGCTGATGCGCGTCGATCAGGCCTCGCCATCTGGAATTTCATGGGTTTATGTCCATGAAAGCGAGCACGAGAGGAGCCTGGCGTAAGTCACTTGAGTTCCACTCTCGCGGCTAAAAAGCCCGGATGTTTTTAACCTTGACGAAAAATCAGGCCCAGCCCCGCGCTGGGCTTTTTTGTATCTGCTGTTCGGCCAGAAAACAAAAAGCCCAGGCATACCCGGGCCAGTTGAGGGAACACATTCAGCACGAATCAACCTCTTTTGCAGCCTGGGCGTTTGATCGTTCCTTGCGCCTGCGCAGCCAGCTGAAGAATGCATGTACCGGGTGCAAAAACGCAGCCAGTACGCACAGTAGCATGATGGTGAAAATGGCAATCAGCGGGAGGCTTTCGTGCGAGAACATGGTGGGGTACTCCTGTAGGCACTATGTTGGAACCCGCAGGCTAGACGCATTGAGCCATGCTTGCGATGAACGTATGTTCATCCTCGGACGCTTGAACTGTGCTACGGAGGGCTCACCAAAATGATCGATTCCAGAGGTGCGCAAGTGCCGGCCTTCAGTAAAGGCCAGCGGTGGGCGTGGAGTGATTACGCAGGTGTGTTTTCAGCTGCGTTTCGGCAGCTTCCAGTTTGGGCGTATGAAATGGCAGGTGTAACCGTTCGGGATCCGCTCCAGGTAGTCCTGGTGCTCAGGTTCAGCTTCCCAGAAGGGACCCGCCGGTGCGATTTCGGTGACCACACGTCCCGGCCACAGCCCGGAAGCGTCGACATCCGCAGCAGTGTCTTCGGCGATGTCACGCTGTTGTTCGTTGAGATAATAAATCGCCGAACGATAGCTGGGGCCGAGATCGTTGCCTTGACGGTTGGGTGTACTCGGATCGTGGATCTGGAAGAAGAACTCGAGGATCTGCCGGTAGCTGATCACCGCCGGGTCGAAAACGATCTCGATGGCTTCAGCGTGGTTGCCGTGGTTGCGGTAGGTTGCGTTCGGTACATCGCCGCCGCTGTAGCCGACTCGCGTCTGCAACACGCCGGGATAACGCCGCAGCAGGTCCTGCATGCCCCAGAAGCAGCCCCCGGCGAGAATCGCGGTTTCGGTTTGTCCGGTCATGATTTTTTGCCTCTCGGTGACTGTGGATACGGTTCTGGTTATGAGGGCGCGTTGGCTATTTGCAAGCTTGCCTCAGGGCTACGGGCTGCTCGAACCGGAGTTTTCAACAAAAAGCCCTGACGATAAGGCCAGGGCATTGATGGGTTCGAGCGGTGAATTCGGGACAATTCACGTCGAGTGATGGACTTTAAACACGACATCAATCGGTTATACGAACGCTTGCCCGAAAAAGCCCCTTGGCAGGCGCTGCGGCCCGGCCAGCGCGGTCAGGCGTTCGATCCACTCCGAACGCCAGTTCGACGCACCATGATCAGCTTTGGTGTGGCGCGCTGCGCGGCGTGCGGCATTGCGCTGGGTCTTGCGTGCTTCTTTGTAGGCGTCTGTGTTGCGGCAGCTGCGGCATTTGACGCGATTGAGTTCCAGGCTTGAGGCAAGGTTGTCGCCCTTGTGACCACAAGCCAGATGTCCGTCTGTTTTGAAATGGATAACCATGAACCGTCTCCTGGGTGACGTGTACAGGTTTTGACCGCCCACACCTCGGGGCGTTCGGTACATCGGCCAGACGGTACGCCGGTTAGCTGTCGTTTATCGCGGTGCAGTCATCTGAAACGCGGCAGTGGCCGTTCGACCGGTTGTAGCGACGACAGGGTGCTGCGGATCAGCGGTGTGTCTTTTTCGATGTCGTTCAGTCGGTCGCGGATGCGCAGCGCAGTCGGATGGCCGCCTTGATGGTCGACCCAGTCGGCGATTTCCTTGCAGGCCGCGGCAAGTCGCGCCTGACGAGAGTCGAGCAAGGTGAGGAGGGTGGTGATGGACTCTTTTTCGGACATGGAACACCTCCGTTCAGACAAACCGTTGAGAGGCAGCAAAAAGCCCGCGGGCTGCGAGCTCTCTGCCGTTGGGGCGCTGGTCCGTCAGCTGCTTTGAGTATAGACCCCGCCTGTCAATTGCATCAGCCGGCCGATTGTCGCGCCGGCAGCGGCGAGCTGGCCGCATTGAGCCGTCGGCATTCGCGTCGGGCATCTTCCTCAAGATCGTAGCCGTCGCCGATGAAGCCGCCGGTGCGCGTGTCGTTGATCCGAAACCAACTGCTGGCCTCGGCGGGTTCATGCTTACTTTCCCCGGCGCGGCGGCCGTGAATGATGATCTTGTTGCAGCGCTTCACGACAAATATGTCTTCCATGGCGTCACCACAGCAAATAGGTGTCAGATTAACTATAGAAGCCTTGGCCAATCGTGCAAAAAATAGCCAGTCAGTTCGTCGGTTGCAGCCGCCACTCTGTGGCATGCCAATCCAGGTGGTGCGTCGGTTTCAACGCCTGTAGAAACTCAGTGTCGTGGGAAACCGCAAAAATTGCGCCGGGAAACGTCTGCAATGCCTGCTCGAAAGCCTGAACCGATGCCAGATCCAGATGATTGCTCGGCTCATCGAGCAGCAACAATTGCGCAGGTGTCTTGCCCCACAAGGCCACCGCCAGCGCGGCTTTCAAACGTTCTCCACCGCTCAGTGAAGCGCTCGCTCGAGTGACCCGCTGCGCGTCCAGTTGCAGATGCGCCAGATGGCTGCGCAATTCGCTCTCACTCAACGGGCTCTGCAGCGCGAGCAGTTGCTCGATGACGCTGAGACGATCATCCAGCAGCTTCAGATGCTGGTCCAGATAAGCCGCAGGAACATGGGTGATGCATTCGCCGCTGGCGGGATGCAGTTGACCTGCGAGCACTCTGAGCAAAGTCGATTTGCCGCAGCCATTCGGACCAATGACGGCGACGCGCACAGGACCGCTCAGCGTGAGATTGAACGGTTGCGCTGGCAGCCATGGCAGGCACGTATCAATCAACGAGCAGACTCTGCGCGCAGCAGGCACTGCGCTGCCGGGCAGGTTCATCAGCACCGCATCATCCGCGAGCACTTTGGCATAGGCATCGCGCACCCGTGCATCAAGCTCCGATTTGCGCTGCTGATGACCATGACGCACCTGGCCCATGATCTGCCTCGCCGCACCTTTGAGGCCGGCGCGTTCGAAGCCCGAGACGTTGGCGGTTTTGGCATTGCGCAGTGAGCGGGCGGCATGCCGCTGGATGGTGTCGTGCTCGTTTTGCAAGCGCTGCTGCTCGCGCCGGCGCTCGGTTCGGCTTTGATCCAGCGTGGCTTGCGCCGCCGCCTGATGGATCTGTCGTTGCTGCTGGTAAGCGGAAAAATTGCCGCCGTACACCGTAACACCCAGCGGCGTCAGCTCGACGATACGCTGCATGCGCTCAAGCAATTGCCGGTCGTGACTGACGACGATCAATCCGCCGCGCCAGCGTTCCAGTTCGCTCATCAACCAGTCGCGGCCGGGGCCGTCGAGATGGTTGGTCGGTTCATCCAGCACCAACAGATGCGCCGGATTCAGAAGCGCCCTGATCAACGCCAGCCGCGCTTGCTGGCCGCCGCTCAGCGGTTGGGTCAGATCCGTGGGAGCAATGTCCGGCAGACCGGCGTTATCCAGCGATTGGCGCAGACGTTCGGGCAGATCCCAGCGCTCGCTGACGATGTCGAAATCTTCTGCTGCCGCCTCGCCAGACTGCAGCCGTTGCAATGCGCGAAGGGCGGCGGCGGTGCCGGTGGCGTCGGCCACGGTCTGCCGCGCATCGGCGGTGAATGTTTGCGCCACATAAGCCAATGGAATCGAGCAGGTGACGCTGCCGGCAGTTGGTTGCAAGTGCCCGGCGATCAGCTTGGCCAGCACACTTTTACCGACTCCGTTGCGCCCGACGATGGCGGTGTGGGTGTGATCGAATTGCAGATTCAGGTCGTTGAAAATCGTCTCGCCATTAGCGAACTGAAAACTGGTTTGATTCAGGGAGACGAGGGCAGGCGTACGCGAGACGTGAGTCATCGGCACCTCCGAAAAATGTCGTGAAGACTGACAGGCGCTATTCAGCGCTTATCGCGATTACATTTTCAGAAGGCTGGATTGTTCACTGTCTGCGGTCGTCCTGAAGGGGGAAAGGTGGCTAGCCTAGATCACCCATCCAGCGCGATCAAGGCGCGTCCATCATTTGCTCGAGAAACATCGCCAGCGCCACTTCCTCGGAGCGCAAGCCCTTGCGCACCCGCGGGCGTGGCAGTTCAGCCAGCGCACCGAGCAGGAAGCGCTCAACCACGGCCGGATGGATGTAGCACTTGCGGCACACCGCCGGGGTGTTGCCCAGCTGTTTGGACACGCTCTTGACCATCTCCACCACATGCCGTTTCGCCTCGGCTTCCGACTCCCATTGCAGTTCGCGCAATACCGCCAGGGCCAGTGCGCTGCCGGCCCAGGTGCGGTAATCCTTGGCAGTGAAGTCGGCGCCGGTGAGGGTTTGCAGGTAGCTGTTGACGTCATGGGAACTGACGGTGTGCCGCTCGCCGTTTTCGTCCAGATACTGAAACAGATTCTGTCCGGGGATTTCCAGGCAGCGCTTGATGATGCGCGCCAGGCGACGATCCTTGACGGTGATCTGGTGTTCGATGCCGCTTTTGCCGCGAAACTGGAACAGGATCGCGCTGCCGTTGACCTCGACATGCCGGCTGCGCAGGGTGGTCAGGCCATAGGAGCGGTTGTCCCGCGCGTATTGGGTATTGCCGACACGAATCAATGTGGCGTCGAGCAGCGTGATGACCGTGGCCATGACTTTGTCGCGGCTGAAGCCGGGGGCGTCCAGCAGGGTTTCAAGCTGTTTGCGCAACTTCGGCAATGCCATGCCGAACTCACGCAAGCGCGAGTACTTGTCGGCATCGCGCACCTCGCGCCAGCGCGGGTGATAGCGATACTGCTTGCGGCCCCGAGCGTCGCGGCCAGTGGCTTGCAAATGGCCACGCGGATCGGCGCAGATCCAGACATCGGTGTAGGCCGGCGGCACTGCCAGCGAATTGATCCGTTTGATCTCATCAGGGTTGGTGATGCGCTGCCCGGCCGGATCGAAATAGGCGAACTTGCCACGCAGCTTTTTACGGGTGAGGCCGGGTTGGGTATCGTCGACGTAATGCAGGTCGGGCGGTAAGACGTCGGCTAGTGCGGTGTCGGGCATGGCGGTGTCCTTGGCGAATCGCTCTGTTACAGCGATTGACCGCGCGCCATGGCCGTCGTGCCAACCAATTCAGGCCAGCACGGCGACGGCCTTGATCTGCGCCCATAAATGCTGGCCCGGGTGGATGGCGAGCTGATCCCGGGAAAACCGCGTGATCCGCGCCAACAGCGGTGTGCCGCCGGCATCCAGACGAATCAGCACATGCGCGGCATTGTCCGCCGCCAGCTCGCTGACCACGGTCACCGGCAAGCGATTGAGGATGCTGCTGGCCTCGCTGTTGTGCAGGGCCAGACTGATGTCGCGGGCGTGCACCTTGCAGCGCAGGGCCTGACCGACCGCCATCGGCGCGTGAGTCACCCGGATGTTCATGGCAGTCGCCGGCAATTGCAGACTCAGCAACTGGTACTCGGCATCGTAGGCGCTGACCTGGCCTTCGATGATTACACCAGCGTCATCGCCCAACGCCATTGGCAGGTCAAGGCGCGCGAGGGTTTCGCCAATCGGGCCGCTGGCCAAGGCCTTGCCGTCGCTGAGCAGCACCAGATGATCGGCCAGGCGGGCGACCTCATCCTGCGCATGGCTGACGTACAGCACCGGGATGTCCAGCTCGTCGTGCAGACGTTGCAGGTATGGCAGGATTTCATTTTTACGCTGACTGTCGAGGGCGGCCAGCGGCTCATCCATCAGCAACAGTTTCGGGCTGGTCAACAGCGCGCGGGCGATGCCGACACGTTGGCGTTCGCCGCCGGACAGATGCTGCGGATGACGCTCCAGCAAATGACCGATGCCCAGCAGTTCGGTGGCTTGCGCCATGTCGACCCGGCGCTGGGCCTTGGCAATGCGCTTGAGACCGAACTGCAGGTTGGCCAGCACCGACAGATGCGGGAACAGGCTGGCTTCCTGGAACACGTAACCCAGCGCACGTTCGTGCGGCGGGACAAAAATCCGCCGTTCGCTGTCCTGCCAGACTTCGTCGTTGATCTGGATGAAACCCTGCTCGGCTCGCTCAAGCCCGGCGATACAGCGCAGGCAAGTGGTTTTGCCCGACCCGGAATGACCATACAGCGCAGTCACGCCACGCCCCGGCAAGTGCAGATCGACATCCAGGCTGAAACCCGAATAAGCGATTTTCAGACGTGCATCAATCATCGATCAGCTCCAACCCGCGCGGGTCTTGCGGCTGGAGTAGAGCGCCAGCAACACCAGAAACGAAAACACCAGCATCGCCCCGGCCAGCCAATGGGCCTGGGCATATTCCATCGCCTCGACATGGTCATAGATCTGCACCGAGACCACGCGGGTTTTGTCGGGAATGTTGCCGCCGATCATCAGCACCACGCCGAATTCACCGACGGTATGCGCGAACCCGAGGATCGCCGCCGTCACGAAACCGGGGCGGGCCAAAGGCAGGATCACGCTGAAAAAAGTGTCCCAGGGATTGGCGCGCAAGGTTGCGGCCACTTCCAGTGGGCGGGTGCCGATGGCGGAGAACGCGTTCTGCAACGGTTGCACCACAAACGGCATGGAATAGATCACCGAACCGATCACCAGTCCGGTAAAACTGAAGGTCAGAGTGCCCAGACCCAGCCATTGCGTGAAGTGACCGAGAAAGCCATTGGGCCCCATCGCCAGCAGCAGATAAAAGCCGATCACGGTCGGCGGCAGTACGAGGGGCAGGGCGACGATTGCGCCGATGGGGCCACGCAGCCAGGAACGGCTGCGCGACAACCACAGGGCAATCGGCGTGCCGACGACCAGCAGGATAGCGGTGGTCAGGGACGCCAGTTTCAGGGTCAGCCAGATCGCCGCGAAGTCGGCACTCGTCAGCGACATTTAGAGTTGGTAACCGTAGGACTTGATCACCGCAGCGGCTTTCGGACCCTTGAGGTATTCAACCAGCGCTTTGGCGGCGGCGCTGTCCTTGCCTTTGTTGAGAATCACCGCGTCCTGTTTGATCGGGTCGTGCATGCTTGCTGGAACGATCCACGCCGAACCGCTGGTGACCTTGCCGTCCTTGTAGATCTGCGACAGTGCGACAAAACCCAGTTCGGCGTTGCCGGTGGACACAAACTGGTAGGCCTGGGTGATGTTCTGGCCTTCGACGATCTTCGCCTTGGTCGCCTCAGTCAGATTGAGTTTTTCCAGCACTTGAGTAGCGGCCAGACCGTATGGCGCGGCTTTCGGATTGGCGATGGACAGGTGCTGGTATTCATTCTTCTTCAGGACTTCACCTTTGGCGTCGACATAACCATCTTTCGCCGACCACAGGGCCAGGGTGCCGATGGCGTAGGTGAAGCGCGAACCCTTGACGGTGTCGCCTTCTTTTTCCAGTTTTTCCGGCGTGGTGTCGTCTGCCGAGAGGAACACTTCAAACGGCGCGCCGTTTTTGATCTGGGTATAGAACTGACCGGTGGCACCGTAGGCGGCGACCAGTTTGTGCCCGGTGTCTTTTTCGAAGTCGGCAGCAATGGCCTGGATCGGCGCGGTGAAGTTGGCGGCAACGGCCACCTGCACTTCATCAGCCTGAGCGGTACCGAAGGCGAATACCGAAAGCAGGGTGGCCAAGCAGGTTGGGGCAAAACGTGGGGCACGAATGGTCATGTAACAGCTCCGTTATGGGCGAGTGCAGAGGGCAGTTATTGTTGGAGGTGGACTGCACCGATGCGAAGGGTGGAACGCTATATAGCGAAATATATAGCGAAATGCCGCTAAACAGGAAGTGCTGGTGAACACAGGGTGAGGTGGTGCCATGTCTCACCCTGCGCCGGATCAGCGGCGGAGCAGTTTTGCCAGAGCGCCATCCGCCAGTTGCCGGGTCAGATCAGCGCTGTTCAGCTCTTCGCCCAATGGGAACGCCTGACCGGCCCAGAGGTTGCTGAACTGCGCTTCACTTTTGGCACGCAACGGTATCAGCGCCCCGCCGGCCAGCGGGAAGGCCGGGGCTTTCGGTGACATCGGGCTGATTTCGCGCATCACCCGATTGAGAATGCCGCGAGCCGGGCGGCCGGTGAACAGGTTGGTAATCGCGGTTTCGCTTTCCTTGGCGCTGCGCAGCGCCTGGTGATGCGAGGCGCTGACTTTCGCTTCCGGGGTGAACAAATACGCGGTGCCGACCTGCACCGCTGACGCACCGAGTACCAATGCTGCGGCCACACCGCGCGCATCGGCAATGGCGCCGGCAGCGATCACCGGCACCTTGACCGCATCGACGATCTGCGGCACCAGCGCAAAGGTGCCGACCTGACTGCTCAAATCATCGCTGAGAAACATCCCGCGATGCCCGCCAGCCTCGTAACCCATGGCGATGATCGCGTCGCAACCGTTTTGCTCAAGCCACATCGCTTCATCGACAGTGGTGGCGGACGAGAGGATTTTCGCGCCAGTGGCCTTGACCCGATCCAGCAGGGATTTTTCCGGCAGACCAAAGTGAAAGCTCACCACCTCAGGACGAAACTCTTCGAGCACGGCGCACGCTGCCGCATCGAATGGCGCGCGGTTGGAAACCGGTGTCGGTGCGTCGAAATCGACGCCCAATTCGCGGTAGTAAGGCTCCAGCAGGTTTTTCCAGTCTTGCGCGCGCTGTTCATCGGCGGCCGGTGGCTGGTGGCAGAAGAAATTGACGTTGAACGGTTTGCGGGTGTGCTCGCGAATGGTCTTCAGCTCTTCGCGCAACTGCTCGATGCTCAGCATTGCGGCAGGCATCGAACCCAAGCCGCCGGCGTTGCACACGGCGATCACCATTGCCGAAGTCGTGGCGCCGGCCATCGGGGCCTGAATGATCGGCAGCTCGATGCCGAGCAGGTCAAGAATGCGAGTGTCAGGCCATTGGCTCATGAAAGCGGTTCTCCGAACGATGAAACGGGGCAGGGACGGCAGAGCCGGTTTTTTAACAGCAAAACCGGACTCGGGGCCAGTCTGAATTTTCAATGCAGCCATCAGCGGCGATGAAAACCGCCGCCCCCGCCGCCCCCAAATGAGCGGTTCATGACTTGCGAGGAGTTGTGAAAGTTGTTGGTGCGCTGGTTGCCGAAGTTGCGCGCAGCAGACTCGCGATTGAGGTTCTGCAGTTGCGCATTGTTGTTGACCGGCGCCGTGCGGGCCGGGCTGCCCTTGACCATCGATTGCCAGCCGTTGTCGGTTTTCTTGTAGACGTTGCCGTCGCGCCCGGCATAGACGTTGTCGCCAATCCGTGCGGCGCCGCCGTTGCGGCCTTTCACGCCGGCATACTGCGTGGTCTTGTCGGTGTTGGGGTTGTACACCGCGCCACGATTGGCGGTGACCTGGGTGCCGGTGCGAGCATTACCTGCGGTGACCCGGCCACCGGCGATGGCGCCACCATTCGGCCCGACCACTTCACCGCTGCGTCCAGCCGCGTAGTTGCCGGTGTAGGCGTTGTGCACCGCGCCGCGTTGGCCTGCTGCCGCAATGCCGGTGCGCGAGTTATAGGACGAGCCAACCTGACCGGCCCAGCGATTGCCGGTCCAGGCGTTGTATCCGGCGCCATAGCGACTCACCGTCGCGCGATCCCCCCACTGACGATAAATGTTGCCGGTGGTGCCTGCCCAGCCACCGGGCCCCCAGGCAACAGCACCGCCACGATAGCCATAAGCGGCGCCGCCCCAGGCCAGTGGCGCGGGGTACAGGCGCGGGCCCCAGGCGTAACCCCAGCCATAATTGCCCCACCATGGATAAGCGCCCCAGCCCCAACCCATCGCCACGGTGTTGCCGCCCCAGCTCCAGCCGAAGCCGAAACCGAAGGTCCAGCCAGTCCACGGCGTATAGCGCATGGCGACGCCGAAACCGTAGGTCACCGGTGGCCCATACCAGACGCTGCCGACCCACGGCGTGTACGGATAACCGGTGCCGTAGACCACCACGCCGGTGGCCGGATCCAGATTCGACCCTTGATAACCCGGGGTATAGCCGACCACCACGGTGTCCCCGCTGGATTCATAGACTTTGACGTAGGTGAGGTAATGCATCGGTGAACTCGGCGGGATCGAATAGATCACCGCCGGCACCGAACTGGCGACGCTCCATGGTCCGTTCACCGAGGTGGCGCTGAACCAGATACCGTTTTCCACCGCATACCAGTTGTCGTTGTCGACACGAATAATCGGCGTCGCGCTGTTGACCACGTACTGCAGGGATGTGCTGTTGATTGCCTTCAACTGTGGCTCGCCATCGAACTGCGGTGCGGTCATTTTCACTGCGCTTTTCTTGATCGCCGAGGTTTGCGGGATGGTCGCCGCGATCGCGGCTTCCTTGGCCTGTGGCGTGCCGGCGACCGAGGCCTTGACGTTCTCTTTCGGGCTGTCGTCCGGGATGTTGGCGAAATCTGCCGGCAGTTTGTCCGCTGGGGTAAACGTCCATTGGCCGCGCATGTCGGCAGCGCGAAACCAGCGCCCGGAGATCAGCACGTAACTGTTCTGGTCACCGATTTCCTTGAAGATGTGCCCGGTGGTGTTGCTCACGTAGAGCAGGCTGGTGCCCTGAATCGGTAGCCACTGCGGCGCGCCGTCGGTGACGATCAGCTCAGTGGGCGTGGTGGCGATGAAGATTTTCGGCTGCGGCGGTCTGGCCAGATTTGGCACCTTGTCTTTCGGATCACTCTGCCCGGTCAGCAGATCGACCTGACGGCTCTGGATCGCCGCCTGTTTGGCCTTCTCCAGATCGGCTGGCGGTGTGGTCAGACGGGTATATTCGCCGCTGAGGCTGTCAGCGACCATCCAGCCATCGAACACGTGCAGGTAGTGCTTGCCCTCAGCGTCCTTGAGCAATAGCGGGCGGGTGTTGATCACCCGTTGCAGCGCGGTGCCATCGACCGCCCGGTACACGACGTCGCCATCGATGTAGACGAGCAGCGCCGGGACGTCGGAACTGATGATCGTCGGCGGGGTGTTTTCCAGCGGCGCGCTGTCGGCTTTCTGCTCGGCCGACAGCACGCCGACGGCGGCTTCAAGTTGATCGAGGGAGATGGTTTTCTTGCGACTTTCGGCATCTTTCTGCAGCGCGCCGAGCCAGACGTCGGCCTGACTGGCGTCGGCAGGGAAGTCGGCCTTGATGATCTTGTATTGATCCAGTGCGACCCAGCGCGTGGCCTTGTCGACCAGCGTGTGCGCGCTGAACTGGACGATGCCGAAGGTGGGTTTGCCGTCGGCGCCGGTGGCTTCGACGGCAGCCCGGGCATTGAGGGTGTAGCCATCCCAGCTGTCGAGTTGCGGCTGGTACACGGTCAGTTTGGCCTTGCCGCTGGTGATCACTTGCGGCCACGTCGGCGCGCTCGGGGCAGCGTCGGCAGCAGCAGGTTTGCTGGCGGTAGCCGGGGCCGCCCAAGTGTTGCCAACCGTCAGCAGGCACAGCATCAGTATTGCAAGCAACGAGCGCGGGTAAGACATTGTCAGCTCCATCGACAGGGCCGCTTTCAGCAGGATGGCAGCGAAAGCACGACCGTCGAAAAAGCATAGCCGCCCGCTTCACAATTACCGGGCGGATTCGCGAATTGGCGCAAAGTCGGGTGGGGCAATGTGTTGCTTTGTGTTATTTCAGGGCACGAGGATTTGAATCCATTGATTGAGAGGCAGCCATGTTCAACGGCATTTTGATCGACAAAGACGACAGCGGTTATCACGCCAGCCTGCAGCAGATCAGCGAAGCGCAGTTGCCTGAAGGCGACGTGACGGTGAAGGTCGCCTACAGCACGCTGAACTTCAAGGACGGACTGGCGATTACTGGCAGCAGCCCGGTGGTGCGCAAGTTTCCGATGGTGCCGGGGATCGACTTGGCGGGCACGGTCGAGGTCAGTTCGCATCCCGATTACCAGGTCGGTGATCAGGTGCTGCTCAACGGCTGGGGCGTGGGCGAGAGTCACTGGGGCGGGCTGGCGCAAAAGGCGCGGCTCAATGGCGACTGGCTGATTCCGTTGCCCAAAGGCTTTACCGCGGCGCAAGCCATGGCCATCGGTACCGCCGGCTACACGGCGATGCTGTGCATTCTGGCGCTGGAGCGTAACGGCGTGTCCCCGGATCAGGGCGAAGTGCTGGTGACTGGCGCCAATGGCGGAGTGGGCAGTTTCGCCATCGCCTTGCTCAGCAAACTCGGTTATCGCGTGGTGGCGTCCACGGGCCGGGTGTCCGAGCATGAGTACCTGAAACAACTGGGCGCCAGTGAGATCATCGACCGCGCAACCTTGTCCGAGCCGGGCAGACCGTTGGCCAAGGAACGTTGGGCCGGGGTGATCGATTCGGTCGGCAGTCACACCCTGGCCAACGCTTGCGCCAGTACCCGCGCCGAGGGCACCGTCGCTGCCTGCGGTCTGGCTCAGGGCATGGATTTTCCGGCGTCGGTGGCGCCGTTCATTCTGCGCGGTGTGACCCTGGCCGGAATCAACAGCGTGACCCAGCCCAAGGCACGGCGGATCGAGGCCTGGGCGCGTCTGGCCAAGGATCTGGACTTCGCCCTGTTGCCAGTGATCAGTCACGAAATCGCCCTGAGCGAGGCCATCGATGCGGCACCTGAGCTGCTTGCCGGACAGCTTCGCGGCAGGGTTGTGGTCGACGTCAATCGCTGACAGAGTAGGCGTCATTGCGGCCCTGTGTGGCCGCACTTCTATACAGGGAGCCGCAATTTCGATGGATTTGAAACGACAGCAAATCGACGCCTTCACCGTTGCTGGCCTGCAGGTTCGCACCACCAACGCCGCAGAGCACCAACCCGAAACCGCGAAAATCGGCCCGATGTGGGGCCGGTTTTTCGGCGAGGAGTTGGCCGAATCCATTCCCGGCAAGTCAGCCAATTCGCCGATTTATGGCGTGTATTCGGCTTACGAGTCGGATGCTTCGGGTGCGTTTGACGTTACCGCTGGCGTTGCCGTGAATGCTTCAGTCAAAGACTTTGAGTCCGTGCGGATCGAAGGGGGCGAGTATCTGGTGTTCGAAGCGCAGGGGCCGTTGCCTGATGCGGTCATCTCGATTTGGGGAAAGATCTGGGACTTCTTTGCAGCCAATCCGCAGATTCAGCGCCGTTACGCTACCGACTTCGAGGCCTACACCGGCCCCGAGTCCGTGTCGGTCTACATCGGCGTGCGCTAAGACTGGGTTTCGCGTTCCAGCAACTGGCGCTTACGCTCTACGCCCCAGCGATACCCCGACAGATTGCCATCGCTGCGCACCACGCGATGGCAGGGGATTGCTACAGCCAGACGGTTGGCGCCGCAGGCTTGCGCCACGGCGCGCATGGAGGTCGGCGCGCCAATGCGCTGAGCGATTTCGGCGTAACTGGCGGTGCGACCCACTGGAATCTCCCGCAACGCCTGCCACACCCGTTCCTGGAACGCTGTGCCACGCACATCCAGTGGCAAGTCGAGGCCCAGCGCTGGCGCTTCGATGAAACCCACCACTTTGGCAATCAACTGCTCGAAGCCGGCATCGGCGCCAATCAGGTTGGCCTGACGGAACTGATCCTGCAGATCGCACACCAGTTGGTGCGGATCGTCGCCCAACAGAATCGCGCACACGCCGCGCTCACTCTGCGCCACCAGAATCGCCCCGAGCGAACATTGGCCAACGGCAAAATGAATGTCGTTGTTGCGTCCAGCCGCGCGGTAGTCGCCGGGTTTCATGCCCAGCACCTTGTCGGCTGCCTCATAAAAGCGGCTGTTGGAATTGAAACCCGCGTCGTACAGCGCATCGGTCACCGTGCCGCCATCCGCGAGCCGTTCACGCACCCGGCGCGAACGATGCGCCGCCGCGTAACCCTTTGGTGTCAGGCCGGTTGCGGCCTTGAACACCCGATGAAAATGGAAAGGGCTGAGGCCGGCGACCTCGGCGAGTTCATTGAGTGCGGGCACTGTTTCACTCGACTCGATCTGCCGACAGGCCGTCGCCACGGTCGCGGCGTGCTGACTGGCGACGTCAGTCTGATCCTTGCTTGTGCGTTTGCTTGGGCGGTAGCCCGCCGCTTCGGCAGCTTCGGCGCTGTCGAAAAATTCGACATTTTGCGGTTTGGGCAAACGTGAAAGGCTGCTGGGGCGGCAGTAGATGCCGGTGGTTTTCACCGCATAGACAAACTGCCCGTCGGCCTGTGGGTCCCGTGCAACGACAGCGGCCCAGCGTGGATCGGTTTCAACGTTGATGAGGGGTGAAAGCTTTTTCATGGCGAGTAGTCCGTTGACCTGTTTGATTCAGGTTAACCAGCGGCAATGTTGGTAACACTCCGGGCCTTGCGGTCAAACTTTTCAGATCACCCGGCGACACGCAAGGTCAGGTTGATCCGGCGTTCGCCCAACTGCGGATGCCGCCCGGGTTTGATCGGCAGCACGCCGTGAAAGCGCAAGCGATCAACCCCGCCCCAGATCACCATGTCGCCATGCAGCAGAGGAATGCGCTGGCTTTTGTCGCTACGGGCAAAACCACCGAACAGGAACATCGCCGGCAACCCCAATGACAGCGAAACGATCGGCGCCGCGTAGGCATTTTCGTCTTTGTCCTGATGCAAAGACATTTTCGCGCCGGGGACATATTGGTTGATCAGGCAGGAGTCTGGATGAAAGTCGGCAAATCCTGCGTTCTGTGCTGCTGTTTGCGCCAGCTCCGATAGCACTTCAGGCATCGCTGGCCAAGGCTGGCCACTCAGCGGGTCGACGGTGCTGTAGCGATAACCGCTACGGTCGGTGATCCAGCCCAGGGTTCCGCAACTGCTGGTGCCCACCGACATGCTGAAACCGCCCGGGGTCATCATGTGGCGCAACGGTGCTACGGCGAGAATGGCTTCCAGCGCGGGCAACAGTTGATCAATCACCGGCAGGGCGAAGCCGCGCAACACCCACGATTGTTCGCCGATCTGCTCGGCGCGGGGTTGTTGCTCGGGTTCGTGGTCGGCGAACAGGTCGAAGGTGGTCGGGTGCATGGCGTTCATGATGCGTCGTGGAAGATGATGCCCAGAGTATGCCGATTTCCGCTGTGCAGGCGACTGACGCCGTGACGCATGGTCACTCGATAATCGCCGCGTGTGCCGCTGACCGGGCGCTGGTTGACCGCGAATATAACCGCGTCACCCTTGTGCAGAGCCACAACGTGCGGGCGCGACTGCATGCGTGGACGCTGCTCGGTCAGGACGAACTCGCCACCGGTAAAATCCTCTCCGGGCTGCGACAGAAGAATCGCCACTTGCAGTGGGAAAACCAGTTCTCCGTACAGATCCTGATGCAGGCAGTTGTAGTCCTGCGGACCGTATTGCAACAGCAAGGGTGTCGGCCGCAGCTGGCCGGCAGCCTGACAGCGCTGCACAAACTCGGAATGGGTTGCGGGAAAGCGTACAGGCACATTCATGCGTTCGTACCAGCGGTTGGCAAGCGGCACCAGGCGCGGGTAAAACGCAGTGCGCAGACGTTCGATGGCTGTCGGCAGGGGATAGCTGAAGTACTTGTATTCCCCGCGACCGAAACCGTGGCGGGCCATGATGACCTGCGAACGAAACGGTTCGGTCTGCGAATACAGGGCGCTCAAGCGTTCACAGGTTTGCGCCGACAGCAACGAGCGGACGATGGCATAGCCATATTGATCCAGATGCTGTTCGAGGCTTGCCCAATCGAGCGCATCCAGCCGAGACGGGGACATTGACATGCTGACTCCTGAACCCTTTGGTCGAGGCTGTCAGTCTGGGCAAATACCGGCGGCAGAACACTCCGCCGCTTGCGGTCGAATCCCGTAATGTGGTGTTACAGGGCTTTGCTCACGGCGATGTCGCTGATCACGTCTTCGGTGGTGCCATGGATGGCGTCCAGTGCGGCCTTGGCCTCTTCGACGGTGCCGTTTTCCAGTTGCGCGAACTCGAAACGGCGTTCACCGTTGAGCTTGTATTTGATGACGTATTTGGTCGTTTGGGCCACGGTCGTGCTTACCTTTGCGTTAGGGGCGACTCAGCTCAGTTTGGAGCTGGAGCGGCGGATGATCTTGATCGAGTGGGTCAGGGTCGGCTTGCGCGTGACGCTGATGGCGCGACGGTTGACGGTGTCGATGGTGATGTTCCAGAAACCGGTGCTCGGCGCGGTGATGCGTGCAGGAAACGTGTCGAAAGCGCCGCCGTGGTAGGTGTGGCGGCCGCCGTTCTTGAACGCGCGGAAGTTGGCGTCGTTCATCAAGCGGATGTTGCAGGTTTGCGAGCATTGGATGACGACGATGTCGTCCTCGTTGAGGTGCTCGCGCTGGTGAATGAATTTCATGGGCGCCTCCAGAAGGGCTTTTTCTACTAAATCAAAACGATAGCATGTGCGATTGGCGCAGTTTATCAGCCCGAACGGGTTATTATCCCGCCGTCGAGCGCTGCTTTGACAATTAAAAACAGTTATTCGCGATTCCATGCGGGTTTAATGGAGTAAGCCTCGGAGAAAAATGGCATTACTGCTGTCCGAGGGTCTTTATGGGAGGTATTTGTATGAAGTGGGGTGTGGTGTGTCTGCCGTTGATGTTGGTCGTGGGTGGTTGCGCGAGTGTTTCCGAAATCAACGAAACCTTGCCCACCATGAGCGTGATTTCCGGCAAGAAACCCCATGAGTATGCTCAGTGCCTGGCCGACAAGCTTGCCAACAGCCGCGGCGCGCTGCAGATGCAGCCGCACAAGGATGGCGTGCGAGTGATTGTTCCCGGGAAATTTTCCACCGGCGCGGCTGCGGTGTTTGATATCGAAGACCGTTCCGGCGGCAGCAGCATCAAGCTGCATGAGCGGATGTCCAATGTGCCGGTTCGTCCCCGTGACGTGCAAAACGCCGCCAATGCCTGTATTTCCGGCTGATAGAATAGCGTCCATCAGCACCGATGCCGTCACAGTCCTGCTGTGACGGCATTTTCATTTCTGGAGTCGCGCATGAAGCGAGAGCAAGTACGGGAACGGCATGCAGAGGGCCTTATCTCTGCCACGCATGTTATTCAAAATCCGGCGAACTCGGGCGAGTGGATCGTGTTTTTCAAGAAGAGCGCCGGTCGCAGCTATTTTCTGGTGGACGATAACGACGAGGTCGAATCCTTCGCCCGGCTCGACGACCTGATCGAGATCGTGCGCGGGCTTGGGATCAAGTTCGCCGAGATCCACATGTAGGGTCTATTTGCAGACCACCACCACGCTGCGGTTCTTGTAGTTGCCGACGTCGACCCCCAGGGTTTTGTCACTCTCCTTGGGCGCCGGCGTGCCGTCGGTACCGACGATGCGATAGCCGGTGCCGGCGCAGGAGGCGTCAGCCTTCTCGTAGCAGGTGGCCCAGGAGTTGGCTTCCCCGGAGCAGTCGATGCTCAAGCCCTGTTCGCCGTTGTTCAGGTAGGTGGTTTCCGAGGTGGCACAGCCACCGAGGGCCAATACCGCGATCAGCGGCAGCATTCTGTTCATGTTCATAAGTGTGTCGTCTTCAGCGAGGGAGGGGCTAAACGCTCTGACAGCGCCAGCATGAAAAGGTTATAGCGATTGGCCACTTGTTTTCATCATGCTGCGAGCGGCCACAAAAAAGCCCTGCACAAGGGCAGGGCTCGGCGCGTGTCGCAACAGATCAGTCCTGATCTTTGCCACGGCGTTTGGACGACGCAGGGGTGTCGGTGAATACCGACGCTACATCAGTCGCCAGTTGCTCGCTGTCGAAAGGACCGGCGATGTGTTCGCCATTGGTCGTGGTCAGGTTCCACTTGCCGTCTTTCTTGTCGATCACATACCCGTTGATGATTTTTACCGCGGCCATCTATCTGTCTCGTTCGCTGGTTCAAAGGCGCCATGATACCGACAAATCCTCACATTGGGGGATGATGAGCGTATGGTGATGCAGCGTATTTGCGTGTTTGAGCTACTCTGTTTTCGCGGGTCGAAGTCGCCAACGGAACTATCGGCGAGAATATTTCTCTATGTTGGCATCGGTTAGCCAGTGCGGGGCATTGTAAGGTGCACGCCGCCTGATTAGACTGCGCCGAAACTCGTACACACAGCCCTTTCAAGGACTTATATGATCAAGAAATGCTTGTTCCCAGCAGCCGGTTACGGTACTCGCTTCCTGCCAGCGACTAAAGCCATGCCCAAAGAAATGCTGCCGGTGGTAAACAAGCCACTGATCCAGTACGGCGTTGAAGAAGCTCTGGACGCTGGCCTGACTGAAATCTCGATCGTGACCGGTCGTGGCAAGCGCGCTCTGGAAGACCACTTCGACATCAGCTATGAGCTGGAAAACCAGATCAAAGGCACCGACAAGGAGAAATACCTGGTCGGCATCCGCAAGCTGCTGGACGAGTGCTCGTTCTCCTACACCCGTCAGACCGAAATGAAAGGTCTGGGTCACGCGATCCTCACCGGTCGCCCGCTGATCGGTGACGAACCGTTCGCCGTGGTGCTGGCGGACGACTTGTGCGTCAACCTCGAAGGCGACGGCGTACTGACCCAGATGGTCAAGCTGTACAAGCAATTCCGCTGCTCGATCATCGCCATTCAGGAAGTCGATCCGCAGGAAACCAGCAAGTACGGCGTGATCGCCGGCGAGATGATCCGCGACGACATCTACCGTGTACACAGCATGGTCGAGAAGCCAAAGCCGGAAGACGCGCCGTCGAATCTGGCGATCATCGGTCGTTACATCCTGACTCCGGACATCTTCGACCTGATCGAACAGACCGAGCCAGGCAAGGGTGGTGAAATCCAGATCACCGACGCCCTGATGAAGCAGGCCCAGAACGGCTGCGTCATGGCCTACAAGTTCAAGGGCAAGCGTTTTGACTGCGGTGGCGCCGAAGGCTACATCGAAGCGACCAACTTCTGCTTCGAGAACTTCTACAAGACCGGCAAGGCTTACTGATAGCGCCGGACCTGCATCGCGAAGGGTGTGAAAGCACCCAAGTGAACGCATCCACAAACGCCCCGACTTGTTCGGGGCGTTTGTTTTTGTGCTGGAACAATCCTTGATCCTGGTGGTGCAATTTACTGGCGCCCTCTGAGCGCGCTGGCTGCTCTTTCAGGGAGGAGGGGGCGTGCGAGCATGCTGGCTGCTCCGATTTCCCTCAGGCGGTACAGTAGAGCCCCATAAAGCGGGCTACCTGACCGCCCAAAACGAAAAAAGCTCCGTATCTTGCGATACGGAGCTTTTTCTTTATGCGTTACACCGGTTGCGATCTCTCGAAACCGATGCCTTCCGAGCGGTTACTGCTGCACGACATTCGCTGCGGCAGGGTCGACCTTTTTCGGCTTCATCAAGCTGAAGTCGATCAGGGCGCGCTGCTCGCGTTCGTACGGGTTGCCGATCATCAGCGGACGCGGTTTGAAGCTGTCGCTGACCAGACTCTTGCTGCGGTCCAGTTCATCGAAACTCAAACCGGCCATGTCCGCCCAGGTGTGGATCAGATGCGAGCTGCTGTACGGCCGGCCGAGGTCGGCGGCGAAGTTCCAGTCGTGGTTCTCGCGCCATTTCGGCGACGCCCAGGCCATGAACGGAATGGTGTACATCGGCGCGGTCGGTTTGTTCTCGTTACGGCCGAGGGTGTTGTGGCCGGCGGAGTCGAACACGTCTTCACCGTGGTCGGAGAGGTACAGCAGGAAGCCGTTCGGATCGGACTTGGCGTAGTCCTTGATCAGGCTCGACACCACGAAATCGTTGTACAGCACGGCGTTGTCGTAGCTGTTGTAGGTTGGCACCTGATCGTCACGCACACCGGCCGGCACGCCGGTACGGTCCTGGAACTTGTCGAAGGTCGGCGGATAGCGGTACTGGTAGCTCATGTGAGTACCGAGCAAGTGCACGACGATCAGCTTGCGTTGCGCCGGGTCGGTCAGCGCTTTGTTGAACGGCTCGATCACGTCACCGTCGTACTGCGCGGCGTTCTGGTTGCGGTTGTTGTTCAGGTACACCTGCTCGTCGGCCTGCTCGGAGAAGGTCGTGAGCATGGTGTTGCGCTTGGTCATAGTCTGTTGGTTGGTGATCCAGAAGGTCTTGTAACCGGCCTGTTTCATCATGCTGACCAGTGACGGCGTGGACAGGTACAGATCAGGGTTCTCTTCGTCGGCGAAGGTCAGGACCTGCTGCAGCGCTTCAATGGTGTAAGGGCGCGGGGTGATGACGTTGTCGAACACCGCGAGCTGATCCTTGAGCTTGTCCAGTTCCGGGGTGGTCTTGCGTCCATAGCCGTACAGGCTCATGCGCTGACGGTTGGTCGACTCGCCGATCACCAGCACCAGGGTCGACGGTTTATCGGCGTCGGCAACTTTCAGGTTATGCAGCGGCGGAACCTTGCTGGTGCTGTGCAGCATGTCCTGCATGCCGGCCAAGGTGTCGAGGTAGCGGTGGTAAGCCACCGCCATCTGCCAAGGCACGGCTGGCTCGATACGGTCTTCGAACTTCTCGAAACCGCCGGCGAAACTGCCGGTACGCTGGGTCTGTTTGATCAGCGGGTAGCCGACCACGGCGAAGACGATCGCGATCGCAGCCACGAACGCGCGGCCTCGGGGCATGTACACCGGGCGCAGGCGCGTCCACAGGAAATAGGCGAAAGCGGTATGGGCGAGGAACGCCGGGATCATCCACCAGGCGAAGTACTGGGTCATATATTCGCCGGCTTCAGAGATGTTCGACTCGAACATGATGAAGATGACGCTTTGCGAGAATTCCTGCTGATAGATGAAGAAATAACCCAGGCTGGCCATCGAGCAGGCCCACAGGACGATACCGATCAGCGCGGCCAGCAGTTTGGTGCGTTTGGGAAACGCCAGCATCGGGGCGAGCCACAGCGCGCTCATCACGAAGGCCTGACGGAAACCGCTGAAACCGGAGGTGCCGGTCAGCTGAATCAACAGTTGGGTGATGCCCGAGAAATACCAGAAGAAAGCGAACAGCCAGAGAACCCCGGCCCAGTCGAAACCTGTCGCAGTCGTTTTGCTGCGTTTGAACAATGCCATTCAGCACTCCAGCTCATCGTCACTAACCACCGTCGGACCGCTACATCAAACCGACGAACGGAGGCCGCGCGCAAACGCACGGCCAGAATGGGCCGGAGTATCACCAAGGCAGTGTGAAAACTTCGTTAGTTGCTGATCAGGGGCAGGGGAGCATCATGTCGGGAACGACAGGCGCCGTTCCCGAAGCTGGCGGGGCAGGTCAGGCGTGCGGATGGCGCTGGACCACCGGCAGAGGTTTGGGCTGAGCGCCCTGGGTCAGCGAGCGCAGCTGCGCCAGCTCCTGCTTCAACTGGTCGCGCTCGTCTTTCAACTGGCGCAATTCATCGCGACGGATCGTGACGTACAGGGTTTGTGGCGGCATTGCTGTGTGTACTGTGCCCATTGCTCACCTCGCAAATGGCGTGTCTCAACTGCAAATCGTCCCCGCATCGGGGCTACTGACTTGCTATCGGCGCCAATTTTGATTTCTTTTGCCCGTGAATGGAACTTTTTTATTTTTCATGGTCGGTGTGTCTTCGGCAGGATTCGGGGCGTTATCAGTCTGGATCGGGCACAATGCCCGGAAACTTCATCGCAACGCTCTGGACTAACCTCCATCAGTCGCGTTGGGCTATAACCAATGACACACATTTATTTGTAGTAAGGAGCATCAGCACATGCAACTCGGGATTATTGGACTGGGCCGCATGGGCGGCAATATTGCGCGACGTCTGATGCTCAACGGTCACACCACCGTTGTTTACGACCGCAATACCGCTTTCATCGATAACCTGGTCGCCGAGGGCTCCACCGGCGTTGCCGACCTGCCCGCTCTGGTGGCAGGCCTGGCCAAGCCACGTGCCGTATGGGTCATGTTGCCGGCCGGCGCGCCGACCGAAGACACCATCAACACTCTGAGCGACTTGCTGGAAGCCGGTGACACCATCATCGACGGCGGCAACACCAACTATAAGGATGACATTCGCCGGGCGAAAACCCTGGCCGAGAAGGGCCTGCACTACATCGACGTCGGTACCTCCGGCGGCGTCTGGGGCCTGGAGCGCGGCTACTGCATGATGATCGGCGGCGACGCCGAGACCGTGAACCGTCTGGACCCACTGTTCGCAGCGCTGGCGCCGGGCATGGGCAACATACCGCGCACCAAGGATCGCAAATCCGAGGATCACCGCGCCGAGCACGGATACATTCACGCCGGTCCTGCCGGTGCCGGGCACTTCGTGAAGATGATTCACAACGGCATCGAGTACGGCATGATGGCCGCCTTCGCAGAAGGCTTCGACATCCTCAAGACCAAGTCCAGCGAGCGTCTGCCGGAAGATCAGCGTTTCGACCTGAACGTGGCCGACATCGCCGAAGTCTGGCGCCGTGGCAGCGTGGTCTCGTCCTGGCTGCTCGACCTGACCGCCGACGCACTGGCCAGCGATCCGAAACTCGACGGCTTCTCCGGTTCGGTGGCTGACAGCGGCGAAGGTCAATGGACCATCGAAGCGGCCATGGAGCAGGCGGTGCCGGTTCCGGTGCTGTCCAACTCGCTGTTCTCGCGCTACCGCTCGCGCGGTCAGGGCACTTTTGGCGACAAGATTCTTTCGGCCCAGCGCTTCGGCTTCGGCGGCCACGTGGAGACACCGAAGAAATGACCCATACGATCCGCAGAAAATCCAAGGCAGAACCCGCACCACCGACCACGCTGTTTTTGTTCGGTGCCCACGGCGACCTGGTCAAGCGCTTGCTGATGCCGGCGCTGTACAACCTCAGTCGCGACGGCTTGCTGGACGAAAATCTGCGGATCGTCGGCGTTGATCACAACGCCATTACCGATGAAGCTTTCGCGCAAAAACTCGAAGACTTCATCCGTACCGAAGTGGCGGCGAAAGTCGGCAAGGGCGATCAGATGCTTGATCCGGCTTTGTGGGCCAAGCTCGCCAAAGGTATCAGCTACGTCCAGGGCGACTTCCTGGACGACAGCACTTATTCCGCGCTGGCGGCAAAAATTGCCGACAGCGGCACTGGCAATGCGGTGTTCTACCTGGCCACCGCGCCACGTTTTTTCAGTGAAGTGGTACGCCGACTCGGCTCGGCCAAACTGCTGGAGGAAACCCCGGAAGCGTTCAGAAGGGTGGTGATCGAAAAGCCGTTCGGCTCCGATCTGCAAACCGCCGAAGCGTTGAACGCCTGTCTGCTCAAGGTCATGTCGGAGAAACAGATCTATCGGATCGACCATTACCTGGGCAAGGAAACCGTGCAGAACATTCTGGTCAGCCGGTTCTCCAACAGCCTGTTCGAAGCATTCTGGAACAACCATTACATCGACCACGTGCAAATCACCGCGGCAGAAACCGTCGGCGTCGAAACCCGTGGCAGTTTTTACGAGCACACCGGTGCGCTGCGTGACATGGTGCCCAATCACCTGTTCCAGCTGCTGGCAATGGTCGCCATGGAACCGCCGGCCGCGTTCGGCGCTGACGCCGTGCGCGGCGAGAAGGCCAAAGTGGTCGGCGCGATCCGCCCGTGGAGTGTTGAAGAGGCGCGAGCCAACTCGGTACGCGGTCAATACCGCGCCGGTGAAGTCGATGGCAAAGCGTTGAATGGCTATCGGCAGGAAGCCAACGTGGCGCCTGACAGCAACACCGAAACCTACGTCGCGCTGAAAGTCATGATCGACAACTGGCGCTGGGTCGGCGTGCCGTTCTACCTGCGTACCGGCAAGCGCATGAGCGTGCGCGACACCGAGATCGTCATCTGCTTCAAACCGGCGCCGTACGCGCAGTTCCGGGATACCGAGGTCGACGAGTTGCAGCCGACCTATCTGCGTATTCAGATCCAGCCTAACGAAGGCATGTGGTTCGACCTGCTGGCCAAACGGCCGGGGCCGGCGTTGAACATGGCCAACATCGAGCTGGGTTTTGCCTACAAGGATTTCTTCGAGATGCAGCCGTCCACCGGCTACGAAACGCTGATCTACGACTGCCTGACCGGCGACCAGACGCTGTTCCAGCGCGCCGACAACATTGAGAACGGCTGGCGCGCGGTGCAGCCCTTCCTCGATGCCTGGCAACAGGATGCGAGTGTGCAGACTTACGCTGCCGGGGAAGACGGCCCGCAAGCCGCCAATGATCTGCTGACTCGCGACGGTCGCGTCTGGCATGGTCTGGGATGAGTGAGTCGATCCGCTTTTTACTGAGTGACATGGACGGCACGCTGTTGCTGCCCGATCACAGCCTGAGCCAGCGCACCATTGATGCCGTTCGTTCGCTGCGTGAGGCCGGCGTGTTGTTCAGCCTGGCCACCGGACGCCCGCCCAAGGCCATGTTGCAGCAGATCGAAGCCTTGGGTGTCGATCTGCCGACCGCCGCCTTCAATGGCGGCACCATCGTCAATCCGGATGGCAGTCTGTTGGTGGCGCATTACCTGCCGGTGCCGACCGCGCTGATTGCTCTGGCGTTGTTCGCTGACCAGCCGGATGTGGAGATCTGGGTGTTCAGCGGTGGCGACTGGTTGCTCAAGGATCCGCACGGGCCGATGGTGCCGCGCGAGCAGCACGGCCTCGGTTATCCGCCGGTGGTGGTCGAGAGTTTCGAGCCGTACTTGGAGCGCATCGACAAGATCGTCGCCACCAGTAACAACACCGATCTGCTGATCGAGCTTGAGGCGCGCCTGTTAGCCAAGGTCAGCGGCATGGCTCAGGTTTCGCGTTCGCAACCGGTGTACCTGGACGTGACGGCGCTGGAGGCCAACAAGGGCACCGCACTGGCAACCATTGCCGCGCACCTCGATATCCCGCTGGCGCAGACCGCCGCGATTGGCGATGGCGGCAACGACCCGGCGATGTTCCATTGCGCGGGATTGTCGATTGCCATGGGGCAGGCGGAAGAGGCGGTGAAGCGCCAGGCTGATGTCGTTACAGCCCCCAACACCGAAGACGGCGTGGCGCAGGCGATCGAGAAGTACATCCTCGGTCGCTGAACTCACCCCAAAAACAAATGTAGGAGTGAGCCTGTTCGCGATTGCAATGTATCAGTCACCATTTCTTGGGCTGACACACCGCTATCGCGAGCAGGCTCACTCCTACAGTTTATTCGGCGTAATTACAGCCAGTAGCTGACGGCATACCAGCCCAGCAACCCCATCACTACGGTGTACGGCAACGCCATCCACACCATCCGCCCGTACGACAGGCGCACCAGCGGTGCAATCGCCGAGGTCAGCAGGAACAGGAATGCCGCCTGACCGTTCGGCGTCGCCACGCTTGGCAGGTTGGTGCCAGTGTTGATCGCGATCGCCAGGGTCTCGAAATGCTCGCGGCTCATGTGCCCGGACAGGAAAGCCTGTTTCACTTCGGTGATGTAGATCGTGGCGACGAACACGTTATCGCTGATCGCCGAGAGCAGGCCGTTGGCGATGAACAGCATGCCCGGCTGTTGTTCCGCCGGCAGCGCCAGCACCCACTGGATCAACGGGGCGAACAGCTGCTGATCGTGAATCACCGCGACCACGGCAAAGAACACCACCAGCAATGCGGTGAACGGCATGGCGTCCTTGAACGCGCTGCCCAGACGATGCTCGTCGGTGATGCCGGTGAACGCGGTGATCAGCACGATCACCATCAGGCCGATCAGCCCGACCTCCGCGACGTGAAACGCCAGACAACCAATCAGGATCAACGCAGCAGTGCCTTGCACCAGCAGGGCGGCACGCTGACGCGGGGTGCGTTCGGCGTTGTCTTCGGCGGCGTAATTGGCCAGCACGGCGCGGACGTTGTCCGGCAGCAGGGTGCCGTAGCCAAACCAGCGCAGTTTTTCCAGCAGCACGCAGGTCACCAGACCCGCCGCCAGCACCGGCAACGAAACCGGCGCGACTTTCTGGAAGAACTCTGCGAAGTGCCAGCCCATTTCATGACCGATCAGCAGATTCTGCGGCTCACCCACCAGGGTGCAGACCCCGCCGAGTGCGGTGCCGACCGCGCCGTGCATCAGCAGGCTGCGCAGGAATGCGCGGAATTGCTCCAGGTCTTCATGGTGCAGGGCCGGCAGATGGCGGTCGTCGCTGAATTCGCTGTCCTGACGCGGATCATTGCCCGAGGCCACGCGGTGGTAGACCGAATAGAAGCCGACCGCCGCGCTGATGATCACCGCGGTTACGGTCAAGGCATCGAGAAACGCCGACAAAAAAGCTGAGAGAAAGCAGAACATCAGCGCCAGCAGCGCCTTGGAGCGCACGCCCAGCAGCAACCGCGAGAACAGAAACAGCAGCAGATCCTTCATGAAGTAGATGCCCGCGACCATGAACATCAGCAGCAGGATCACCGGGAAGTTGTGCACCAGTTCATCGTACAGGGCCTGTGGTGAGGTCATCTTCAGCAGCAGGGCTTCGATCAGCAACAAGCCACCGGGCATCAATGGATAGCACTTGAGCGCCATGGCCAGGGTGAAAATGAATTCGATCACCAGCAGCCAGCCGGCGGCGACCGGGCCGACAGTGAACAGCACCACGGCGTTGAGGATCAGGAACCCTACGATGCACGCCTTGTACCAGCGGGGCGAGTGCCCGAGAAAATTATGCGCGAACGCCTGGGCCAGTGAACCGGACATCGGTTGCTCCTTGTATTAAGAAGCGCGCAAGTTGCCGCATGTGTCTGGCAAGTTCAAGTCCGGGAAGTTATTGATTCAGATAGCGCGCGACCATGGCGCGGTAGTTGCCGTCGAGCGAGTAGCCGCCGACAAGAATTTTCCGGTCTGGCTGGATCGCGAGAGAATTGGCGGTATCCAGGCTGCGGCCCAGGCGCGTGCGCAACCAGCCGTGGCCGTTGCCGAAGCTCCGGTCGAGATGGCCATCAGCTTTATAGCGAGCAACGATGAAGTCGGCCTCGACGCCGCCGATCGTTGCACCCACCGCCATGATCCGACCATCCGCCATGCGTTGCGCGGCGCTCCACTGGCAACCACTGGGGCCGATTTCCAGCAGATGCGGGTGACCAGTGTCGTTGCGCCAGTCCGGGCGGCCGTTAGGGTGCAGGCTCAGCGCCAGGCAGCGGATCGGATCGCGACTGCTGCCAAAACAGTGCAGATGTTCCTTTGACTCGATGACCTGACAGACCATCGCACTTTTGCCGTTGGCTTTGAAAGCCAGGAAGCCATCCACCGCGAAGCGCTCATCAAGACGCCCGTCAGGCAGGTAGCGCGCCACCAGGCCCTCCTGGGGGAAATCAATTGAGCCGGCGACAAGGATCCGCCCGTCCTCCTGCAATACGAGGCTGCTGAGCCACGTGTTGAGCAGCAAATGTCGAATCATCACGAAACCGCGCCCATTGAAGCTTGCATCGAGCGTCCCGTCTGGCGTCAGGCGGATCAGCATTCCGGCATGGTCGGCGAGTTCGAAGTGGTGATTGGCGATCAGCAGAATATGCCCGTCATCCTGCACGGCGATGTCACAGGCTTCAGCCCCCGGTACGCCGGGTGGCAGCCAGCAATCGCGGGAGCCGACGGACAGGTCGCCGGGCAGGCGCACCACTTTGCAGCCATTTTTACCAAAGTCCGGGTCGGGGGTTCCGTCAGCGCTGAACAGGGCCAGCGCAGGCAGGGTGCGATGGGTGTTTTGATAATGCAGCCCGGCCAGCAGGATTCGTCCGTCGGGCAACACCTGAACCTTGCCACCGGTGGCCTCAAAACCGCATTCGAACTCGCCAATCACGCTGCCTTGCTGGCCGAAAGCGAGGTCGGCCGAACCGTCTGCGAAGAGGCGTGCCAGACCAAACCGACTGCCTTGCGCAGTGCCGACTTTGGCGGCGACCAGCACGCGCCCCTGTCGATCCAGCGCAATACCCTGGGTCATGCTGGAAACACTGCCGGCGAAATACACCTGGGCAACGCCAGTGCTGGCAAATTGTTTGTCGAGTTGCCCGGAACTGTTGAGTAGTGCCGGGCGCGCAAAGGCGTTCTCGGGTGACATGCATGCCTCTCCTTGCAAGTTGACCAGGCCCGAATGGGCGGTAACTGCATGAGCGGAACATTCAATCCCTGAATACACGCAAGTTCAACTGACAGAACTAACAGGTGGAGGGTCGCACTGTGCCATAACAGTGTCTTTTTGAACCAAACGAAAGCCTGCCAAGCAGTGGCGCCTGGCAGCTTGAAGAAAGTTGTACAGAAGCATTGAAGATAAACAGCAGCGGATAACTAACAAAGAACAGAGCGGATGACGTGAAAGTCATCCGCATTAGCCTCTGATCAATGTGGCATCGACCACGATTGCAGCAGGTAACCTTCTTTGCTCAATTCGGCGCGGGCCTGTTGCAACAGCAGTTCCAGTTGCGCCGGATCGGAGTAGGCGCTGCTTGGAATCTGCTGGCGACCGATGTGCGAGTTGGTACGGTCGATGACGGTCAGGTTCAGTTCGCCATTGCCGTCTTGTGGGGCCCAGGCCACGCACTGAAAGGGTTTGAACGCGTGGTTGGCAATCAAAAGAGCTTCGTTGATACGGAGCGGGGCGGTCATTGGGGTCTTCTCTCTGTCGTGCCCAATCAAGTGATGTGCCGTCGGTTGGGCTTACCGTTCGGCTGGTTACTTGTACTGATGCACGCAACCCCGTGGCAGGTCACACACGAAACAAAGAAATTTCAACTTAATTGCTCAGGCTCAACATTCCGAACGTTTTTGAAAGCCTGGTGAAAGATAGCAACTCGATAGCTGACTAATAAACTTGCTTCTTATAACTCGTTAGCTTGTACACCTATAAGCAATCGATACAAGGCCCTGTCAATTTCTTGCTAATGTTACAGTCGGGTCTGCCAAATGACTGTTTTTACAATAATTTCCTTAAATTTGGCGCCAAGGAACAGTCATGATCGAAGCGCCTGCGTTACGACGTTTATTGGTGGTCGACCCGTGCGACGACTGTCACCGGTTATTACCTGGTTTGCGCTCGGTGGGATGGGATGTCGACAGTTGTAGCCTGGAAAATGCCGCCGATCGGACATGCGATGTCGGGCTGCTGCGACTGCAACCTTTTCACCTTGAACGTCCCGAAGCGGTCAAGGAACTGATCAGCCGTAGCGGCACCGAGTGGATCGCGGTGTTGAACCAGGAAGTCCTGCGGTTGCAGAACGTGGGTGACTTCGTTTGCGAATGGTTTTTCGATTTCCACACCTTGCCGTTCGATGTCTCACGGGTTCAGGTGACCCTGGGCCGCGCATTCGGCATGGCGCGTTTGCGCGGGCAAGGCACGATTCACGTCGACCAGCCTGAACACGAGTTACTCGGCGACAGCAAGCCGATCCGCGAACTGCGCAAATTATTGAGCAAACTGGCACCGACCGAATCCCCGGTACTGATCCGCGGTGAAAGCGGCACCGGTAAAGAACTGGTGGCGCGCACGCTGCACCGCCAGTCCCAGCGCCACAGCAAGCCGTTTGTGGCGATCAATTGCGGGGCGATTCCCGAACATTTGATTCAGTCCGAACTGTTCGGTCACGAAAAAGGCGCTTTCACCGGTGCGCATCAGCGCAAGGTCGGGCGCATTGAGGCCGCGAATGGCGGCACGCTGTTTCTCGATGAAATCGGCGATCTGCCGCTGGAATTGCAGGCCAATCTGCTGCGTTTTCTGCAGGAGAAACACATCGAGCGCGTGGGTGGCAGTCAGCCGATCCCGGTGGATGTTCGCGTGCTGGCGGCCACCCACGTCGACCTCGAAGCGGCGATCGAGAAAAAGCGTTTTCGCGAAGACCTGTATTACCGCCTCAATGTGCTGCAAGTGGTGACCGCGCCACTACGCGAGCGCCACGGTGATCTGTCGATGCTGGCCAACCATTTCTCGCATTTTTACAGCCACGAAACCGGCCGCCGCCCGCGCAGCTTCAGTGAGGATGCGTTGATCGCCATGGGCAAGCATGACTGGCCGGGCAATGTGCGGGAACTGGCCAACCGCGTGCGACGGGGTCTGGTGTTGGCAGAAGGCCGACAGATCGAAGCCCGGGATCTGGGATTGCTCAGCCAGCACACGATTTCGACGCCGATGGGTACGCTGGAAGACTACAAGACGCGCGCTGAACGCCAGGCGCTGTGCGATGTATTGAACCGTCACAGCGACAACCTGAGTGTGGCGGCGAAAGTGCTGGGCGTGTCGCGGCCGACGTTTTATCGCCTGCTGCACAAGCATCAGATTCGCTAGAGAACAAAGCTCAAAAGATCGCAGCCTGCGGCAGCTTCTACAGGGATTACCTCTGTAGGAGCTGCCGCAGGCTGCGATCTTGTGCTTTAGAAGTAGTACGGGAATTTCAGGCTGAAGGAGAAGTCCGGGGCATCGTCGGTCATGCCGATCGACAGGTTGGGCACGATGGTCAGGTTATCCGTGGCGGCAATGGTCATGCCGACGTTGAAATAACCGGCGTTGGCGTCACTGGACACCACCGATTGCCAATCACCGCCATCCTGTTTCAGCTTGCTCTTGCGTTGTACCAGGTCAGACACCGAGAACGACATACTCATCTTTTCGTTCAGAGCGAACGCAATACCGGCGCCGATCTGGAAGCTGTCGCCAATCTTTACCTTGCCCGGGTTTTTCTGGTTGACGGTCGAACTGATGTCGTCGAACGACTCCTCCAGGTTGTGGGTGTAGGACAAGCTGCCGAACAGCACTGCCGGGTCGAACGTCTTGACCAGCGAAACCCCGGGTGTGATCGACCAGACACCGTTACCGGTTGGCAGCGTGTCAGGCACGAACAGGTTGGAGTTGGCGTCGGTCTGGCGCAGTTTGATGCCGAACGGATCCTTGCCGGTTGGCGCCTTGACCCGCAGGGTGACCACGGCGTCCGGCGTGTTGACCGACTCGTCGAGGAACTTGTACGCGATGCCGAAGTTGACGTCGCCGAGGGTTGGATCACGCGAAACATCCTGTTCCGTCGTGACGTTTGATGCACCACCGTTGCCGCCGCCGGACTGGTAGGTCGATTCGCGGTAAACCACCGGCACGTTCACGTCGAACTGCCAACGGTTGTCGAAGTTGTAGCGCCCGGTCAGGTCCAGCGTCCAGGTGTCGGCCTTGATCCGGTCGAGGTTGATGTTGCCGAGAAAGATCGAGTCCAGCGCGAGGAAACCGTTGAGGATCAGTTGCCGGGTGTCGTAACGCGAGTAGGTCACACCGGTTTCAAAGCTGAATTTGCCGCCGCCGAAGAAGCCGCTGGCCTCGTCGTAGAGGTTGGACACACTCTGGGCCGGTTGCGAGTCGTCGGCCAGCGATTGGCCGTAAGAAGCGCCACTACTCCCGGCCGCGCCCCCCGACGCTGCTGCGGCACCGGTACCCGGCGCTCCGGTACTGGTAGCGACTTTTGGATTGCCTTTCATGTCAGACGGCGACTTGGCCAGGCGTTTGGGTTGCGGGGCCGCCGGTTGATCCTCAACCTGACGGACCCGTTGTTCGAGCACCGCCAGGGCCTTTTGTTGCACTTCGTATCGTTGCTTCAGCTCCAGAAGTTCCTGTTTCAGGGTCTCCACATCTGCGTCGGGTGCTGCTTGCAGCATCGCCGCGGGTAGAAGAGTACTCAGACATACAGCGGCACGCAGTGATACTGATCGATACATGAATAAGCCGTCCCTTTAAGCCCAATGATCGAGACTCAGCGTAGTTCAATATCCGATATTGCGTAGTGCCCTGAGTTGAGTCAGGTTGCAGTCCAGTGCGCCGGGGCTGATGCCGTTATTGTTAAGCACAACATTGAGTTGGGTCATGTTGTTGACCACGTTGGCGCTGCCCAGCAGGCGGGTGTTCTGCAGCAGGCCACCCTGGGCCACTTGTTGCAGGGCGGTGCCTTGATTGCCCGAGGCCTGAATGGCCATTTGCACGCCACTGTTGGTGGCCGAAACGGCGACACTGCCAGCGGCATTGCTGGCCCCGATAGTCTGCCCGGCCATCAGCGCCTGGCCTTGTGCGGGCGCCAGCGGAGGAGGGGTGTTGGCTTCTTTTACATTGATGGCCACATTGTTGCTGGCGGTGTTGCCGTCGCCGGCGGCGCGTACGCTTTGAGTCACGCCCTGGCTGCTGTTGAGTGCCGCGCCACCAATGACATTGCCAGTGCCCGGCGTCGGGGTGCTGCCGTTGCCCTGTTCCTTGATGGTCGAGACATAGAATTCCGGTTTGATCGTGGCGGCCTGGATTTGCATCGACGTCGCAGCGCCGATCAGATCACCGCTGGCGTTGCGCCAGGTACTGCTCATGACAATGCCGAAGCTGATGATCCGCCCCGGCATGACATAACGACCGCGAAGCTGGGACAGCTCCTGATCCTGAACTTCGATGGGTTTGAATCCTGCATTGGCATAGCCTGACGCGCTCGCTGCCAGGCAGGCGGCGGCCAGCCAGTATGAGGTTTTCATCTGCTGCTCCCGGGACATCCAGCCCCATTCTTTATAATCGGCGATTAAAAGAAGTCGCTCTGTATGAACCCGAAGTCCATCAATTCGGCATCTCTGACAGGGTTGAAGTTATCCAGCTTGTTCTTCGCGGTCAGCGGGGTCGGCGGCATGCGCAATGCATTGGTTTTGTCATAACCGGGGCCGACGATGGCGAAGACGATGCCGTTCCAACCTTTGACAAAGTCATCATGGGCGTAGCGTTTATGGCCTAAGACGGGATCTCCGATATAAACCCAATCCTTGTCCGAACGCTGCAGCACCACGAAATGCTTGTAGCCGCGAATTTCCATCAGTACCACCACCGGGATTGTTACGTCGTCGAGTTTATCCGGTGGAATCTTGTAGCCCCTGGCGCGCATGCCGATGCTTTCTATGTAGCGTTTCATGTCCAGCATGGAGAAACCTTGAGTACGCACAAGGTCCTGGTCAGCGTTGACCAGCATGCCTTTGATGATGTGCTCTTCATCGACGTCGAGCCAATAAGCCTGGCGCAGTACCGTGGCCAGCGCGGCGGCGCCGCAGCTGAAATCGGTTTTTTGTTCGACGATGTCGGCAAACTTGCGTTCACGAATGCTTTGCACGTTCTTGTAGACGAGTACGCCGCCGGGCAGGGCAGCGACGGGCATCTGGGCAGCCTGGGTCAGGCCGGACAGGCAAAGCAGGGCGATAAAGGCAGTCTTACGCATGATCGATACGCCTTTGCGGACTGAGGAAAAGCCCCGTTTCCGGGGCTTTCGTTTCGATCGCGATTACATGCAGGCTTTGCAACCTGCAGCGATGGACAGCGAGTTGCTTTGTTGGTTGCCAACACCGGCGGCGTTGTTGTAACCAGCGTTACCGGAGAAGTTGTTACCAACGTTCGAGATGTTCGCGTTGTTGGTCACAGGGTTTTTCCAGCCATCAGGGGTCAGCACTTGTTGAGTGGTGACGCCAGCCAGGCCGAAGACACCGACAGCTTCGAAGGTGGCTTTCTGATCTTTGCTGCCGCCGTTACCGCCATGGCCGCGATCGTTGTCGCCATAGCCGCCACCGCCGTGGCCTTTATCACCTTCGATGGTAGCCTTGCCAACGGCAGCGAACGCGCCGACGGCCGCCACGGTGCCGGTGAGGGTATCTTTTTTGTAGGTTTGAGTGCCGTTATTGGACACAGTCAGGCCAGTGGAGCTTTGGTTCGCAGCAGCAGCAGCGTTAGCTACACGACCACCCGATACAGCAATAGCCAGGTTGTTTTTCTGTTGGTTGAAGTTGCCGGCACTGTTGTTCACGCCAATGTTGCCGGAACCGCCGTTACCCACGTTGTTGAGGTTGGCGTTGTTGGTTGTCGAGTAGTTGGCAACCGCGTTGTTGTTGTTGACCTGAGTGGCGCTGGAGACAGATACCGCGCTGCCGAAGATAAAGCTTTCGTCGGCAGTCGCCAGTGCAGCAGCATTGTCTTGCTGGTTGCCATCGCCGGCGGTGTTGTTCATGCCGACGTTGCCGTTGGTGCCATTGGCCGAGTTATTGACGTTGGCATCGTTTTTGGTGCCTTGGTTGCCTACCAGGTTGCCATCGCTGTTCTGCGTGTCGAGTACGGCAGCCCCGGCGCCGGCTCCGATTTGCAGAAGTTGTTCCAGGGTAGGGCCTTTGGGTTCATGGTTGCCATGGCCATTGCCGTGCCCGTTACCATGATCATTGCCGCCTGCCTGAGCCGCCATTGCCATTACTGCTGCAAGTGCGAAAACCAGTGGTTTGAGAGCCATTGTAGGTTTCATGGTGTTTCTCCATCGTGCTTATTAGTTGGTTAAGTGTTGGTACTTTCTAATTGCACTGCTTTTGTTGTTTGGGTCAGTCAGCGACCCGGATGCTCAGGGTGTTAGCCATACGGTTCCCCACCCCGGCACTCTGGTTCACCTGAATCACCCCTCGGCTGCCGGTGAAGGCCTGATCACTTGTCGTGACCTGGCGACTGCCGGGTGAGGTGCCAGTTGCTCCTGAGCTCGGTAAAAGCGCCACGTTCTGTTGCGACAGGGCGCTGTCGTCAACGCTTTGCGGGGCAGCACTGATGCTGACGCGCGTCACGTTGGCCATCTGGTTGTTGGCCCCGGCGCCCTGGTTCACGCCCAGGATTCCGTTGCCATTACTGAAAGAGTTGCCGCCAATGGTGGCGCTGGCGTTCGTTGAAGGGTTGGCCGGTGTATCGATGTGCTGCCGGACGTTGGTGGTAGCACTGGCCGAGGTACCAATGGCGATGGCTTTGGTATTGGTTTGTTGCATCTGGTCGCCAGCAGCCTGGTTGACGTTGTAGTTGCCGCGGTACTGGACGCCGGTGTCCTGAATGTTCGCGTTATTGACCGAGTCGGGGGCGGCCAGCGCCTGGACGCAGCCGAAAAGGGCAAGTAAAAGAAGAGAACGATTCATCTCATTGCCCTCCGGCCATGCGGGTCAGCGGAGCAAGACCTGAACTCATCGCACGGTTGACGGTGTTGGAAATCGAGCCGCCCGCGCCACCGCCGTGACCGCCGCCCATGCCGGGCAGGCCGTTGGGATTGGTCAGGGTGTTCATGCCAGGCATGTTGGCGGTGGGCGTGGTGATATTGCCGCGAATCGAAGCGCCACTGGCTACACTGGCAAATTCACCGTCATTGAGCTCGGTGCTGGTCATCGCCTGATTGATGCGAGCCGAAGGGTTGGCATTGACCGTGGTTGGGTAGGGGTCTTTGCCACCGCTGCGCCCGATAGGAATGGGCTGAACGTCGCGGTTGAGAACGATCACGCCATTGCCTTCGGCCTGAACGTTGAAACTGATGAATGTGCTGGCGGCTGATCCAATCAGCAGAAGGCAGGTCAGGCCTTTATTGATATTCCCCACGGCGGCAATTCCTTCTTCAGTGGGCTGGCTCTTGTCAGCGTTGGGAAGGAGAGAGCGAAAGCTGTGCCGCTTTTGAGTTGTCTATTGTTTTCAACGGGTTGGCGCTGCGGCACGCAACGTTGATACATAACCTGTTTCAGCGCTGAAACAGCCATGTCGACAGCGGCGGGGGCAGGGGCGGTGCAAAGCTCTGGAACAAGGGTTTGCCGGGGACTGTTTCACCCGCGTAACAGATACCCTGACAGAATGATGAAGGCCATTTAAACGGCTGCTTTGCGCGGGGGTGGGTGTTTCAAGAATGGACACTTGGGCTCCGAAAGGAGCTGTTTGCCAGGTCAATCAGCCATTAAACGCGCCACGGCTTCGAAAGCCTGAGACCGCCGCTCATCCCAATCGCCCTGAATGATCTGCAGCGGTTGCCGTTGTTGTTCCAGCCAGTCGCGGGTGGCCTGAAAGAACGCCATGCGTTCACTGAGCTGCGGCTGGCAGCGTTGGCCGTCGTCGGTCCAGTCGATCTGCTCCGGCGACAACAGCAGATGCAGGTCGTAATGCCGGGCCAGCAGCTCGGGTTCCAGCCACGCCGGGCAGTCGCCAAACAGGGTCTGGCTCCAGAGGATGTTGCTCAGCAAATGGGTATCGAGAATCAGCAATTGCGGTTGCTGCGCCCGTGCCTGATCCTCCCATTGCAACTGCCCACGGGCAATAGCGGGGATGTCGTTGAGGCAGGTATCGCGTGGATTCTGCTCGATGAACCAGCGCACGTATTCGTCCACCCGCAGGCCGCCGAAGCGCGCCTGAAGGCCAGCGGCCAGCCAGCTCTTGCCGGTGGATTCCGGGCCGGTGAGGACAACTACCTTCATCGCTGCAACGCCGGATCGGCGCGCCATTCGCGCCAGCCTTGCACAGCAATCAGGGTGAACAGGGCATACAGCGCGGCGGTGAGGTACAGACCCTTGTACAGGAACAGGCCGACGAAAATCACATCCAGCACGAACCACAGCGCCCAGCATTGCAGACGTTTCTGCGCCATCCACAATTGCGCAACCAGGCTGAACGCCGTCAGCGCGGCATCGAGCCACGGCTGCGCCGCGTCGGTCCAGTGCGCCATGGCCGCGCCGAGTAGCAGGCTGCCCAGTGCCCCGATACTCAGACCGAGCAGGATCGAGCGCCGATCCAGACGCGTGACTTCACGGCCGTCTTGCATCGTCCCGGCGCGGGTCCATTGCCACCAGCCGTAGACTTGCAGCGCGGCGTAAATCACTTGCAGCAACATGTCCGAGTACAGCTTCACGTCATAGAAAATCCAGCTGTACAGCAACACCATGACCAGGCCGATCGGCCAGCACCACGGATTCTGTTTGACCGTCAGCCAGACGGCGATCACACCGAGGGCGGCGGCAAACAGTTCAAGCCCGGACATGGGGGTTCCTTGGGGGAGTGCAAGAAGGGGCGCAATTGTACCCAAAAACCTTGAATGACGAATAACCCTGTGGGAGCGAGCCTGCTCGCGAAAGCGGTATGTCAGCAACGCAGATGTTGACTGACATTAAGCCTTCGCGAGCAGGCTCGCTCCCACAAGGGTGAGGGGTCAGACGCGGAACTGGCGCAGCAACTGGTTCAACTGCTCGCTCAACTGTCCAAGCTTTATGCTCGCCACACTCGACTGCTCCGCCGCCAGCGCCGTACTGTGCGACAGACCGGCGGCCTGCGTGACGTTCTGGTTGATGTCCTCGACCACATGCGCCTGTTGCAGTGTGGCGCTGGCAATCGAGGCATTCAGGCCGTTGAGATTGCGCAGGGCCTGGCCGATCGCGTTAAGGCTGGCACCGGCGAGGCCGGCCTGTTCGATGGTCAGTTGCGAGGCCTTGCTGCTGTCGCCAATGACTTTCACCGCCGCTTCGGAATGATTCTGCAGGCGTTCGATCATGCTCTGGATTTCCGCCGTCGACTTTTGCGTGCGCTGCGCCAGCAACCGTACTTCATCAGCCACCACCGCAAAGCCCCGGCCCTGTTCCCCGGCGCGGGCCGCTTCGATGGCCGCGTTGAGCGCCAGCAGGTTGGTCTGCTCGGCAATCGAACGGATCACCTCCAGCACACTGCCGATCTGCGTGCTTTCGGCCGCCAGGGTGCGAATCACTTCGACCGCTTGATCAATGGTTCCGGACAACTTGTCGATCTGTTGCAGACTGCCGTCGATGTTGATCTGGCCCTGCTGCGCCTGAGCTTCGGCATCGCGCATTTCAGCGGCAGCATGTTCGGCGTTCTTCGCCACATCCTGCACGCCGTAGGTCACTTCGTTGATTGCGGTTGCGACCAGTTCCATCTGCTGCGATTGCTGTTGGCTGCGCTGCTGGGCCTGAGTCGCATCGTTGCCCAGTTCACTGGACGACTGCCCCAGCTCACTGGCCGAAACCTGCAGGTCACCGATGACCCGGCGCAACTTGGCGGTGAAGGCGTTGAAGTGATGCGCCAGTTGCGTGACTTCGTCCTGACCGTGGGTGTCGAGGCTACGGGTCAGGTCGCTCTCGCCGCTGGCGATGTTGGCCATGGCGTTCACGGTTTCCTGTAACGGACGGACGATGCTGCGGGCAATCAAAATCACCAGCAGGGCCATGATCACGGCGATCACCAAACCAATCACCGAAGCCTTGATCAACTGCCCCCGGAACTCGCTCTGCACATCATCGACGTAAACGCCCGAACCGAGCACCCAGCCCCACGGCTCGAACAATTTTACATAGGAGGTTTTCGCCACCGGTTCGCTGGCACCGGGCTTGGGCCAGCGGTAATCGACCATGCCCGCGCCTTTGCTTTTGGCGATCGCGACCATCTCGTTGAACACCGCGAAACCGTCTGGGTCGCGGATCGCCGAGAGGTTCTGGCCTTCGAGTTTGGGGTTGGTCGGGTGCATGACCATCACGGGGGTGAGGTCGTTGATCCAAAAGTAATCGCTCTGGTCGTAGCGCAGGCCACGAATCGCGGTCAACGCCTGTTTCTGCGCGGCGTCGCGGGTCAGGGTGCCGGCGGTTTCCAGGTCGTGGTAATAGGTCAGCAGGCCGCTGGCGGTCTGCACCACATGCTGGGTTTTCTGCGCCTTGGCGTGGTACAGGTCATCGTGGATCTGCTTGAGCATCAACACGCCCAAGGTCAACAACATGACCACCGCCACAATCAAAATGAGCCACAAGCGTCGGCTGATCGACACACTGCGCAAGCTGTTCATAACGCTGTCACTCCGATTTCTTTTTCTTGTAATAAATCAACGCCAGCATCCAACCACGTTTGGGTGGTCAGGCATACGCGACCCAAGTCGAATAACGCCGCAGCACTATTAAGGCTTGTCTGTTAGGATTTCGGCCCCGCGCGTGAAAACCTGAATCCAAATTGATATTTCACGGAATTTTGACCGTTTCGTGTGGATGCTGTGTGCGCGGAATCGGTACAGCTACAAACAGCTACGCTGATCGCAGTGAACGTAAAAAAATACTATCGGGGCATGCCTTTGTGCATCGCTCTTTGGGGGACTGATGGATCTTTGGACCGCCTTGCAGGCACTGATTCTTGGAGTTGTAGAGGGGCTGACGGAGTTTTTGCCCATTTCCAGTACCGGACACCAGATCATTGTTGCCGACTTGCTCGACTTCGGTGGCGAACGGGCCATGGCGTTCAACATCATTATTCAGCTCGGCGCGATCCTCGCGGTGGTCTGGGAGTTTCGTCGCAAGATTCTCGACGTGGTGATCGGCTTGCCGACCCAGCCGAGTGCGCGGCGTTTTACCGCCAACCTGCTGATCGCGTTTCTGCCGGCGGTGGTGCTGGGGGTGATTTTTGCCGACCTGATTCACCAATACCTGTTCAATCCGATCACCGTCGCGACCGCGCTGGTGGTGGGTGGTGTGATCATGCTGTGGGCCGAGCGTCGGCAACATGAAGTGCACGCCGAAACCGTGGACGAGATCACCTGGAAGGACGCGCTGAAAGTCGGTTTCGCGCAGTGTCTGGCGATGATCCCCGGTACCTCGCGTTCCGGCTCGACGATCATCGGCGGCCTGCTGTTCGGCCTGTCGCGCAAGACCGCGACCGAATTCTCGTTCTTCCTGGCGATGCCGACCATGGTCGGTGCGGCGGTGTACTCCGGTTACAAGTATCGCCATCTGTTTGTGCCGGCGGACTTCCCGGTGTTCGCCATCGGTTTCATCACCGCGTTCATCTTCGCCATGATCGCCGTGCGCGGTCTGCTCAAGTTCATCGCCAGCCACAGTTACGCGGCATTCGCCTGGTACCGGATTGTTTTCGGTCTGGTGATTCTGGCGACCTGGCAGTTCGGCTGGGTGGATTGGTCGGCGGCGAAACCATGAGTGATTCCCGCGCGCGCCGCCCGGATGGACGACCGTCCGGTGGCGGCATTCAGCATCTGAAATTGAAACTGGCGGTGCTGCTGATCGTCTGCGCGCTGCCGCTGTTCGGCTCGCTGTCGATGTGGCTGCGCGGCATCTCGCTGGTGCCGTTGACCGCTTATGGCGTGGTCAGCGTGCTGGCGTTTTTCATGTACTGGGCAGACAAGCGCAAGGCCCGCGCCGATGCGTGGCGCACACCGGAGAACATCCTGCACGCGCTGGAACTGGCTGGCGGCTGGCCCGGCGCGCTGATCGCCCAACAGGTATTCCGGCACAAGACGCGCAAGGTGTCGTTTCAGATTCTGTTCTGGGTGATTGTGGCGCTGCATCAGGTGTTCTGGATCGATCAGTTGTTTCTCGGTTCGAACCTGCTTTCACATATTTAAGCTTCACACATGACCCATGTGGGAGCGGGCTTGCTCCGGGCGGCGTTCCGACGAAAGCGGTGTGCCAATGGACGAATATGTTGTCTGACACACCGCTTTCGCGAGCAAGCCCGCTCCCACCAAAATCAAAATCAAAAAGCTAGAGCAACAATCCGATTTGGGTTTTTTTGGGCAATTTGCCTACCACCAATTGATGCGAACGCGTCAGTAATCCCTGCAGTTCCTCGGCACCCAGCGGGTAGGGCGGGTGCATGATGATCCACTGCGCCCGCGCCAGATAAGGCGCAGGGTGAATACCCGGGCGGTCGCAATGGCCGAGAAACAGATCCTTGTCGACCTTGAATGCCAGTGAATCGCCGCGCAGCCCTTGCAGGGCAAACATCTTGTTGCCTGCAATCGAGAACACCCGCACGCCGCCCCATTTGTAATCCTCCCGCGCGCCCGGCAAGGCCAGGCAGAAGGCGGCGACGTCCGCTTCGTTCATTTTTCCCTTATTCATAACAACCGCTCCCCACACGCATTGAACGATTCGACCAAGTGATCGATCCACGCCCGCACCGCCGGCATCACCCCGCGTCGATGCGGATACACCGCCTGCAACCAGCCGCCGGGCAACGACCACTCGGGCAACAGTTGCACCAGCGCGCCGCTCTCAAGGTCGGCTTCGCAATACATCATCGGCAGCAGGGTAAAACCCTGGCCGGCGAGCACACAGGCCTTGCGCACGATGAAGTCATCGATGCCCAACCGCGCCTCCATGTTCAGTTCGACGCTGTTGCCTTGCTCATCCAGCAAGCGCACATGCACCATGCGATCGGCCTCCAGCGCGCCGAGCACCGGCAGGTTCTTCAAGTCCTGCGGATGAGTGATGGTTTTGCCCTCGACAAAAGCCGGGCTGGCCACCACGACCATTTGTGCCTGGCGCAGACGCCGGGTGACCAGCAAGGGATCTTCATCGCCCAACTCGCGTACACGCAGGGCCACGTCGAAGCCTTCGGCCACCAGATCCACCCGGCGATTGAGCAGCACCACCTCCAGTTGCACCTGAGGGAATTTGCCGAGGAATTCGCTGATCACCCACGGCAACATTTCCCGCGCCAGACCGGTAGGACAGGATACGCGCAGGCGGCCACGTGGCTCGCTGGACATGCTGGCGACCGCTTCGTCGGCCATCTCCGCTTCCAGCAACATCGCCTGACAGTGACGCAAGTAGCGCTCGCCAACCGCGGTCAGGTTCAACTGGCGCGTGGTGCGTTGCAGCAGACGGGCGCCGAGGCGCTCTTCGAGTTCGGCGATGCGTCGTGACAGGCGGGACTTGGGAATGCCCAGCAAACGCCCGGCTGCGGCGAAGCCACCGGCCTCGACCACCTTGGCGAAATAGTAGAGATCATTGAGATCCTGCATGAAAAGTCCACCGTTCTATCAGTGGGACGAACTATCGCATTGTCGGCGGCTAATCAGCTATTGGTTTCTTCCGTAGGATTGTCTCCATTCCGTCGCCGCCGGCGATTCTTTACAGGAGATTCCACATGAAACTGCTGCACATCGATTCGAGCATTCTGGGCGACAACTCCGCTTCCCGTCAGTTGAGCAGCCAAGTCGTCAAAGCCTGGCAAGCCGCCGAGCCAACCGCCGTGGTCACCTACCGTGACCTGGCCGCCGACGCCATCAGTCACTTCTCGTCGACCACCCTGGTGGCTGCCGGTACCACCGCTGAACTGCGCGACGCCGCACAACAGCACGAAGCCGAACTGAGCGCCTCGACCCTGGCTGAATTCATCGCTGCCGACGCCATCGTCATTGCCGCGCCGATGTACAACTTCACCGTGCCGACCCAGCTCAAGGCCTGGATCGACCGCGTCGCCGTTGCCGGCCAGACTTTCCGCTACACCGAAGCCGGCCCTGAAGGCCTGTGCGGTGGCAAGAAAGTGGTGATCGTCTCCACCTCCGGCGGCATCCATGCCGGTCAGGCGAGCGGCATCGCTCACGAGGAATATCTGAAGCTGGTACTGGGCTTCCTCGGCATCACCGACATCGAAATCGTCCGTGCCGAAGGTCTGGCCTACGGTGATGAAGTGCGCAACAACGCGATGAGCGCTGCTCAGGCGAAGATCAGCGAGCAGTTGTTCGCCGCCGCGTAAGCATTGCGTAAAGACCTGCTGCCGTTCAGGTAGCCCCTCAAAAAACTCTGTATTCTGGTTCTGCAAGGGCCAGATGCGGAGTTTTTTGTTTCTGACTGTTGCATAATCTGGCCCGGGTTATGCAGTCAAACGATCAACGTCTGAGTGCACCGTTGCGCCGGATCTCCGAACCTCAGGGTTTGGGGCGTGTCGGAACACAAAGGATCTTTCGATTGAGTAACACAGGGTGGGCCATCCCATGATGCGTCTTTGTGCAACGTTACTGATTTGCCTGCTCGGCAGCCTCGGTTCAGTGCATGCCGCGCCCGGGCGACACCCTGTCTGGAGTGTCGGTTACCACGAAATGACATTCCTCGATCCGCTGGATCTGCAACCGATGCGCGCCATCGCCTTCTATCCTTCCAGCGACCGTGAACATAGCAGCCTGCTTGAGGGTTACACCGTCGAGGCCGGCGCTGACACCAAGGTGGCCATCGGTCGTTTTCCGATGCTGATGCTGTCTCACGGCAACACCGGAACGCCGCTGGCGCTGCATGACCTCGCCACCTCGCTGGCACGCAAGGGCTTTGTGGTGGTCGCGGTGATTCATCCGGGCGACAACTCCAAAGACCACAGCCGCCTCGGCACCCTGAGCAATCTGTATGGGCGGCCGATCCAGATTTCCGAAGCGATCACCGCCACCCTCGGCGACCCGATGCTCTCGCCGTTCGTCAACGCCGATCAGGTCGGGGTGATTGGTTATTCGGCCGGTGGCGAAACCGCGTTGATTCTCTCCGGCGCGCAGCCTGATCTGGATCGTCTGCGCCGCTACTGCCAGGAACGCCCGGACGACCATGATGCCTGTAACACCCAGGGTGAACTGATCGTCGACCGCGACGATTTGCAGCCAGTGGCCGATTCGCGCGTGCATGCCTTGCTGCTGATGGCGCCGCTGAGCCTGAAATTCGGCCGTAGCACCCTGGCGGATGTGCATGTGCCGGTGCTGCTGTACAGCGGCGATGGCGACAAACTGGTGGCCTTCGACAAAAACGCCGCGGCTCTGGCGCGCAAACTGCCGACCGCGCCGGACTTCAAGTTATTGGCCGGGGCAGGGCACTTCGTATTCATGGCGCCGTGCAATGAAGAGCAGATTCGTGCGATGCCGGCGCTGTGCACCGATGCTGACGGCGTGGATCGCGAAGACATTCACCGCAACCTGATCTCCGAGGCCGGGCAGTTCTTCTCGCGCACGCTGGGCAAGCCGAGCCGGGCGGGGATGCAGACCGCGGATCAATAAACGACTCAATCCCCCTGTGGGAGCGGGCTTGCTCGCGAATGCGATAGATCAGTCACTCTATATTTTGACTGACCCACCGCCTTCGCGAGCAAGCCCGCTCCCACAGTGATTTGTACGAAATTTCAGGATGTCGAGTGGCGCTTGAGTACCAAGGTCAACCCCAGCCCGATCACTGACAACAGCGCCGCACTGAAGAAAATCCACGCATACCCCAGATTCAACGCCACAGCGCCCATCAACGGCCCGGCAATCGCCAGCGCCAGATCAAAGAACACCGCATAAGCCCCCAACCCCGAGCCACGGCTGGAACTGGGCACCTGCTTGATCGCCTCGACCCCCAGCGCCGGATACACCAGCGACAAGCCAAACCCGGCCAGTCCCGCGCCAATCAGGGCGAACGCGGTAGAGGGCGCCAGCCACAACAACACCAGGCCGACGGTCTCGATGGTCATGCAGGCGATCGCCGAATTGAAACCGCCAAAGCGGCTGATCGCCGAAATGAACAGCAGCCGCGACAGGATGAAACATACGCCGAACACCGTCAGGCAATACGCCGCGCCGCTCCAGCCACGGTTGAGGTAATAAAGGGTGATGAAGGTGGTCAGCGTGCCGTAACCGATCGACGCCAGAGTCAAACTGGCCCCATACGGTGCAATCCGCCCGAACACCGCCCAAAAAGGCAGCCGTTCGCCGCGTACCACCGGCACCGAGGGTTTATTGCGGATCAACACCAGGGCGCCCGCGGCCAATATCGACAAGGCGATACCCAGGCTGGCAAAGCCGTAGTCGGCGACCATCACCACGCCCAGTGGCGCGCCAATCGCTATTGCGCCATAGGAGGCAATGCCGTTCCAGCCGATCGACCTCGCCGTGTGTTCGACACCGACCTGGCCCATGCACCAACTGATGGTACCGACGCCGATCAGGCCCTGTGCGACGCCGAGCAGCAGTCGACCGATGATCAGAATGATCAGGCTCGGCATCGGGAAGTCCTGCAACAGCGTTGAGATCAGCGTCAGCAGCCCGCTGAGCACAATCCCCGACAAGCCAAAAACAATCGCCCGTTTGGTACCCAGCGTATCCGACATGCGTCCGGCCATCGGCCGACTGAGCAGGGTGGCCAGATACTGCGAGCCAATGACCAGCCCGGCAACGATCGCACTGAATCCCAATTGCTCGTGAACATAGCCGGGCAACACCGCAATCGGCAGGCCGATGCACAGGAAGGCGACAAAGGTGTAGAACACGATGGAGACGATCTGCAGGGTGATCGCCAGGGAGCTTTGCGGAGGCGGTTGCTGCGCAGACATGTGGACTCGTTCGCGGGCGGCGGTGGGAGAGTGGGCATCATGGCTGGGCGCTGGAATAAAAGGAAGCAGGCTAACTATTTTTCCTGGAGGCGGTGGTGTTTTCGAGGGCCTCTTCGCGAGCAGGCTCGCTCCCACATTTGGAATGCGTTTCCTGTGGGAGCGAGCCTGCTCGCGAAGGGCTTTGCAGCACAAAATCACTATCCCTTGAAATGCAAAAAGCCCCGTCACAAGGACGGGGCTTTTATCTTGCAGCTAGCAGCTCAATACTCGAAGCTGCTCTTAGAACACCACACCCTGACTACGCAGGTAGTCATCGTAAGTGCCGCTGAAGTCAGTCACGCCGTTGGCGCTCAGCTCGATGATGCGTGTCGCCAGGGACGATACGAACTCACGGTCGTGGCTGACAAAGATCAGCGTGCCCGGGTAGTTTTCCAGCGCCAGGTTCAGCGCCTCGATCGATTCCATGTCCAAGTGGTTGGTCGGTTCGTCCATGATCAGCACGTTCGGCTTTTGCAGGATCAGCTTGCCGAACAGCATGCGACCTTGCTCACCACCGGAAATCACTTTGACCGACTTGAGGATCTCGTCGTTGGAGAACAGCATGCGGCCCAGAGTGCCGCGAATCATCTGCTCGCCCTGAGTCCACTGACCCATCCAGTCGAACAGCGTCACGTCGTCTTCGAAGTCGTGCGCATGGTCCTGAGCGTAGTAGCCCAGTTCCGCGGCGTCGGTCCACTTGACGCTACCGGCATCCGGGGTCAGTTCGTTGACCAGGGTACGCAGCAGGGTTGTTTTGCCGATACCGTTCGGGCCGATGATCGCTACGCGCTCGCCGGCTTCAACCTGGAAGCTGAAGTCCTTGAACAGTGGCTTGCCGTCGAAACCTTTGGCCATCTTTTCGACCATGACCGCCTGGCGGTGCAGCTTTTTGTTCTGCTCGAAGCGTATGAACGGGCTCACGCGGCTGGACGGCTTGACCTCGGCCAGCTGGATCTTGTCGATCGCCTTGGCGCGGGAAGTGGCCTGTTTGGCTTTCGAGGCGTTGGCCGAGAAGCGGCTGACGAACGATTGCAGCTCGGAAATCTGCGCTTTCTTCTTGGCGTTGTCCGACAGCAGTTGCTCGCGGGACTGGGTCGCCACGGTCATGTACTCGTCGTAGTTGCCCGGGAACAGGCGCAGCTCGCCGTAATCCAGGTCAGCCATGTGCGTGCACACGCTGTTCAGGAAGTGACGGTCGTGAGAGATGATGATCATCAGGCTGTTACGCTGGGTCAGAACGTTTTCCAGCCAGCGAATGGTGTTGATGTCCAGGTGGTTGGTCGGTTCGTCGAGCAACAGCACTTCCGGATCGGAGAACAGCGCCTGCGCCAGCAATACGCGCAGTTTCCAGCCTGGCGAGACTTCGCTCATCGGGCCGAAGTGCTGTTCCAGCGGAATACCCAGACCCAGCAGCAGTTCACCGGCGCGGGATTCGGCGGTGTAGCCGTCCATCTCGGCGAACTCGGTTTCCAGCTCGGCCACGGCCATGCCGTCTTCTTCGCTCATCTCCGCCAGCGAGTAGATGCGATCGCGCTCGGCCTTGACCTTCCACAGCTCTTCGTGACCCATGATCACGGTATCGATCACGGTGAATTCTTCGTAGGCGAACTGGTCCTGGCGCAATTTACCCAGACGCACGTTCGGCTCGAGCATGACCTGACCGCCGGACGGATCGAGGTCGCCGCCGAGGATTTTCATGAAGGTCGACTTGCCGCAACCGTTGGCGCCGATCAGGCCGTAGCGGTTGCCCGCACCGAATTTGACCGAAACGTTTTCGAAGAGCGGCTTGGCGCCGAACTGCATCGTGATGTTAGCTGTGGAGATCAATTGCTTTACCTATCAATGGGTTGCGAGCCGCACATTTGGCGCTTGGGCCATTATTGGGGCATTTTGGAGCGTTTTCTTCCCGGGCCCGGTCACTGTTGGCGTACAGCCAGCAGGCATGGGTCGAGAGCAGCCTCTGGACGCGGTGTCCAAGCTGTTGGGCAATAAAGGCGGGATTCATGCCAGACATTGCGCGCATTGTCGCATAAGTCATGCGGCAGTTGTATGGCAGACGCTAATGAACCTGAAGGCTGTTGCGTAACGGTGTTCCTTGCCGCGCAAGGCTGAGGTCGGCCCGGACTGGCCGCGCTTGGAGCAATCCAGGGAGCAACCAAAACCAGCAACATCGTCTACATTTCAAACAGGAATTTCTCATGAGAGGACGGTCATGTTTAAAACACGATTACTTGTTGCGTCTGTTACTTGCCTGGCTTTGGCGGTGAGTTCAGTAACCGCACTGGCCGATCCGGGAAATGGTAATGGTAATGGCAAAGGGAACGGCAAGGGCGGCTCCCAGAACAGTCAGGGTCACGGCAATCAGGGTGGCAAAAACAAAGGATCCAACTCGGGCAACCGGGATTATGCACCGGTGATCGATCGAAACGGTGTGCTGGGTGTGCTCCACGGCTACAGAGACTACTGGAGCCCCGGTCCGGCACTGCCTCCCGGCATTCAGAAGAATCTGGCGCGCGGCAAGCCGTTGCCGCCGGGTATCGCCAAAAAACTGGATGGGCGACTGGCGGGGCGCCTGCCTCATTACGACGGATATGAGTGGCAGCAGGCGGGCACCGATTTGATCCTGGTGGCGATTGCGAGCGGGCTTATTTACGAAGTGCTGAATGGCGCTTTCGATTAATCGGTTGCCGGTTCTAAGGCAGCATCTCCAGCAAAGGCCGCGCCGAAGGTCAGGTAACGGATCATGACGGCGGGGCCCTTAGGCAGCATGGCGTCCATGGTCAACCTATCGGACTCGACCACAATATCGTCCGTGGGCACGGCATAGCGACCTCGGTCGAAGCGTATTCCAACCTTTGTTTTTGTTCTGCGTCAGCACTCCTGCACCTGCACGAGCGTATTGTCGCGCCTGCCGTTTGGCAGATTCTGCGGACAGTTTTTAACAGATCAGGTTCACCATTGGTTACAAAGTATGGCTAAAATGCCATCCGATTACCCAATAGCCGCTAACGGCATGGGCTCAAGGAAGTGCCACCGGGATAGTATCTGTATTCATGCCACTGCATAGACCCTGGGCCTCCGGCCGGCAGGCGCGCAGTTTGTTCACTTTTGACGTGTGACGATTTCCGTGAAACTCATCATTGCCGCTATTTATGTCATTTCGATTGCATACGTTCACCTTCGTGGCCGTGTGCGTCACAAACTGGGCCGTCAATTGAGCGATCACTCGACGTTTCTGGCCCCGATCAACTGCTTCCTTTACCTGTTTTCGAAGAAGCCGAACAAACCGTATCTCGATCCGTCCGAGTTTCCGGACCTGAGCCCGTTGCAGGCGCATTGGGAAGAAATTCGCCAGGAAGGGCAGGATTTGCTGCGCGCCGGTGAGATCAAGCGCTCGAATCAGTACGATGACGTCGGTTTCAATTCGTTCTTCAAAAGTGGATGGAAGCGCTTCTACTTGAAATGGTACGGCGAGAGCCATCCGTCGGCGATGAAGCTGTGCCCGCGCACCACTGAGCTGGTGCAGAGCATCGGTTCGATCAAGGCCGCGATGTTCGCCGAGCTGCCACCGGGTTCGAAACTGGTTCGCCACCGTGACCCGTATGCCGGTTCGTACCGCTACCACCTGGGGCTCGACACGCCGAACGACGCCGGTTGCTACATCAATGTCGACGGTGAGAGCTACCACTGGCGCGACGGTGAAGCGGTGATGTTTGATGAGACTTACATCCACTACGCCGAAAACACCACCGACAAAAACCGCATCATCCTGTTCTGCGACATCGAGCGCCCGATGAAATATCGCTGGGCGGCAGCGTTCAACAGCTGGTTCAGCCGTACCGTGATGTCCGCGGCCGGTGCGCCGAACGACGCGGGTGACCGCACTGGTGGGATCAACCGCCTGTTTACCAAAATCTACAAGGTTCGCCTGCGTGGTAAAGAGCTGAAAAAACGTAATCGCGCGCGCTATTACATGGAAAAGTGGGCGATTTTTGGCGGTTTGCTGGCGATCTTCATTTTGATCTGACCGGTGTATCGCGCCTGTTTATGCCATCGCCAGCAGGCTGGCTCCTACAGTGGAATGTGAGTTCAGGAAAGAACGCATTTCAACTGTGGGAGCGATGAGTCTCTCAAAGCCAACCTGTCAGCTTCCTGACAGGAACCGCATCTGATTTACTCCCCCGAGGCCTTTTTGGTCTTTCTCGCCGGGGCTGCCTTACTGGCAGGCTTTTCTTTTGCCTTCGCTTTGGCCGGCGCTTTACCGCCCAGGCTGCGTTTAAGCAACTCGGTCAAGTCGATAACATCCGCAGACTTGCGCTCCTCCTCGCCACCCACGGTCTCGACATCCTCGATCTTGCCTTCGTGGGCCTTTTTCTCAACCAGGGCCATGATCTTGTCTTCAAACTCGTCCTTGTAGTCCTCCGGGCTCCAGTCGCCGCTCATGTCCTGCACAAGACGTTTAGCCATGTCCAGCTCGCCCTTGGCCAGTTGCGGCTTGGTCACCTCGCTGCCCAGTTCCAGTTCGTCGAGGCCGCGCACCTCTTGCGGCCAGCGCAGTTTGACCAGCACCAGCGCCGATTCCAGCGGCATCAGTGCTGCCAGATATTGCCGAGTGTGCAGGACGACGCGGGCGAGGGCGACCTTGTTGGTTTTGCTCAATGTTTCGCGCAGCAGGGCGTAGACCTTGCCGCCGCGCTTGTCAGGTGCGAGATAGTAGGGTGTGTCGATGTTCTGCAGCGGGATCTGCTCGGCATCGACGAAGGAGAAAATGTCGATGGTCTGCGTCGACACCGGGTGCGCCGAGCGGATCTCTTCCTCGCTGAGCACCACGTAGCGACCTTTTTCATAGGCCACACCTTTGACGATGTGCTCCTTGGTGACTTCCTTGCCGGTGACCTTGTTCACCCGTTTGTAGCCCACCGGATCCATGCTGCGGCTGTCGAGCCAGTCAAAGTCCACGCCGTGCGAAGAGGTTGCCGACACCAGCGCGACAGGGATGTGTACCAGTCCGAAACTGATCGCGCCTTTCCAGATTGCCCGAGCCATGGTGAGTTCTCCAAGTGATGATCAGGTGACCTGTGGCGCAGTGCGAAAGTTTCCGGCATTTGCGTGGCGCGCGGCGTTGCCGGTCAAGCCGTGTTACATCTTGTTTAAGGGCGACGGGTTAACAAATCCGAACCCGGGGCGTAGCGTGGACTCGAAGGCTCTATCACCTGTGCACCGCGAGGCCACCCCATGAACCGAATACTGCCAGGCATTATCGTTCTGCTCCTTGGGGCCGGTCTGGCGCATGCCGACGTCGCGGCACCGTCCGCGCCGCTGTTGCTGGCGCAAAGTCCCACCGGCACCAACAACAATCCCTACAACAGCCCGATCCGCCGGGCCAATCCCAACAGCATGCAGGGCACGCAGCCCAGCGCGCCGGCGATTCGCGGGCCGAATACAGTGCCGGTACCCAGTACGCCTACCGTTGGCAACGGTGGGATTGGCAATGGTCAGCAGCAGCGTTCGGTACCGAGTACGCCGCCCAGATTCATCCCCAACCCACCGCCACGCGATGGAGACAGCAACCGTTGAACGGCGGGACTGCGTTCCTGTCAGCCTTTGAAATGAACAAAAGGAATCGTGCATGTTGCGTAAAACCCTTCTAGCCACGCTGTGCGCCGGCGCGCTGATCAGCGCTCCAGCTTTCGCCGCTGCTCCACAAGAGTTGCAAAGCGAGCAGGGCACCCTTGAAGTCACCACGATTACTCAAGGCCTTCAGCACCCTTGGGCGCTGGCGTTTCTGCCGGATCGTCAGGGGATGCTGGTGACCGAGCGTCCGGGCAACCTGCGGGTGATTACACCCGACGGCAAGCGTTCCGAGCCCATCAGTGGCGTGCCGAAGGTCTGGGCCAAGGGCCAGGGCGGTTTGCTCGACGTGGTGCTGTCGCCGGACTTCAAACAGGATCGTCTGGTCTATCTGTCCTACGCCGAGGGCGGTGGTGCCGGGGACAAGGCCGGTACGGCGGTGGGGCGTGGGCGGCTGTCGGATGACCTGAAGACGATCAGCGATTTCAAGGTGATCTTCCGTCAGGAGCCGAAACTCTCGACCGGCAACCACTTCGGCTCACGACTGGTGTTCGACCGCGACGGTTATCTGTTCATCACCCTGGGCGAAAACAACGACCGACCGACCGCGCAGGATCTCGACAAGCTGCAGGGCAAGGTCGTGCGGATCTTCCCCGACGGCAAGGTGCCGGATGACAACCCGTTCGTGGGCCAATCCGGTGTGCGTCCGGAAATCTGGTCGTACGGCCAGCGCAACCCGCAGGGCGCGGCGCTCAATCCGTGGAATGGCACTATCTGGGAAAACGAACACGGCCCCCGTGGCGGCGATGAGGTGAACATCATTGAGCGCGGCAAGAACTACGGTTGGCCGCTGGCGACTCACGGCATCAACTATTCGCTGCAACCGATCCCGGAAGCCAAGGGCAAGAGTGTCGAGGGTGCGGTTGATCCGCACCATGTCTGGGAGAAGTCCCCCGGTGTCAGCGGGATGGCGTTCTATGACGCTGACCGCTTCAAGCCTTGGCAGCAGAACCTGTTCATCGGCGCTCTGGTCAGTCAGGAGCTCATTCGCTTGCAGTTTGACGGGGACAAGGTGGTGCACGAGGAACGGCTGCTGGGTGAGCTGAAACAGCGGATTCGTGATGTACGGCAGGGGCCGGATGGCTATCTGTATGTGCTGACAGATGAGCAGGACGGTGCGCTGTACAAGGTCGGCCTGAAATAACTTCACTTCCAATTTTCACTGACGTCCTGTGGCGAGGGAGCTTGCTCCCGCTGGGTTGCGCAGCGGCCCCAAGCTCTTGTGAGCGCTACGCACTCATGCGGGAGCAAGCTCCCTCGCCACAAAAAAGTCTCTAGAGCGTAACGATAGTTGGCGTATTGCAGGCATACAAAACCACCGCCGCGCGCAATTTCCCACGCCCAAACCGGCTCATCTTCTCAAACTCGCCATGGCTGACCGGCACATGCTGGCAGTCCATCGGCTGACGATGCTGGCTGTGATCGACATCCGGATCGTGCAGATACACAAAGTCTTCATCGCAATCGGTGACCACCACCCAGTGCGGTGACTTGGAACGGGTCAGGCGATAGCTGCTGATCAGCACCAGAGGCTGTCCGCCAGCCTGTAACAACTTCGGCAAATCCAGGTGGGTGCCAATCTGCCGATCGATGTCGGTTTCGTGCATTTGCGCAGTGAACTCCTCGTGCACCAGGCGCATGACGTCTTTTTTATGCTCATCGCGCACGCCATCGAGGAACAATGGTCCGGCCATACTCAGCTGCAAACGCACCTTAAAACCCCGTCGCCAGGCCGCCAGTGCCAAGCCCTGGGGGCTGCAGCCACCATGGCCGGAGGTCATGAACACCGTGGTCGCTTCACGCCAGATCTGCAATTCCTCACGCCGCTCCAGCAAGCGCTCAGGTTGCAGCGCGCCCATGGCCATCAGCAGGCAAGCCGGGCCACAGGTAAATTCAGTGGTTTGCGGGTAATAGGGCACCTTGATGTTGCGCGAATCACGATGCTGAACAATGCGCTTTTCCAGGCGCAGCGCATCGGCGTGGTCCTCGTAGTAATCGTGAATCAACGCAAAGCGTCGGTAGCCGTTGCGCTCGTAAAGCGCGATGGCGGTGGGGTTGTCGATACGCACTTCCAGGCGCAGGTATGCGCAGTCATGCTCGACGGCGCAGGCCTCGATACGTTGCAGCAACTGTTTGCCCAATCCGCTGCCGCGAGCTTCCCCGGCAATGGCGATCGAGTACAGGCGCGCCAGCGAGGTGCCGCGATGAAACAGTACCAGTGCGTAGCCGAGCAATCGACCATCAAGCTCGGCGACCAGCAACTGCGCATGGGCGCGGGTGATCATCCACTGAAAGCTGCGGCTGGTGAGCCGGTCGGTGGTGAAACATTGCATTTCCAGGGCCAGCAGCGCTGGCAGATCTTCAACTACCGCCAAACGAAAAACAGCATTCATATGACCACCGTAAAAGTTGCGTAACGAAACGGGACTTTCGAAAAACTTCGTGCTTAATAGAAATGGTCTTGTTCTCCAACGGATCAATCTCTATGTCAGCGGTACAGGGTCATTGGCGCGAAGTATCCGAGCAAAGTTTGCCGGCGGCAACTTTTTTAAATCCAGCCATCAGAATTTCCAGTCAAGTGTTGATTATCGTCGAACGCAAGGAAGACTGGGCCTCGTACTTTCCCAGCGAGGACATCGTCACAGCTCAGGAATACCTCGAGCAAACCCGTGACAGCGAGCCGGGCAAGCGCGTGCAGGTGATCAACCTGTGCCGCAGCTACAAATACCTCGGGCACGGTTACTACTGCTCGCTGCTGGCTGAAGCCCGCGGCCACAAGGTGATTCCATCGGTGCGCACCATCAGCGAACTGACGAAAAAATCGCTTTACGGTCTGGCGCTGGACGATCTCGATAAAACCCTGGAAAAAGCCCTCAGTCATCATCTGTACAGCGATACCGAAGGTTTCACCTTGACTCTTTACTTCGGCAAGACTCATATCGAGCCGCTGCAGGATCTGGCTCGACAGTTGTTTGAAGTGTTTCCTTGTCCAATCCTGTTAGTTGAGTTTCGGCGAACTAACGGTTGGCACATCGAAGGCATAAAGTCCGGCGCGCTGCACAAGTTGCGTGACGATCAGGAAGACCAGTTCGCCAATGCGCTGGACGGCTTCAGCCGCAAAGTCTGGCGGGCGCCACGCTCGCCACAAGTGGCGCGTTACGACCTGGCGATCCTGCACGATCCGCAGGAAGCCTTGCCGCCATCCAACGCCAAGGCACTGGAAAACTTCGTGCGGGTCGGCAAACGCATGGGCATCGACGTCGAGCTGATCGAACGTAAGGATTATGCGCGGATCGCCGAGTACGACGGCTTGCTGATCCGCGAGACCACCAGCGTCGACAACCACACCTATCGCTTTGCAAAAAAAGCCGAAAGCGAAGGGCTGGTGGTCATGGATGATCCGACGTCGATCCTGCGCTGCACCAACAAGGTGTATCTGACCGACCTGCTCAACAGCCACCAACTGGGCATGCCCGCCACCGAAATTCTCTACAAGGAACGACCGGAAGACTTCGAGCGGGTCGGCGAACGCCTCGGTTTTCCGCTGGTGCTGAAGATCCCCGACGGCTGTTTTTCTCGCGGAGTGATCAAGGTCGAAAGCCAGCAGGCGTTGCTCGAAGCCACCGCCGAACTGTTCGAGCACTCGGTGTTGCTGCTTGCTCAGGAGTTTTTCTACACCGAGTACGACTGGCGCATCGGCGTGCTCAACCGCAAACCGATCTTCGCCTGCCAGTACTTCATGTCCAAGGGTCACTGGCAAATCTACAACCACAAAGCCAAGGGCCAGGACATCAACGGCGAGTGTCGCACCCTGGCCGTGCACGAGGCGCCGCGAGCGGTGGTAGAACTGGCGGTCAAGACCGCCAACCTGATCGGCGATGGCCTCTACGGCGTGGACCTGAAACAGGCCGGCGACAAAGTGGTAGTAATCGAGGTCAACGACAACCCCAACCTCGATGCAGGTATCGAAGACGCCTACTTGCAGGACGATCTGTATTCACTGGTGCTGGAGGAGTTCGTGAGACGGCTGGAGCTCAAACGTCGCGGCCAGGCCTGGTGACGCGCCGATGATCAGCAGTTTCGCATTGAGTCATGGCGTGCTGCAGCGGGTCGAGCGGCTGGACGCCGAGGTGATGCTGTTCAGCAATCCTGATGCTGCCGAACGCGACTTGCTCCACAGTCACTACAAGGTCGACGAACACGCGTTGGCCTCGGCGCTGGACCCGGACGAGGTCTCGCGAATCGAGTTTCACCCCGATCACTTGTTCCTGATCTGGAAACGCCCGGAAAACTACTCCGGCGGTGGCAGCCTGGCGTTTGAAGTGTCGTCCTGTGGCCTGCTGTTTGCGCCCGGCCAATTGCTGGTGATCGCGACCGACGACACGCCGCTGCACGGCATCGGCACACGCCAGCCGCTCAATGCACCGCTGGATGTGTTGCTCGATCTGCTGTTCAACAACATCCACCATTACCTTGGCCACCTCAAGGTGATCAAGCTGGTGGCCCGCGAGCTGCAACAGAAATTCAACGCCTCGATGCAGAACCAGCATCTGGTGCAGATGTTTAATCTCAGCGAAAGCCTGATCTATTACATCAATGCCCTGCACAGCAATGGCGCGGTGCTGACGCGGCTGCGCAATCATGCGGAAAAGCAGCATTTCGGCAGTGAGGCGATCGGGCTGATCGACGACCTGATCATCGAAAACAACCAGTGCTACAAGCAGGCGGAGATCTACTCCACGGTGTTCTCGGGGCTGATCGATGCGCGCGGCAATCTGATGAACAACAGCATGAACAACCTGCTGCGCAAGTTGACGTTGATCAACGTGGTGTTTCTGCCGTTGAACCTGATTGCAAGCATCGGCGGGATGTCGGAATTCAGCATGATGACGGCGGGCACGCCGTGGTGGATTTCCTACCCGCTGTTTCTGCTGGTGATGTTGTTGGGGGCGGGGGGGATGTTGTTTGGGTTGCGGCGGTTGGCCAAGTGATCTGTGGTGGCTTGCCGACGCCTTCGCTGGCAAGCCAGCTCCCACAGTGGATCGCGGGCTGGCACGGGATCTGTGCCTGACACAAATCCCTTGTGGGAGCGGGCTTGCTCGCGAAAGCTATTTCAGCAGCACCGTAGGCTCAAGATCAGCTCGCCGGATCTGCCACCGTCACTTTCCTGCGCTCCCGAACCCCACGCACCACCAGATACAACAACGGCCCAATCGACACAAATACCGCCGTCAGCAACAGATACGGCACCACCGACCAGACCGACATCCCTCGCGAGCGGGCGTCCTTGACCATCCATACCCCGGCCAGCGTCGCCAGCAGATACAGATCAATCACCACCTGCGCCGTGTCCGGACGCGACATCAGGCTGAGGCCGAAGTCGATCAACGACTGTTCGGCCTGGAGCATTACCGATACGGTGTAGCCAGTAAACGCAATCAACGCAGTGAGGGGCAGGGCGACAGACATCATGCATTCCTTCCTTGGGTGATGAGCATAATCGCCAGCCTAACTTGGCATCCGCAAATAAGCCATTGACTCGCTGGTCGCCGCCGGGCTAATTTCAGGCCCATGACTTCCACCGTATTGCGCTGCCAGCCAAGCATTATTACCGCCATTCCTCATTTGGCGGGCTAGCTCACGACTGCAGCACCCAACCCGCCCTAGAGGCGGGTTTTCATTTTCTGTCTCCGGGGTTCTGATCAAAACGTCAGGAGACGATCATGCCGCACAGCCCCGACCAGCAAGCCCTGCTTGAGCAGTACGTGAAAAGGATCCTCGCCGCGCCGGTCTACGACATTGCTGTGCGCACGCCGTTGCAAGCGGCGCCGGCGCTGTCCGAGGCGCTGGGCAACCGGATCCTGCTCAAGCGCGAAGACCTGCAACCGACGTTCTCCTTCAAGATCCGTGGCGCCTACAACAAGCTGGTGCAATTGAGCGATGCGCAGAAAGCACGCGGGGTGATCACCGCTTCGGCGGGCAATCATGCCCAAGGCGTGGCGCTGGCAGCGCGGGAGCTGGGGATCGCGGCGACCATTGTCATGCCCTCGACCACGCCCGAACTCAAGGTGCTTGGGGTGCGAAGTCGGGGCGCCGAGGCGCTGCTGCACGGCGAGAGTTTTCCGTTTGCCCTGGCCCATGCGCTGCAACTCGCCGAGCAGACCGGGCGCACCTTTGTCTCTCCATTCGACGACCCGGACGTGATCGCCGGCCAAGGCACGGTTGCCATGGAAATCCTCCGTCAGCATCAGGGGCCGCTGGATGCGATCTTCGTTCCGGTCGGTGGGGGCGGGCTGATCGCCGGCATCGCGGCGTACGTCAAATACCTGCGACCGGAGGTACGGATCATCGGTGTCGAATCGGAGCATTCGGCCTGCCTGAAGGCGGCGCTGCAAGCGGATGCGCGCGTTGTGTTGCCCAGTGTCGGAACGTTCGCCGATGGCGTGGCGGTGGCGCAGATCGGCGCTTATGGTTTTGAAGTGTGCCGGTTTTGCGTGGACGAGGTGGTCACTGTCAGCAATGACGAGCTGTGCGCGGCGATCAAGAATATCTACGACGATACCCGCTCGATCACCGAGCCTTCCGGGGCATTGGCGGTGGCCGGCATCAAGCAATACGTGGCGCGCAGCGGTGTTCGCGAGCAGACCTTCGTCGCGATCGACTCGGGTGCGAATATCAACTTCGACAGCCTGCGCCACGTCGCCGAGCGCGCCGCGATGTGCGGCGTCCCGGCGTGATACCGCTCAGGGCAGCAGTGGGCGCAGGAAACTGCGCTCGTAGCTGACGATGAATTTCTTCTGCACCAGTGATTCCACCAGCGCCGTGCTTTCCGGGTCGGTCAGCGCGATGTGCCGGTAGCTTTCGTAATCGGCCAGCGAAGGAAAGCTGAACAGGCAATAAGCGATGTTGCTCGCGCCCTCGGAGGGCAGGAAATAGCCGTGATGCGTGCCGCCCAAACGCTCGACGATGCCCAGCCAGGCCTTGGCGTAGGCCTCGAATTCGGTCAGTTGGTACGGATCGATCACGTATCGCACATGGCAGGTAATCACGTTTGCCGCTCCCTGTTCAGGTCATTCCGCAATTGCAGTGCCGACCTTGTCCGAAGCCGACCAGAGGCGATAGCGCACCTCGACATCTTTCGGGGCGTAGATCACCAGTGGCAGCTTGCTGTTGTAGCGCAGCATGAAGCCGTCACCGACAACCGGGACAAAGGCGCGTTTCTTCGCGGTGCCGGGTGGGCAGGCCATCAGCGTGCTCATCGGGCCGATGACTTTTTCCAGGCGGTAGAACGGATAGCCCCAACCTTCGAGATTTTTCTCGTCCAGAACACCACCCAGACGTTGGCGATTGCAGTCGACTTCCAAGGTCTTGCCGGCAAGGACTTCAACCTGGAAGTTCTCCTCCTGATCCTGTTTGGGCAGGTAGATGACTTGGCGGGTGAAGCCGTTTTCCGCCTTGGGATACGGCGCAACGTCTTCGAGTTTGGCCGCGTGGGCGAGGGTGGACAGGCCGGCAACGAGCAGACCGATTGTCGCGCGAGCGCGTAAAGAACCCATGAAAGCCTCCTGGCGGGTGTAGGGTGGATGTCGGGCATTCTCACTGTCATCAGCGATGAATGCAAACCGGCGTCGACTTGCAAATTGCAGTGCTCAGGAAGGTCGATCTTGCATTTTGCAACTGGCCAATTGCTGGCCAGCGCGCCAAGTGCTTGATTTCATGAGGGTCAAAATGACCCGATGAAAGGCACGTTTTATGCGTCGCTTTGGTGCAGCGCACCGGCTTCGGGCGCCTACACTCCAATGGGCATTTCGCAGTACAACCGTTTGCCGCACCAGGGAATCAGCGGGGACACACCCGTGCAGGGGCAGCAAAAGCGGTCAACGTGAAGAGTTGATTGGCGGTTTCATCAATAAGGAGAGGTTCACCATGTTTCTGTCTGCCTTGGAACTACGCAATATCATTGAAAGCAGTTTTCTGCCTAAACGCTGCCAGTGCACGCTGTCGCCAGACCTGTCGATGACCGTCAAGGTCTTCGGCGACCACCAGACTGACCAGGTTGATCTGCACGTCAGCGGTATCGACGCCAGCCATCTCAATGGCTGCCGTGAGATCAACGAACTGATTGCCGGCTTGCGCTCGGATCTGGCGCAACAAACCACACCACAGCATTACAGTCCTCGCTCCAGAGCGCTTTAACTCACCGTTTCACCCAGTTCGACCGTCACGCGCCGGGCCTGCACAAAGCCAAGGCCCAGCGCGAACTCGACCAGCACCGCGAGCAGAATCCCGGGGCCAGCATGGCCGTTCAGCCATTCGCCAAAACCCAGTACCGTCAAGCCAAAACAACCGACGATAAACCCGTTACTCAGGGCATTGCGACCCAGCGACGGCGGCGCGCTGCGCACCAGATAAAACATCACCCCCAACGCCGCAAACAGCACCGCACTGCGCCGCGCTACAAAACCGGCAGCGAACGAATACTCAATGCTCCAGATCGCCAGCAACACCTGCGGGAAAAAGCCCCAAGCCAGCGCCAGCACGAAACACAACAAAGATGTGATGATCGACAGCGTGCGAAACGACAACTGCATGGCGAGTCCTTGCGGCAGTGAGAAGTGACCCCGAGCATAACCCGCGAGCCCCTCACCGCCTACCGCAAAGCCGCAAATCAGAGCCTTCTGTCAGTTCTGGAAGCTGCAGGCGTCAGACATTTTCCGGTAGGTGATTTCCGCCGGCTTGCCTGCATTGTCGATGTACTTCATGTCGGCGGTGATGACCTTGCACTGCTGAGTCTGTGGCTCGGTCAGCGAGATCACTTTGTTCACATGCAACGGCATGCCGTACTGGTAAGGAACGGGCTGGGTAGCAGCGTTGGTGTCATTGGCCTGAGCCAGCCCGGCAAATGCGCTGCAGGCGAGGGCGGAGGTGAGCAATAGCGTGCGAATGTTCATGAATCGGACTCCCGTGCGACGGAATAAGTGTTCGGCGCCATACGGCCGAACCTGCCGCACTCGGCGCCAGCCAGGGGCTGAGGTGTGCGGTTCAGTAAAGTCTTGGACTGCGGCGTTAAGCGATGGTTAACCGGGCTGAACGCCGGCTGTCTGGCAGAGGGATGATTTCTCGGGGATGCGGTGCCGATTCCTACAAGGATGGATGCTTTGTCTGCTTCCGGCGGCGGGAACGGGGCGGTTATGGTTTGGCGTCGCTGCAAAATCAGCGATTCGGGTTTGGTCACCTGAGAATAATCGATTGCATATGTGCCATCATTTGCACCGCGGAGTTCTTTGACCGTGTAGTGCATTGCTGTGGTGGCCGTGTGCAGGACGCCTTCGGGCGAGCTGAGTTGATTGTTCTCGGTTGACCAAGCCTGTACACGGTCCGCCTCCCATCGTTTGGTCACGGTGCTGGCGGGTTACTTTCGAAACAATCGAGTAATCAATATGCTTACACCAAATTCGCTCCCAAGCCGCTATCACCCGCTCAACAGCGGCGTCACCGACAGCGCGCCAATGGTCATCGATACCCAAGCCAACCCCCAAGACATCCTCGAGTCCGCCGTCCAGCGCATCCGCGCCTGCAGCGACCTGCTCGAAACCCTGCACTGCATGTGCTTCCGGCATGGCGATGTTCAGGACATTCCACACATTACCCATGCGCTGTACCTGCTGGCGCAGGACGGCAATGATTTGCTGCAGGTGGCACAGCAGCAGATGCTGGATTGGAAGGCGCCGGTTTGATGTTGTAGCAAGAAGGGAATGAGTGAGGTTGAAGTAGAGTTCATACAACTCACTCTTTCCGTTATTTACGGCATTTCTTTCGCAGAAATAATTGTTTTTAACGTCCCAGTTTTTCGGGGAAAAAGGAGAGGGGCGGGTGACTGTCTTTCCATTTTTTAGCGACTGCTTTTGAGCTTTCAATCTGTTCGGAAGTCATCTTTGCCCCAATCTCTTCAAGAGTATCCTGAACGAAATCCTGAATGGCACCACCCCCATCCAGCTCTTTGAGCAGGCTAATCAGTGCATAGCCCTTAACCAAATCCAAAGGGTAACCAACCTGATCAGGCGCATGAGCAAGGTAAGAGCCATAGCTGCTGATTGCTTTTTGATCCCCTGTTTCAGCCGCTACTTGAAGCCAATGACGGACGCCCTCGAGATCGTTGTTTTTATAAAGGATCTCAATGTAATCCATCATTGCTTTTGGATTCCCTCCCTCAGAAGCCGCTTTCAACCACCGGCTTACTGATGCTTCCCGCTTCCCGGGAAGAAGGAAAAATCCCTCACCTTGCCGATCACCGACGGCCATCCAATACTGTGCGAGCGCGTAGCCTGAGCTAGCCGATTTTTCTAACCAGGTACGATCGAAAGTTATTTCATACATCAAATACAAAGACTCAGGATCGCCTTTGCTTGCTCCCTTCATAGCTTGATCTTTTGCCTGGCTCAACCATTCGGCGCTTGATTTTTCGCTAGGGGGGCAGTTGTTCATTTTTTTGCAAAGATCATTGTTTTGGCGACCTAATTGAATCATCGCAAATATAGATCCATTATTCGCAGCTTTTCCATACCATTGCTGTGCTTCTCTCGTCATGTAGCGATTCCGCTTTCGAAGAGCCTCTCCTAAGTAATATTGGGAATCTATATCGCCGGCCTCTGCGTCTTTTTCTAATTGTGGAATGGCAGCGTCGATTTTTAATTGGTTGTATAAGATGATTCCGCTAATTTTGTTGCGGTTATTCTGACTGTCTGGCGTGGAAGCAAATGCTGCAGTACTTACGCTCTGAGAGAAAATAACAGACCAGATGATTAGCGAGCGAAGCGCCTTATAAATACTCATATTTTCTGTGCTCATTAGAAATTTCTTAAAAATGGTGACGCTCCACTACTAGAGTAGTTTGGACGAGGAACGAAATTTTTCTGGCAATACTCTGAAAGATTTGCGCCAAGCAGCCTTACGTGATTTTTGTAACGCTCTCTGGCACTGTTGCTTTGTTTGTCTAGTAAGTTTTGAACGCCTTCTGCCATGAAGCTATCTAGCGCAAATCGATTCTTGCAGTAATCTTGCTCTGAGTTAGCAGCTCTTACGCCGAATTCATTCATCGACATACACGCCATCTCAAACTGGCTTTGTGCTTTGTCAATAGTGTTGTTCTTCTGTGCGTTTTTAACAATCCAACCTAAAATCCGCTCGATTGCTTTCTGTTGAAGTGCATGAGCTTCCGATTGTGGATATGTCCGTTTTGAACCTTCGCTATTTACAGAGAACGCCTCAGGCGGGCTACTTAATGTTCTAAGTAGCGGGCCCAATGCGCTAGGGATTGCATTAATACACCAGTCCTCTAGCTCGCTCTGGTTGCCGTACTCAACAATCGCATCCGCAATTGGGCCACCCTTGCCACTACGAGTCAGCGCCTCATATAGGCTCATCACAACATCACAACATCACAACATCACAACATCACAACATCCCAACGCATCATGTACGCCATCGCCACGTTCAACCCGGCAGCACCCAATGCATTAAGCGCTGACGCATATTCACTCGCTTCAGGATCCATCCACTCGACCTTACGACCTTTAGTCTTGTGAAGTTCCTTACGGTACAAGTTGATGATATCAACCACCGCCTCATAACCAATCTCAAACTTAAAGCTGCCGTTAGCACCAGGGCCCAGCACTACCGCAGCCTTCAGATTGAGAATAAAGCGGCCCTTATCCACAGAAATCTGCGCCGTTCCCTGGAATCCTGCGCCCAGCGCAACCCCCACAGACCCACTCAGCTTGGCAAGCGTCAACCATGGATTCGCTTTTTTTCGCGTCTTTATCGCTGCCGATACCCATCGTTGGTGCGGTGCGCAGTGCGACCAGCTCTTTAGGTGGTGCCCAGTTCAGTGCGCCGGTGAGTTCGATGGCGGCTTGCAAGCCTCCGAAAACATTGAAAGTCGCTTTCGATTTGGACATTGGCGGCACGCCCGGTCAGCACTTGGTCTGTGCTTTTGGTGCTGGCAACGGTGCCGGATTTGGACTTGTGTTGTCATGATTGTGTTTTAGTCATTTATTCTTTGGGCCGTAATATGTCGCTCTTCCGCCAGAAAGGTATGTCCGGCCATAGTGCGTAAATCGTTGAAAAAATTCGTCTAGTCTCGCGCCAAGCTCCTCAACATGTTTTTTTGTATCTAGCCCTAATCTGGTCGTGGAAGTGCTTTGAATTAGCGTCCAAGTTTGTCGGGGAAAAAGGAGAGCGGCGGGTGAGTAGCTTTCCACTGTTGTGCAAATATTTTTGCTTCTGCTATTTGATTTTGCGTCATTTTTGCAGCGATTTTAGGAAGCTTATCATTGACGTTCGCATCCATGCCGCCTCCGCCATCAAGCTCTTTCAATAAATAAATTAAGGCATAGCCTTTGATGATGTCATAAGGGAAGCCATAAGTATCGGGCTCATGGGCAAGGTCTGACCCATATCCATATACTGTAGTAGCGAAGCCAACTGAAGCGGCTTGTTCATTCCAATATCGAAAACTCTCCACGTCACCCTTCTCGAAAAGAATGGCAGCGTACTCCATCATTCCCTTGGGATTACCTCCCATAGCAGATGCCTTTGCCCAACTCTCCACAGCTTCCGATCGTTTCCAAGGCAACAAAAAGGATCCATTACCTTCCTTATATCGAATGGCAAGCAGCCATTGACCTTGAGCAAAACCAGACTCTGCGGATTTTTTTAACCAGTCCAACTGGCCAGTTGCCAAATACATGATATAAGCGGACTCAGCGTCACCCTTTTCAGCTCTAGATGTTGCTAACTCTTTTACTTTATCCATCCACTCTGCCGAAGTTTTTTGCCCGGGAGGGCAGTTTTTCATTGTCGTACAGAGATCATCGTCCGAGCGGGCGAGCCTAAGCATGGCGTAAAGATCCCCTTGTGCACTTGCCGCCTCTAACCATTTTTTTGCCTCAGTCGTAATGTATTGGCTTCTTTGTCGGAGCTCTTCAGCCAAGTAGAATTGTGATTCAGCGTCACCTGCTTCTGCAGCAATCCGAAGTTCCGTTTCAGCAGGTTTATATTGATTAAAAAGCGTAATTCCTTTTTCTTTAGCAGTTGCCTGAGCGCTTGTGAGTGCCATAGCGGAATTAGATACGAACACCAGGAGCACAAAAAAGATTTGGGATATTGATTTGTATTGCATGTTTTTAATCATTTTACACTGTCGTCCGGTCCGGTATAGGTTGCTTTTCCACTTGGCAAATATGTTCTTCCATAGTGTGTAATCCGAGCGCAATAGCCGTCTAGTCGCTCGCCAAGAGTTTTAACATGCGCTTTGTATCTAGCTCTGGTGTCGTCACTTGTTCGATCTTGAAGTCGCATAACTGCTTCCGACATGAAATTATCCATGTGCAGGCGGTTCTCGCAATATTTCTGGTTTTGGTTCTTCTCTTTTGTCCCAAACCTGTTCATGCACATGCAGGCTTCTTCAAATTGGCTTTGTGCTTTTAAAATAGTTCCGTCTTTTTCGGCGCGCTTTATTATCCAACCAAGAGTGCGCTCAATTGCTTTTTGCTGAAGAAGGTGAGCTTGGTCATGACTATACTCAGTAGCGAGGCTGCTGTCGGAAAGTTTTAGTGGGATTTTGAACGCTTCCGCTGCACTGGTAAGTGTCATTAGCATCGGACCCAACGCTCCTGGCGTAGCTGCTATGAACCACTCTTCAAGCTCTGCTTGGTTTCGATATGTCATGATTGTATGAGCGACAGTACCGCCTCGACCACCTCCTGTTAACGCCTCATACAAAGACATCACCATATCAACGCCCTGCATATAAGACATCGCCACTTCCATACCGGCAGCGCCAAGGAAATTGAGCTTGTCGATATAATCCGATGCTTCATCCGTAACAAAAATCAGCGATTTATCCTGGTTCTTGTGAATCTCGCGGCGTAGGAGGTTAATCAGGTCAGTAACCCCGTCATAACCGACTTCGAACTGGAACTCGCCGCCGGCTCCCGCTCCGACAATGACAGATGCCTTGAACCGCATAATGAAGCGGCCTTCGTGCAAGGAAATGCCAATGTCTGCATTCGTGCCAAGCCCGTATGCGGCAGTAAAACCAGCAGTAAGTCTGGCAAGACTGGACCATTGACTGGCTTTGGTGCTGTTGACGCTGTTACCCATTCCGGGCGTTGGCGCGGTGCGCAAGGCTGCTATGTCTTTTGGTGGTGCCCAGTTCAGAGCGCCGGTCAGTAGGATCCCTGCCTGCACTCCAGCAAAAAGGTTGAATTGAGCTTTGGCGCCGTCCTCTACTCGAACTTTGGCGGCATTGCCTTCCAGCACCGGTTCGCTTCTCACGGTTCCAGCGGTTGAATTTGTCGTTTCAGGACGTTTTGCGTCGGTGATTTCCGGAAGATTTAGGCCGCCTTGTACGTTTGCACGTCCCAACTGCACGCTGGAGGAAAGGAGGAGAGTGGCACCTGTGTATCCCCAGGCTCTGGCGCCCAGGTGGATGGAGAACCGACCGAGATTCAGGTTTTTGCGATTTTTGTCGTAGTCGAGGTAAGGAATCAGGATGTCTTTGGCCTGATCTCTGCCCGGAAGATCCATTTTCATCAGTTCGACTTCGCCACGTGCGAGGTCAATGCCCAGGCTTGCTTCAGCCTTGGCGGAAGCTTTGAAGTTATCCGCGACACTGAATGTCGGGCCGTTTATCTTAGCGCCAGTGTGGATTGATGACTGCGGCGGTGTGAGGCAACGCACGAGTTGCGCTTGGGGGCTATTGTCGAACAGGCGCAACGAGCTTCTGACTTCTTCTTTGAAGAGCAACTGACGAAGACGAAGTCCCCAGTCCTTGCGGGCTCCTGCATCCTCAAAGGTTTCGACCTTGTAGTTTTTCGACTTCAGGTAAGAATGGAACAGCTCTACATCAAACCAGCCTTTCTCATCAAACCAGTCACTCTGCTGATCTTTGATGGCTAGTGCACCTTCCGCTCGCAGCCACTCATGGAAAGGATTGTCGTCAGTGTCCGATGTTGCTTTTCCGTTGCTGTTTCCCGGAAGTTTCTTCAAATCCTTGCTTGCTTTGGCGCCGATTTCACTCGCGTCCTTTTTCAGTACCTTTGTGATGCCCTCCAGATTGAGCAGACTCAGGTGTTTAACGGGACTGTTGGGACTATTGAAAAGTGCAACTTCGCGCAAAGGAAATTCTGCTTTGACCAAGCGCTCTTCCGGTTTTGGTTGATACTGCTCGGGTTCCCACAGGAGGTGTCGTAATGGCAGGGCTGCAGCAACCGCTGCTTCAGCGTCTTCGCGGAGTTTAAGGCGATCTTGTTGGATGCGCTGCCACTCTGCTTGCTCCGCTTCCACGATTCCTGTGGGGGGCGCGACGTTTTGGCCGCTGGCGTCAATCCAGGCTTTATATTTCGTGCGGATCTGCTCGGTGAGCTTGATCTGTTGCTGCTCCATCTCGAGATATGCTTTGAACTTCTCGACACCTGCGCTGATGTCACCCGTCTCAGGAATGAGCGCAAACTCCGGTAGGGCCAATCCGTAGTCGGCAACTTTCAAAATCGCATCGATATAAGCAGCGAAGTCTTTTTCGACTTTTTTGCGCTCGTTAGCAACTTCCTTTAAATAACCACACATCCGGGCTTTGCCATCGATTACGCAGTTTGTGGCGTCCAGATAAGCCTTTTTGTTTTTCTGAAAGTCTGCCTCCTTCAGAGTCGTCAACTTGCCACTCTTCGTGAGCGCAGCGCGGGCTTTCAAGTAAGTCTGCACGCGATTTCTTGCTTCGATCGCCCCTGGGGAAAACAGGTTGCCGCTTTCGTAGGTGTAGCCAGCAATTTTTGCCTGTGCAACTGCAATCGCTTTCAGCTTCTTCCATTCGTTGTAGAGGCGCTGCAGTTTCTGGCCGTCAGAGTTGGCTTCAAGCAGGCTCGCTTGCTGTTGATTGGCAAGCTCCCGATTGCGAGCGTATTCGCTTTGGTCTGGCAGTTTGTCCAAAGCAGCGGAGTTTCGGGCCTCTCGGCTGACAGCCTTCAATCGCATAGCCATGGTGGGCTGCGCGATATCGGGTTCCTGAGCCTCGATTTCGAGCATTCGGCTTTTTTGCTCGCCTTGCAGGAAATTACTCAGTTTGGGCTCCAGAAAGTACTCTAGAAGCCCTGCGGTGTTCATACCTTTGAGTCGTTCTTCCGGAGACTTGCTGGCGCTGATGTGTTGCTCGAGTTCATTCATCGCCTCTTTGATCGAGCTGGCCGCTCGTTTAGGCAACAGGTAGAACATTTTTTCCTTGGTGGCGTAGATCACTTCGCCATATTCCGTCGAGCAAGGCGTCTTCACGTTGTCGAACGCGTTAGAGCAACTGTCAGGCGCTTCAGGCTGGGGATCAAGTTCCAAAGCTGGCTTGCTTTCTACCGGTACCGCTGAAGTCGATACGTTCGCACTTGGTCCGTTGAGATCTACCTTGGGTGCTTCTGAAATTTCAGTTTCCATTTCGCTTCCATTCATTCTTTACGGACGGGCTCATCAAGCAGCGCTGTTAGCGAGTTTCTGCAACTGCTGCACTTTGATGAACGACTCTTCCCTGGATTGCAGGATGGCCATTGCCTGTGGCTGCGTTTCGAGCAGCGGGCCGTTGGTGATTTGGCCCAGTTTCAGTAAATGACGCCCTTCGTAAATGTTGTGGGCAACCAGCACATTGAGGTTTTCCACGAGGTTGGGCAGTTGTTCGTCGGTAGGTTCACCGTAGGCAGCGTATTGCTCGTCTGCCCAGTAAACCCATCCAAGATGCTCCTGAACCTTTGGCGCTGCCGGTGGCAGGTTGAACGCTGAAACGTCGCCCAGCCATTCAAGTTCCGAAAGGGCTCGCCAACTGAGCCAGCGACTGCGATTGCGCCCGAAGTGAACCGGTGCCGGGCTGTATACGTCTTGCCAAGGGCCGAAGAGCTGATGCGAACTTTCACCGGCGGTGTAGGCCAGCGCGGCCCACAGACTTGGCTTGTGATAACTCAACAGACTTTGACCGCCGGAGCCATCGTTGGCACGCAGGAGCCAGCGGGCGTGTGCAAGTGCTTTGACTGGATCTGCTGTGGTGAGTGCGATGCCGGCAAAGTTCTCTTCGCAGAGACCTGCCGCTTCTGCAGCGAGGCGACTGCCCCACGGTGCGACCAGCCAGAGAGGGCCGTCAGCGGCGATTTCGGCGAAGTCGGTGTTGAGGAACAGGCCTTGAGTGTCGACGGGTTCGCCGACACGGTAGAGGCGGCTCATGGCTTCTGGCTGACGGACGCGATCAATGATGAAACACAGGCTCAGGTCGGAGCTTTCTTTCGGCAAATCCTCGAAGGCGTAGCGTGGTGCTTCGAGGAGGGCGCTGAGCGTTTTTACATGCATGTGCAATCCTTACGGCTGCAAGCGCCGTTGCTTTGTTTGCCGCACAACGGCGTGATACCGGACTCGTTGAGGCGTTTGGGCAGCGGGATGAGCACTTTGCCCGCCTTATCCGCATCCGCCACCTTCATCGGCCCTGGCAGCAACGGCGCGGCCGGCGTACCTACACCCGGTGCACCGCCGGTATTGACCTTCACCTCGGCACCGCTGATGGTCACGCCACCGGCGTCGACCTTGACGAAGCTGCCGCCGGCTTTGGCGGTCAGTTCCATTGCGCCTTCGACGACGACTTTCTGGCCGGCGTAGTAATGGATTTCGCTGCCGGCTTCGACGAATTGCGCTGTGCCTACTTTGAGGTGCTGGGTGACTGCGACGGTCAGGTGATCATCTGCGCGCATTTCACTGACACGATTCAAATGGGTGATGCGGTGCTCTTCGACTTTGAATTCGCTGTAGGTGTTGGCCTCAACCGTGTCATGCCGCTCATTGCCCACGCGGATCTTCTGGTCGTGCTCGATGTTCTCGTCCCAATCCCGCTGCGCATGGATGTAGATCTGCTCCACACCCTTTTTGTCTTCAATCCGAAACTCGTTGTAGCCCTTGCCGCCCGGGGAGCTGAGGGTTTTGAAGGTGCTGCGGGTTTTGTTTGCCGGCAGCTCGTAGGGGACGACGTTTTCCTTGTGGTACAGGCAGCCGGTGACGAGGGGCTGGTCGGGGTCGCCTTCGAGGAAGGTGACGAGGACTTCCATGCCGATGCGCGGGATGGCGATGCCGCCGTAGGCGGCGCCGGCCCAGCCGCTGGCGACGCGCAGCCAGCAGGTGGTTTTGTCGTCGGACTGGCCGTCGCGATCCCAGTGGAACTGGACTTTGATGCGGCCGTACTGGTCGCAGTGGATTTCTTCACCGGCCGGGCCGGTGACGACCGCGGTCTGGCTGCCGAGGACTTTTGGTTTCGGGTGTTCGAGGGCAGGGCGGTAGTGCGCGTCCCACGGGGTGGCGAGGAAGCTGTTGCGGTAGCCCTGGTGGAAATCGCTTTTGTTGTCGGTGACGTCGCTGGTGACGTTTTCACCGAGCACTTGCGGTTGTTTGCCTTCGTGGAAGACTTCCAGCAGCAGCCACAGGTCGTTCCATTCAGCGCGCGGGTGTTCGGCCAGGGTCAGGAAGTGGCCGCTGGTCAGGGTCGGTTCGTCACCTTTGCCTTCGGCGAGTTTGTAGTCGCTGCGATGACGTTCGAGGGCGCGGGTCGAGAGGAATTTGCCGCGCTCGCGGGTGGTGAAACGACCGGGGTAATCGTAGTCCTCAAGATCCGGGGCGAACTCGGATTTGACTGCACCTTCGGGCAGGATCTTCGGTTTTTCGAAGTCGTAGTCGCGGCGGCTGACGCGGGTGGTGCGGGTTTCCAGGCGCAGGTTGAAGCGCTTGATCACCGGTTTGTCGGCGCTCATGCCGGAGTCTTGCTGGTAGCTCACGGCCTTGAGTTTGCGGAACACCGTCTGATCATCGCCGAACACCAGTTTGTGCCCGCTGCTGCTGTGCTGGAAGTGGAAGTGAATGCCTTCCTCTTCGCACAGGCGCTGGATGAAATGCAGGTCGGACTCGTCGTACTGCACGCAGTAGTCGCGCTGCGGGTGCTCGGCGTTGAGCTGGAAGCTGTAGGCGTCGGCCAGAATGCCGCGATCTTCCAGCACCTGGGCGATGATCTTCGGCACCGTGAGGTTCTGAAAAATCTGCTGGTCATGGTTGTGCCGCAGATAGGCCAGTTGCGGTACCAGGCTGATGCTGTAGCGGGTCAGGGTCTTGCCGGAATCGCCTTGTTCGATGCGATACACCAGGCCATGAATCTTGCCTTCGCCGGTGGCGCCGAAGGTCAGGACCCCGGGCTTGTGCAGCAGCTCTTCGAGTTTCAGGTCGGGGCGGGCGCTGACCAGTTCGAGGTCGAAACGGAAAGGCTCGTTGAGGGCTTCGCGACCAGTGAAGCTCAGCACTTGCAGGTCGGCGGAGGCGCCTTCGAGGGTAAGGGTAATGTGGGTAGCGTTGGCGTCCAGCATGCCTTGAATTCCGTCCATTGAATAAGCAGGTGACGGATGATGGAGGATTAGACCGCCTCGTTCAAGGCGCAAATGCCGTAGGGACGGGGCCCGTGGGGTATAGGGAAAACCCCTATGCCGGCGTTTTCACCCAATGAAACCGGGGATTTCGCAGTCGTGAGCCACTGGCCAGCACCTGGTTTGAGCCCATCGCAGGCCGAAGAATCGCCAGTCAGTTTCAGACTAAAGTCGCCTTCAGACCGTCAAAGCCATCTGCCATCATTGCCCCTCACCCCTGCGTGTCCACTTCTTCCCGGCTGTTTTTGACCCGGGACGGGAGCTATTTTTCTGGCTGACTGCGCCCCGGCGCAAACGCTGTACTGTTGGAGTTTTTCATGCGTCCCCCATTCCTTCTCATCACCCCGCGCCAGTCGTTTGGCTTCGGAGCCGTTGTGCTGTGCGCCGGTTTTGCTGCGCAGGTTCAGGCCAGCGGTTTTCTCGAAGACACCACGGCGAAAATCGAATCGCGCACGGTGTATTTCAACCGCGATTTCCGTGATGGGCACACCTCCAGCGACCAGGGTGCTTCCAAGCGTGAAGAGTCGGCGCAAGGCTTTATTCTCAATCTGCAATCGGGTTACACCGAGGGCACGGTCGGCTTCGGTATCGATGCGCTGGGCATGCTCGGCTTTCAGCTCGACTCCAGCCCTGATCGCAGCAACAGCGGCTTGCTGCCGTCCAGCGGCGACAATCCGCGCGGCTCGAAGGGTCAGTATGCAAAAATGGGCCTGACCGCCAAGGTCAAGGTCTCGGACACGGTGTTGAAGTACGGCGCGCTGCTGCCGGATCTGCCGTTGCTCAAGTACAACGACGGCCGCTTGCTGCCGACCATGTTCAACGGCGCCATGCTGACCTCCAGGGAGGTGAAGGATTTGACCTTCATGGCCGCGCGTCTGGACAAGTACACCGCGCGCGACTCCACCGATTCGCAAGACATCCGCGTGCACTGCAAGAACAAGCGCTACGCCTGTAACACCACCGCCGATCATTTCGACATGTACGGCATCGACTACAAGATCAACGATCGCCTGACCGCGCAGTATCACTACGCCGAGCTGGAAGACATCTATCGCCAGCACTTCATTGGTTTGCTCGGCAATCAGCCACTGGGCGATGGCGTGCTGAAGGCCGATCTGCGTTTGCTGAAAAGCGCCGACAGCGGTGATGCCAAGGCCGGCTCCATCGACAACCGCGCCTTGAGCGGCATGCTCTCGTACGGCATCAGCGGCCACACCTTCAGCGCCGGCTGGCAGCGCATGAACGGCGACAATTCGATGCCGTACCTCGATGGCAGCAATCCGTATCTGGTCAACTACGTGCAGGTCAACGACTTCGCCGCAGCGCAGGAACGTTCCTGGCAGCTGCGTTATGACTATGACTTCAAGGCCATCGGCATCAACGGCCTGAGCTTCCTGACCCGCTATGTCAACGGTGATCACATCAAGGTCCCGGGCAGTGATCAGGAGGGCAAAGAGTGGGAGCGCGACAGCGAGTTGAAGTACGTGATCCAGACGGGCACGTTCAAGGATGTCAGCCTGCGCCTGCGCAATGCGACTTACCGCACCAACTATGAAAAGTTTGCCCGGGATGTGGATGAGACCCGGTTGATTGTGAGTTACAACTTTTCGGTGTTGTAACCCTGAGAACTATGGCGCCTGGATGACCGCTATCGCGAGCAGGCTCACTCCTACAAAGGGATTTTGGTAGACGGGGATAGCGTGTTCGCCATCGATCCCTTGTAGGAGTGAGCCTGCTCGCGATTGGGCCTGATAGTCATCCCTACAACCAATGCCAGAACCGGCTCCAGAAGCCGCGATTCAGATCCTCTTTGCACCCGGCATACTGCCGCGCATACACATCGGAACGCGTCTGCACTTTGCGCGCAGTCGGCATCAGCCAGGCCTTGCTGGCGTAGGTCTTGTTGCGGAAACCGCCCCAGCCTTCGTGGTAGTTCAGGTACTGGTTATAGGCGTCGTATTTGTACACGCCGTTGATCGAGGTGGTCTTGTCCATGTACCAGCCGACGAAGTCGATGGCGTCATCGAAGTCTTCGCGGTCGGCCCAGTTGCGCCCGGTACTTTTCTGGTAATCGGCCCAGACTTCATCCTTGGCCTGGGCATAGCCGGAGGCCGTCGACACCCGGCCCCACGGAATCACCCACAACAGGTATTTACGCGGCGTCTTGGCGTCGTAGCGGTAGCCGGACTCCTGATACATGATCGCGAAGGGCACCTGGATCGGTACGCCCCAGCGCTTTTGCGTGACTTGCGCCGCGTCGTACCAGTCGCTCTTCTCGCGGAAGATCTCGCAGATGTCTTCCGGCGAACGCGGCGGCGAGGTGCCGCAGCCGCTGAGTAGTCCCGCCAGTATCAAAAGTCCCGCCGTCCGCCCCGACATCAAACCGTCATCCCCATGCGCGCAAAAAGGCCGACAGTCTACGCGCTCAGCTCAACTGGTGACGATAGGGCAAATCCGGACCGGTCTTGCTGCACGTAAGGGCGGCCGCCTGTACGGCAAACCTGAGCATCGCGTCGATCTGCTCGCGGCTGAGTGCTTGAACCCCTTCGACCGAGTCCAGTTCTTGCTCGGTCAGCCAGGTGATCAGTGCCGCCTGGAAGGTATCGCCGGCGCCGACGGTATCGGCGATCTTCACCGAGCACGCCGGTACTGACCACGAACCATGAGCGCGGCTGAACACCGTTGCGCCTTCGCCGCCACGGGTCAGAAATACCAACTGGCAGCGATGCTGCAGCCAGCCTTCGATCACGCGTTGTGGATCCTGTTCGGGATACAGCAGGCTCAGGTCTTCGTCGCTGACCTTGATCATGTCGGCCAGTTGCACCAGGGTCGCCACGCGCTCGCGCCACAGGTCGATGTTCGGTTCCGGGTTGAGGCGCACGTTGGGATCCAGGGTGATCAGGCGCTTGCCGCTTTCGCGCTGCACCAGGGTCAGCAGGGTGTCGGCGATCGGTTGCACCACCAGCGAGAACGAGCCGATGTGCAGACCACGGACTTCAGCGCCCAGTTGCGGCAAATGTGCAACGCTCAACTGGCGATCAGCGCAGCCCTCGCCGCGAAAACTGTAATGCGGCGAACCGTTGGCACCGACCGCGACCATCGCCAGCGTGGTTGGCGCGGCGAAGTCGATCAGGTAGTCCGCACGCACGCCTTCATCCTGCAGCACTTGCTGCAAACGCCGGCCGAGATAGTCGGTAGACAGCCCGGCAAACAGCGCCGAATCCACGCCCAAACGGCGCAAGCCGACCGCGACGTTGAACGGCGAGCCGCCGGCAATCGCCTTGAAATTGACCTTCGACGCCAGACCGCTGGCATCGTCTTCGCTGAAGAAATCGAACAGGGCTTCGCCACACACCAAATACATAATTGTTTGCTCTTTATAGGGTTGCGACATGCTGTTGATAGCGTTCATAGGCCTGCTGGAACGCCGCAACATTGGCGGTGACCGGCAGGGTTTCACTGTGCAGATCGAGCTTCACGCAGCGCTGGCACAGATCGGCCAAAGTGTCTTCGTGGCCGTTCGACCATGACTTGCACCACGCCGCCTGAATCGCCGCGCCAAGGGCTGCGGCTTCGCTGTGTTCGGTGCAGATCACCGGGGTGTTCATGATGTCGGCTACGATCTGCCGCCACACTGCACTTTTCGAACCGCCGCCGATCAGGCAAATGCTGCGGCTTTGTAAACCATTGTGGCGTAACAGATCCAGCCCATAACGCAAACCGAAGGTGGTGCCTTCGACCACGGCGCGACACAGGTTGGCCTGGGTCAGGTTGCTCAGGGTCAGGCCGTGCAGGCTGCCGGTGGCATGGGGCAGGGCGGGGACGCGCTCGCCGTTGAGGAATGGCAGCATGCTCACGCCTTCGGCCCCGATCGGCGCCTCGGCCACGAGCTGATTGAACTGCTGCAGATCGAGGTCGAACAGCTCGCGGATGGCACCGGTGGCGTTGGTCAGGTTCATGGTGCAGATCAGCGGCAGCCAGCCGCCACTGGACGAGCAGAACGTCGCAACCGACGCATCCGCGCTAACCTGCGGTGCCTCGGCGTACGCGTACACCGTGCCGGAGGAGCCGAGGCTCATGGTGATCGCTCCCGGCTGAATGTTGCCGGTGCCGATGGCGCCCATCATGTTGTCGCCACCGCCGCTGGCGACCAGCGCATTCGGGCTGAGGCCGAGCTGTTCGGCAATCGCCGGCAGCAGGGTGCCGACCGCTTGATGCGCGTCGATCAGCTCCGGTAACGCGGCTTGCAGGCGACCCGTGGCGTCGATATCGCGCAGCAGTTGCAAGTCCCACTGGCGGCTGCGCACGTTGAAATAGCCGGTGCCGGAGGCGTCGCCGTATTCGCTGCAGGCGCGGCCGGTGAGCCAGAAGTTCAGGTAGTCGTGGGGCAGAAGGATGCGCGCAATACGCGAGAACACCTCCGGGTGCTGTTCCTTGGTCCACAGCAGTTTGGACACGGTGTAGCCCGGCGCGATGACCACGCCCAGGCGCTCCAGCGAACCTTTTTCACCGCCCAGGTGTTGGAGCAGACGGTCGTTTTCATCCGTGGTTTCGGTGTCGCACCACAGCTTGGCCGGGCGCAGCACCTGGCCCTGATCGTCGAGCAGTACCAGACCGTGTTGCTGGCCGGAAACGCCGATGCCGAGGATCGCCTGACCGTCAACATTGGCTGCGAGCAAGGCGCGGCGGGTGGCGAGGGCGAAGGCGTCGAGCCACTGTTGGGTGTCCTGCTCGCGCCGGCCGTTGGCGCCGCTGATCATCGTGTGCGTGGCCGCGCCTTCGCCGAGCACCTGACCGCTGGTGGCATCGAGGATGATCGCCTTGGTGCCCTGGGTGCCGCAGTCGATGCCGAGGAAGAGTTGTCGGGTGGTCACAGTGAGGTCCTCAGGGTGTCAGGTTTGCCAGGGTGAGGCTGCCATTCGCGAGCAGGCTCGCTCCCACATTTTGAAATGCGTTCACCTGTGGGAGCGAGCCTGCTCGCGAAGGCGGCAGTAAAGTCACCGCATCATTCAGTCAAGACCCGCTCCAAAGTGCGCGTCACACCCACCTCACGCAAGCTGTTGCAGCACCATTCAAATGCCGCCACAAACGCCGCCGAACGCGGTATCGCCGTGCCGAAGATCTCCTCAACCGCCAACAACCGCTGAGTGATCAACGCATCATCCGCTACCAGTCCCTGACAAAACTCTGCCCGTGGATCGGGAATCGTATAAGTGTCGCCATTCTCATCCACGCCCTTCAAATACAACGCCCAGGCCGCCACCACCAACGCGGCACGCTTGGTTTCCTTGCCGTCGGCAATCAAGCGATTGATCGTCGGAATGGTGAACTTGGGAAACTTCGACGAGCCATCCGAGCACACCCGCTCCAGCTGGTCGGCAATCGCCTGATTGGAGAACCGCGCCACCAGCGTGTTTTTGTAGTCGGTCAGGTCGATGCCCGGCACCGGCGCCAGTTGCGGGGTGACGTCGAGGTCCATGTAGGCGCGCATGTAGCGCACGAACAGCGGGTCGTTCATGGTCTCGTGGACGAAACGATAGCCCTTCAAAAAGCCCAGATACGTCAGCGCCAGATGGCTGCCGTTGAGCAGTTTGATCTTCATTTCTTCGTAGGGCGAAACGTCATCGGTGAACTGCACGCCAACCTGTTCCCAGGCCGGGCGCCCATTGACGAACTTGTCTTCCAGCACCCATTGCACAAAAGGCTCGCAGACCACTGGCCAGTTGTCGTCCACACCGTGTTTGTCGGCCAGTTGCAGACGATGCGCGGTGCTGGTCATCGGCGTGATGCGATCGACCATGGCGTTGGGGAAACTGACGTTCTGCGCGATCCAGTCGCGCAGCCCCGGGTCACGCAGGGTGGCGAAGGCCAGCAGTGCCTTGCGGGTCACCGCGCCGTTATGCGGCAGGTTATCGCAGGACATGATCGTGAACGCCGGTGTGCCCGAGCCACGGCGTTTTTCCAGCGCCGCGCAGAGGAAGCCGAACACGGTTTTCGGCGTTTGCGGATGTGCCAGATCGTGTTGAATCTGCGGCAGGTGCGCCATGAATTCGCCGTTGCTGTCGTCGATGCAGTAGCCGCCTTCAGTGATGGTCAGCGAGACGATGCGGATCTGCGGATCGGCAAGTTTGTCGATCAGCGCCTGCGCGCCATCCTCGGCCAGGAGCATGTCGCGGATCGCACCGATCACCCGCACTTCGGTGTCGTCGTTATCGCCGAGTTCGAACAGGGTAAACAGGTAATCCTGCTCCTTGAGGTCGTCACGGGCGCGGCGGTCTTCCGCGCGCAGGCCGACCCCACAGATCGCCCAGTCCAGCGCCTGGCCGGTGTTCATCAGCGCATCGGTGTAATACGCCTGATGCGCGCGGTGGAAGCCGCCGACGCCAATGTGCGCGATGCCCTGACGGGTGTCGCTGAGGTTGTAGGCCGGCAGTTGCACCTCGGGGGCGAGGCGATGCAGGTTTTGTTCATTCAGTTTCATCGGGCAGGTCTCGAAATTCAGGCCGCGGCGCGAAGCGGGCGGGTCAGCGCCACGCCATCGGCGTCGAACAGGTGGCAATGGCTGGCGTCCAGGTGCAGGTTCAGTTGCTCGCCGTAGCGGCTCGCCAGGTCACCGCGCACGCGCATGGTCAGGGCTTCGCCGGCGTTGGTGGTGACGTGGCAGAAGGTGTCGCTGCCCAGGCGTTCGCTGACGTCGGCGGTGACTTGCAGGGTGCAGTCGCCCGGTTGTGTCAGCTCCAGATGTTCCGGGCGAATGCCCAGGGTCACGGTGCTGCCGACGCTCAGGTTGGCGGCATTGAACGGCAGGGTGATGCGCGTGCCGGCGTCCAGCGAGACTTCGCAGCTCTGGCCGTCGATGCGGGCGATCTTGCCTTTGAGGAAACCCATTTTCGGCGTGCCGAGAAAACCGGCGACGAACAGGTTGGCCGGGTTGTGATAGAGGTCCAGCGGCGAGCCGACCTGCTCGATTTTGCCGCCGTTGAGCACCACCACTTTGTCGGCCATGGTCATGGCTTCGACCTGATCGTGGGTCACGTAGATCATCGTGGCTTGCAGGTCCTTGTGCAGACGCAGCAGCTCCAGACGCATCTGCACGCGCAGCGCGGCGTCGAGGTTGGACAGCGGTTCGTCGAACAGGAAAATTTTCGGATTGCGCACGATGGCGCGGCCGATGGCGACCCGTTGCCGTTGGCCGCCGGACAGCTGTTTCGGCTTGCGCTCGAGCATCGGCCCGAGTTCGAGAATGCGCGCCGCTTCGCCGACCTTTTTCTCGACTTCGGCTTTCGGTACACCGGCCAGGTCGAGGGCGAACGACATGTTTTTCTTCACGGTCATGTGCGGGTACAGCGCGTAGGTCTGGAACACCATCGCCAGATCGCGCTTGGCCGGGCTGACTTCGGTGATGTCGCGGCCATCGAGTTCGATGGTGCCGCCGCTGACCTCTTCCAGCCCGGCGATCAGTCGGAGCAGGGTGGATTTGCCGCAACCGGACGGGCCGACGAAGACCACGAATTCCTTGTCATTCACCTCAAGGTCGATGCCCTTGATGATGGAGAAACCTTCGAAGCCTTTTTGCAGATTCTTGATTTTCAGGTTGGCCATTTTGATGGGCCTCCACTTAAGTTAATTCAATGGCGCCGGGCATGCTTTTGGTGGGAGCGGGCTTGCTCGCGAAGGGGCCGTGTCAGTCACCATCATTGTTGGATGACCCACCGCTTTCGCGAGCAAGCCCGCTCCCACAGGGGAAGGTGTTGGTTCTGGAATATTCATTTCACGGCACCGAATGACAGGCCGCGCACCAGTTGTTTCTGGCTGATCCAGCCGAAGATCAGGATCGGCGCGCAGGCCAGGGTCGAGACCGCCGACAACTTGGCCCAGAACAAGCCTTCGGGACTCGAGTAGGAGGCGATCAGCGCGGTCAGCGGCGCGGCTTTCGACGAGGTCAGGTTCAGCGACCAGAACGCCTCGTTCCAGCACAGAATCAGCGACAGCAACACGGTTGAGGCGAGGCCACCCTTGGCAATCGGTAGCAGCACGCGAACCATTTCCTGCCACAAGGTGGCGCCATCCAGGCGGGCGGCTTCGAGGATGTCTTTGGGGATGTCCTTGAAGTAGGTGTAAATCATCCACACCACGATCGGCAGGTTGATCAGCGTGTAGATCACGATCAACGCGATGCGCGTGTCGAGCAGACCGAAACTCTTGGCCAGCAGGTAGATTGGCATCAGCACGCCCACCGGCGGCAGCATCTTGGTCGAGAGCATCCACAGCAGCGTGCCCTTGGTGCGCTGGGTTTCGTAGAACGCCATCGAGTAGGCGGCGGGCACCGCGATCAGCAGGCACAGCGCCGTGGCACTGAAGGAAATCACCACCGAGTTCCAGGCAAAACTGAAGTAGTCGCTGCGCTCGTTGATGTGCAGGTAGTTCTCCAGCGTTGGCGTGAAGATGAACTGCGGCGGCGTGGCGAAGGCGTCGATTTCAGTCTTGAAACTGGTCATCACCATCCAGAAGATCGGGAAGAAAATCACGATCGCGATGGCCCAGGCCAGGGTGCCGAGCAGCAGGCTTTGCAGCCGGCGGGATTGTTGAAGAGTCATGGCGGGCCTCAGGCTTTGTCAGTCAGGTTTTTGCCGATCATCCGCACCAGAATGATCGCGGCGATGTTGGCGATGACCACGGCAATCAAGCCGCCCGCCGAGGCCATGCCGACGTCGAACTGCACCAGCGCCTGGTTGTAGATCAGGTAGGCGAGGTTGGTCGAGGCGTAGCCGGGGCCGCCGTTGGTGGTGGTGAAAATCTCGGCGAACACCGACAGCAGGAAGATCGTTTCGATCATCACCACCACCGCAATCGGCCGCGCCAGGTGTGGCAGGGTCAGGTGCCAGAAGATCGCCACCGGACCGGCACCATCGAGGCGCGCTGCTTCTTTCTGTTCCTGGTCGAGGGACTGCATGGCGGTCATCAGGATCAGGATCGCGAAGGGCAGCCATTGCCACGAAACAATGATGATGATCGACAGCAGCGGATAGTGCGCCAGCCAGTCCACCGGCTCGGCACCGAACAGCCGCCAGACGTAGGCGAGAATCCCCGACACTGGATGGAAAATCAGGTTCTTCCAGATCAGCGCACCGACGGTGGGCATGATGAAGAACGGCGAGATCAGCATCACCCGCACGATGCCGCGGCCGAGAAATTCGCTGGCCTCGAGCAACGCGCTGATCAGCACACCGAACACCACGCTGATCAACAGCACGCTGCCCACCAGCAACAGGGTGTTGGTGGCGCCGGGCAGGAACCCGGAGTCGGTCAGAAAGTAAGTGAAGTTCTCCAGCCCGACGAATTCGTTGACGCCCGGATCGAGCAGGTTGTAGCGAATCATCGAGAAGTAAATGGTCATGCCCAACGGCACGATCATCCACAGCAGCAACAGGGCCACCGAAGGGCTGACCAGAAACCAGCCGGGATTGCGTACGCGGACTTTGCGCTGGGGTTGCGACAAGTCGAGGTGGGCTTTGGCAGTTGAAGTATTCATGGTGATCACAACCGAGTCATACAGACCTATGGAGATCTAATGTAGGAGTGAGCCTGCTCGCGATAGCGGTGTGTCAGCCACCAATGGGGTTTGATGGAAAACCGCCATCGCGAGCAGGCTCACTCCTACAAAAGGCAGGAGCGAGCAGTGTGGTTACTTGGGATAACCGGCGCGCTTCATCTCGCGTTCGGTGGTTTGCTGCGCGGCAGCCAGGGCTTGATCCACCGTGGTCTGGCCGATCAGCGCCGCCGAGAACAGCTTGCCGACCTGGGTACCCACGCCCTGGAATTCAGGAATGGTCACCAGTTGAATGCCGATGTAAGGCACCGGTTTCAGCGTCGGTTTGCTCGGATCTGCCGCTTTCAGCGATTCCAGCGTGACCTTGGCGAACGGCGCGGCGCTCATGTACGCATCGCTGTAGGTCGAGGCGCGGGTGCCCGGCGGCACGTTGGCGATGCCGTCAGTCTTGGCCACCAGCTCGCCGTATTCCTTCGAGGTGGCCCAGGCGCTGAACGCTTTGGCGGCGTCCTTAGCCTTGGAACTGGTCGGAATCGCCAGTGCCCACGAATACAGCCACGCCGAACCTTTGTCAGTGACCTGATGCGGGGCGAAGGTGAAGCCGACGTGATCGGCAACCTTGCTCTGGGTCTTGTCGGTGACGAACGAGCCGGCGACGGAAGCGTCCACCCAGATCGCGCACTTGCCGCTGTTGAACAGCGCGAGGTTCTCGTTGAAACCGTTACTGGAGGCGCCCGGCGGGCCGGACTTCTTCATGGTGTTGACGTAGAAATTCAGCGCGTTTTTCCATTCCGGCCCGCTGAACTCAGGTTTCCACTGCTCATCGAACCAGCGTGCGCCGTAAGCGTTGGCGACGGTGGTGATCAACGCCATGTTTTCGCCCCAGCCGGCCTTGCCACGCAGGCAGATGCCGTACTGTTCTTTGTCTTTATTAGTGAGTTTTTCGGCGAAACCGGCGATCTGTTCCCAGGTCGGGCGCTCGGGCATGCTCAGGCCGGCGTCCTTGAACAGGTCGGTGCGGTAATAGGTGATCGAGCTTTCGGCGTAGAACGGCAGGGCATACAGCGAACCCTTGACTGACAGGCCTTCACGCACCGACGGGAACACGTCGTCGAGGGCGTAAGAAGCCGGCAGATCCTTCATCGGTTCGAGCCAGCCCTTGGCGCCCCAGAGTGCCGCTTCGTACATGCCGATGGTCAACACATCGAACTGCCCGCCCTGGGTGGCGATGTCGGTAGTGAGACGCTGGCGCAGGACGTTTTCTTCCAGCACCACCCAGTTGAGCTTGATCTCCGGATGCTCGGACTCGAAAGTTTTCGAGAGCTTCTGCATGCGGATCATGTCGCTGTTGTTGACGGTGGCGATGGTCAGGGTCTGGGCGCCAAGGCTGACGCTGCTGAGGGTCATGCAGGTGAGGGCTAGCAGAGCTTTTGCAGTGGGTTGCATCGTGCACTCCTTTTCTGCGTCCGTTGGGAGGCAGAAGGACAGTTATTGTTTTTGTGTCTTCCGGTGCAGGAAGAATGTGCGCTGATTACAGCCCTCAATCGACGGGCTGACAAATCATCCGTCGCACTCAAATCAATACTTTTTTGCACTGGTGTTTGTTGCAGTAGACGCAGGGAAGGGCTTTTCAGTGGGAAGGGGCTATCGAATCAGTACAGGTTTCATCGCATCAGATGCTCTTTGTGGGAGCGGGCTTGCTCGCGAAAGCGCTGTGTCAATTTGCAGATCAGTTGACTGATATCACGCTTTCGCGAGCAGGCTCACTCCTACAAGGGGCGGTAATATCAGCCGAGGTTTTGTTCGGTCAGACGCTGTACAGCGAGGCGTCGATAGTGCGACGGCGTCATGCCCTTGAGTTGCTGGAAGCGCCGGTTGAAGTTGGAAATGTTGTTGAACCCCGACTCGAAACACACCTCGGTCACCGGTTTGTCGCCGTCAGCGAGCAGTTCGCAGGATTTACTGATGCGCAGCCGATTGACGAACTCGATGAAGTTGCGCCCGGTGGCCTGTTTGAACACGCGGCTGAAATAGGTCGGCTTCATCCCCAGATGCTCGGCGACTTCTTCCAGAGTCAATTCGCGGGCGTAATGGTCGAAGATGAAGTCGACCGCTCGGTTGGTGCGGTCGATGTTGTGCTCGTCGGCCAGTTGCGTGTTAGTGGCGCCGGACAGCAATTGATAATCGTCAGTCGCCGCCAGCAGCTCCATCAAAATGAAAAAGTGTCCGAGACGGGTAACGCCGCGCGTGTCGGCAATTCGCTGCATCAACGTCATGGCCTGACGGATCGTATCCTTGTCGCGAAATTCGATGCCGTATTGCGCACGCTCCAGCAGCGGCGCCAGGGTCTTGAGTTCGGCGAACACCTGGTGCCCGCTGTCGAACAACTCATCGGTGAAGTTCACCAGCATGTCGCGCTTTTCCACCACCTCGTCGTCGGCCACCTGGCTGATCCAGTTGTGCGGCAGATTGGGCCCGGTGAGGAACAGTGTTTGCGGATAAAAGTTGCCGATGTAGTCGCCGATGAAGACCTTGCCGGAACTGGCGACGATCAGGTGCAGTTCGTATTCCTTGTGAAAATGCCAGCGCACTAACGGGCACGGAAAACCATGCTGACGGTAGATGATGGACAACCCGTTATGGTCGTCCATCAGTTCGTAGGAGGGATCAGTGATTCTGGTTGCCCGAGTCATGTCCGATGCGTCTTGTTGTGGTGTTCAGGTGCCCATCATGCACGCGCGCCACGGACAGTTCCAGCGCCTCAGCCCCGGGCCTTGCGTAGACCTTTGGACTGGTTGACCTGCTGGCAATGGCTGATCAGTGGAGTGCCACCGATGAAGTCGGCATTGATAATGCTGCACTTCGGCGCCCATCCCGAGTCTGGGCCAAACCATTGATCGAGTTCGTCGGTGATCCGCTTGACGCCGGCCAGTTCGCCGTAGCTGGTGGCCGACAATGACCAGAGGCTGCCGGGTACCGGCGGGTTGGCGAGGGTTCGGGTGATGTGTTGCTTGAGTTGCTCTGGCGAGGTGATGTCCGAGCCGCTCCATTCATGGCGGATTTTCGGCCAGTACAGGGGCGAATTGAAATCCGGGTGCGAGTCGCTTGCCAACACCACGCGTTGTAGCGAGCTGGCCCTTTTAAGTTGTTCAAGGGTCAGATGACCGTTGTTTCGGGGAATAAGCCGCGAAGCCAGCTCCGTGGTGATGACTTCATGGAAACCCTTGTAATCGAATGGCTGATCGTTGGTGCCCTTGAGTTCATGTAAGTCCAATACGATGAATTCGTTCGGATTTTCATTGAGGAAAAAATTGAGACTTTTTACCAACTCGCTCAAGGAGCGTCCCTGGAGCAGTTTCACGCCATGAAAGGTATGAAACTTCCTGATGCCCAGCCAGTGTTCATCGGCGTGCAGACGCAAGTCGAAGGCACGCACGCCTTCATTAAGTTGCTGAATGAACGGACCGTCCTGACAGACAAACCAGTTCTGGGCGGGTTGGAGATAAGCCGGGTACGGAAAATCAAAATCCAGCCCGGAGTTATGCGCGCCGGGCCAGACCACTTCGCCAAGGGTCAGTCGGTCCATATCCGGTGTAGCCGCCATCCAGTTTTTGAAAGGGTAATTACTCATGGTGCATTCCGTTGCAGATAAAGTTTAATTTCCGACCAGTCAACTTGTTTGGTCAGTTCGGAAGTTATTCTTTGGTGCAAACGGAAAAAGTACAAGCCAGCACTCTTTGCAAAGTATTGGCAATGTGGTTTTGCACTTTAATTATCAACTTTTCTGGTTCTTTGCTTCGATCCACTGCGCCATGTATTGAGTGCTTTTATGCAAGTGGTGACGCAACATGCTGCCAGTAAAGTTGGCGCGACGTAATGCTGACAAGTTGTCGCGGCAATTTTGCAGGCGAGCGATCAGCGCCGGGCCGTGATCAGTCTGCCGATAGCGCGCATTCAACAACGCGACGCCGGCCTGCTGTGCATCAGCCCAGCGCAGTCTGTCTTCGTGCAGCGCCACAGCGGCGTCGGCCAGGGCCTGGGCCGACTGAGCCATCGCACCGGGCCAGGGCAATGCGCCGCCCATGCCTTCGGCGCCGATGGGCGTCGTGACATTGGGCGTGCCGCAGAGCATCGCATCGACGATCTTGCCCTTGATCCCAGCGCCGAAACGCAAAGGCGCCAGGCAAACCCGGGCTTGCGACATCACTTGCAGCGCATCTTCTGCCCAGTTCATCACATGAAACCCCTGCGCCGCGTTGTGCAGGGCTGTGGCCTTGGGCGGCGTATAGGCACCGTAGATATGCAGTTGGGCGCCGGGCAATTGCTGGCGGATCAGCGGCCAGATGGCGGTCTTCATCCACAGCACGGCGTCCCAGTTGGGCGCGTGACGGAAGTTGCCAATACTCAGAAAGTGCGCCCGCTCTTCAAAGGGGACGAACGAATCGCGCGGCGGTTCGAGCATCAGCGGGCACCAGTGCAGCAGGTCGCCAGGGACTTGAAACTGTTCGACCAGCAACTGAATTTCAACTTCGGAAATCATCAGATTCAGATCGCAGCGATACAACGCGGCGATTTCCCGTTTGGCCAGGTCCGTATCGGCCATCAACTCGAACTCTTCGCGCAGCGCCGGCGCGAACAGTGCGCTGAAGTCCTGATTGTCCGGGTCGTCTTTCAAACGTTCCTTGAGCCGTTGGTGGCGGGCGTGGCGCAGGCTCTGCAGGTCGGACGTCTCCAGTACGCGCAAGGCATTCGGGCATTGCTTTTCGACGCGCCAGCCGAACTGCTCTTCCATCATGAACTGGTCGAACAGCACGATATCCGGGGCCAGTTCACTGATGAAACTATCGAAGCTGCTGTTGTTCAGTTCGATCGGCACTTCGCGGATGCCCAGCGCGGTCAGGTCAGCCTTGTGCTCGCCCGGACCGGCCGGGCTGCTGAAGGTGATGTCCCAGCCTTGCTGCAAAAACGTCTCGAGGATCTGCATCACATGCCCGCTGGCTGCCGAAGAGCGCGGTTCGGGCCAGACGTAACCGATGACCAGAACTTTGGTGGCGGGTGATGCAGTCATTGACGGGTAATCCTTGCAGGCAGGCGGCTGAAAATGGCGCGCAATTAGAGCACATCTGCAGCCGCTGCCGGATCAAAGCCAATCACTCGGTCAGAATGCCCTTGACCTTGTCACGCAGTTGATCGATCGAGAAGGGTTTGCCGATCACGTGCATGCCGGCGGGAACGTCGATGTTTTCGGCGTAACCGCTGGCGAACAGAACGGGCAGGGTGGAGCGCAGTTCACGTGCCTTGCCGGCCAGTTCACTGCCTGTCATGCCCGGCAGGCCGTAGTCAGTCATCATCAAGTCGATAGCCTTGCTCTGATCCCCGAGAATCTCCAGCGCAGACTCGCCGTCATCGGCCTCCAACACACTGAATTCCAGCTCCTCGAGCACATCGACGATGAGCATGCGTACGATGTCGTCGTCTTCTACTACAAGGATGGTGGACGCTGGGGTGGACATAGGGATAGCTCTCAAGAAATGAAATCGGAACGGCGACCGGTCGAAAATGCCGGGCTCTTGCATGAGTAAGTGGCGCATGGCCACAAGTTCCCGAGCGGATACGAAAAAGATTAGCTGCAAATCGGGGCGGCAAGGATACCCGTTGCCTGATCGGGAAGTGCAGCAAATGTAGGAAATTGCCATCATGGCGGTGAGAAAAATGGATCCATAGTACCGTTTTGGGGCAAACTCCCGGGTTTCGACAGTTCGACAAGGCTGCCCCATGTCCACTCGGTCTACAGTTGACGAAACACGGTTCCGTAAACTCCTGACGCGCAACATCAGTCTGCCTTTGGGCGTCGGCGCGATCAGTGCAGTGTTTTTCATTTCGCTGATCACCTATTTGCTCTCGGTGATCCAGTGGGTGGAACACACCGACCGGGTGATCAATAACGCCAACGAAGCGGTGAAACTCACCGTTGATCTGGAAACCGGCATGCGCGGCTTCCTGCTCAGTGGCGACGAGCACTTCCTCGACCCGTACGAGACCGCCAAGCCGCGGATCAACGTGGCGCTCAATACCTTGCTCGAACTGACCGCCGACAACCCGGTGCAGACCGATCGTCTGCGTCGTTTGCAGGCATTGCAGACCGAATGGAGCAATTACGCGCAATCGATGATTGACCTGCAGCGCTCCAGCGGCGACTACCGGGGCGCGGTCAAGGCCGGGCGCGGCAAGCGCCTGACCGATGAGATCCGCAAGCAGTTCGAAGACGTGATCGACATGGAGCAGCAGTTGCGCACCACGCGCAACGAAGAGGTGCGCCGTACCACGATCTGGAGCATCACTCTGTACCTGCTGTTCATCGCCGCGATCAGCGGTTTGCTCGCGTATGTCGGTCGCCGCGATCTGGTCAGCCTTTCGGACAGCTACAGCGCCAACCTTGCGGCGCAGCAAGCCAGCGCCGAGCGTCTGGAGCGCCAGGCGTGGATGCGTAGCGGCCAGACCGAACTGGCGGAACAGGTGCTGGGGCAACTGACGCTTAACCTGCTGGGGCGCAACATCCTGCAGTTCTGCGCACAATATCTGGGCACTGCGGTGGCAGCGCTGTACGTACGCGAAGAACACGGCGGCCTCAAACGCGTGGCGTCCTATGGGTTCTCCCGCGAACAGGAAGAAAAAGATCAGCAGATCTACAGCGGCGAAGGCATCGTCGGCCAGGTTGCCCAGCAGGGGCAACTGATTCGCCTGGATTCGGTTCCGGCCGACTACTTCAAAGTCAGCTCCGGCCTGGGCGCAGGTCTGCCGCACAGTGTGCTGGTGGTGCCGACCAGTGATGATGACCGGGTCAACGGGGTGATCGAACTGGGCTTCCTGCGCCCGCTCACCGACCGCGATATCGATTTGCTGGAACTGATTGCCGGCAACATCGGCACCTCGATCGAAGCGGCACGTTATCGCCAGCGCCTGCAGGAAGTGCTGGCCGAAACCCAGCAGCTCAACGAAGAGTTGCAGGTGCAGCAGGAAGAGCTGAAAACCGCCAACGAGGAGTTGGAAGAACAGTCGCGGATTCTCAAGGAGTCCCAGGCGCATCTGGAAACCCAGCAAGTCGAGCTGGAGCAGACCAACGAGCAGCTGGCCGAACAGGCGCAGACTCTGGCCGAGCAGCGCGACGCCATGGACCAGAAGAACACCGAACTCAATCAGGCTCAGGTGCAGCTCGAAGAACGCGCCGAAGAACTGCAGCGTTCGAGCAAGTACAAGTCCGAATTCCTCGCCAACATGTCCCACGAACTGCGCACGCCGCTGAACAGTTCGCTGATCCTCGCCAAGTTGCTGGCCGAGAACCCGCAGGACAATCTGACGGCCGAACAGGTCAAGTTCGCCGAGTCGATCTATTCGGCGGGCAACGATCTGCTGAACCTGATCAACGACATTCTCGACATTTCCAAGGTCGAGGCCGGCAAGCTGGAAGTGATCCCGGAAAACACCAGCGTCGCGCGTCTGGCCGACGGCCTGCGCAGCGTGTTCGAACCGCTGGCGGCGGACAAGCAACTGACGTTCAGCGTCGAGTTGCAGCCGGATGCGCCAATCATGCTGTACACCGATCGCCAGCGTCTGGAGCAGGTGATCAAGAACCTGCTGTCCAACGCCGTGAAGTTCACCGAACACGGCGCGGTCAGCCTGACCATCGCCGGCCAGCCGAACGAGCGCATTGCGTTCATCGTGCGCGATTCGGGGATCGGTATCGCCGCAGATCAGCAGGAAAGCATCTTCGAAGCGTTCCGTCAGGCTGACGGCACCACCAACCGCAAGTACGGTGGCACCGGTCTGGGCTTGTCGATCTCGCGCGATCTGGCAGCCTTGCTCGGCGGCTCGATCAGCGTCAGCAGCGCGCCGGGGCAGGGCAGTGTGTTTACCCTGGTGCTGCCGCAGCAATACAGCGAGCCGGGTGACAGCCCCGCGATCCCGCTGACCTTCACGCCGCCGGTATCGGCCCCGGCCCCGGTGGTGCAGCCGCCATCGATCGCGGTGTCGCCGCTGGCGCCGGTGCACATCCCGCGCTTTGCCGACGACCGTGGCAAGGCGCCATTCGCCACGCGCTGCATTCTGGTGGTGGAAGACGAGCCGAATTTCGCCCACATCCTTTACGACCTGGCCCACGAACTGGGTTATCAGTGTCTGGTGGCGCACGGAGCGGATGAAGGTTATGACCTGGCCCGCGAGTTCGTGCCGGACGCGATTCTGCTCGACATGCGTCTGCCGGATCACTCCGGTCTGACCGTGCTGCAACGCCTGAAAGAACACGCCGAAACCCGGCACATCCCGGTGCACGTGATCTCGGTCGAAGACCGCGTTGAAGCGGCGATGCACATGGGCGCGATCGGTTACGCAGTCAAACCGACCACCCGCGAAGAGCTCAAGGACGTGTTCGCCCGTCTCGAAGCCAAGCTGACCCAGAAGGTCAAGCGCGTGTTGCTGGTCGAAGATGACGATCTGCAACGCGAAAGTATTGCCCGCCTGATCGGTGACGAGGACATCGAAATTACCGCCGTCGGTCTGGCGCAAGACGCGCTGGAGAAACTGCGCACGACGATTTACGACTGCATGGTGATCGACCTGAAATTGCCGGACATGCTCGGCAACGATCTGCTCAAGCGCATGTCGACCGAGGACATCTGCTCGTTCCCGCCGGTGATCGTCTACACCGGACGCAACCTGACCCGCGATGAAGAGGCCGAGCTGCGCAAGTATTCGCGCTCGATCATCATCAAGGGCGCGCGCTCGCCGGAACGCCTGCTGGATGAGGTGACACTCTTTCTGCACAAAGTCGAATCGCAGTTGTCCCATGAACGGCAGAAGATGCTCAAGACCGCCCGCAGCCGCGACAAGGTCTTCGAAGGCCGCAAGGTGCTGCTGGTGGACGACGATGTGCGCAACATCTTCGCCCTGACCAGTGCGTTGGAGCACAAGGGCGCAGTCGTGGTGATCGGCCGTAACGGTCGCGAAGCGATTGATAAGTTGAATGAAATCGAGGACATCGACCTGGTGCTGATGGACGTGATGATGCCGGAGATGGATGGTTTTGAAGCCACCATTGAAATCCGCAAGGATCCGCGCTGGCGCAAACTGCCGATCATCGCAGTGACGGCCAAGGCCATGAAAGACGATCAGGAGCGCTGCCTGCAGGCGGGCGCCAACGATTATCTGGCCAAGCCGATCGATCTGGATCGCCTGTTCTCGTTGATTCGCGTGTGGTTACCGAAGATGGAACGCATTTAGTGGATAGCAGTCACTCCGCGGAGCGCAACAGCGAAATCGAATTACGCCTGTTGATTGAGGCCATCTACCTCAAGTACAGCTACGATTTTCGTGATTACTCGGGCGCTTCGATCAAGCGCCGGGTGCAGCACGCCTTGAGTCAGTTCGAATGCGCAACGATCTCGGCGTTGCAGGAGAAAGTCCTGCACGATCCCACGGCGTTCATGCAGTTGCTGCAGTTGCTGACGATCCCGGTCAGCGAGATGTTCCGCGATCCGTCGCACTTTCTGGCGATCCGCAAGGAAGTGGTGCCGCTGCTGCGCACTTATCCGTCGCTGAAGATCTGGATCGCCGGGTGCAGCACTGGCGAGGAGGTTTATTCGATGGCGATCCTGCTGCGCGAAGAAGGCCTGCTCGACCGCACGATCATCTACGCAACCGACATCAACCCGCGCTCGCTGGACAAGGCCAAGCAGGGCATTTTCTCGATGGAGAACGTGCGCGCCTATACCGCCAATTACCAGCAGGCCGGCGGTCAGCGTTCCTTTGCCGATTACTACACCGCAGCCTATGGCTACGCGATCTTCGACAAGAGCCTGTGTGAGAACGTGACCTTCGCCGACCACAGCCTGGCGACGGACAGCGTGTTCTCCGAAACGCAGTTGATTTCCTGCCGCAACGTACTGATTTACTTCAACAAGAAACTTCAGGACCGTGCCTTCGGTCTGTTTCACGAATCGCTATGCCACCGTGGCTTTCTGGTGCTGGGCAGCAAGGAAACGCTGGATTTTTCCGGTTACTCGAATCAGTTCGAACCGTTGGTCAAACAAGAACGGATCTACCGCAAATTATGAACGATGCCGTGGATTTGCCTCGTGTCGAGGCTGTCGTGGTGGGCGCTTCGGCCGGCGGGGTCGAAGCGTTGCTGACCTTGCTGGCGCCGCTGCGCCAGGGTTACGTGCTGCCGATCATTGTGGTGTTGCACCTGCCGGAGGAGCGGCGCAGCCAGTTGGCCGAAGTGTTCTCCCGGCGCCTGATGCTGCCGGTGGCAGAGGCGACCGACAAGCAAGACATCATGCCCGGCACGGTTTATTTCGCCACGCCCGGATATCACCTGTCGGTGGAGCAGGATCGCAGTCTGTCGCTGAGTCTTGAAGACCGCGTGCACCATTCCCGTCCGGCCATTGATTACTTGTTTGAATCCGCCGCTGATGTTTACGGCGAAACCCTGGCTGCCGTGTTGCTGACCGGCGCCAATCACGATGGCGCTCGCGGCCTGGCGCAAGTCAAGCAGCGTGGCGGACTGACCATCGTTCAAGACCCGCAGGACGCACAGGTCGCCACCATGCCTCTGGCTGCGCTGAAAATTCAGCAGCCTGACCATGTCCTACCCATTCACGGCATCGGCCGTCTGCTTGTCGAGCTGGAACGAATCGCATGCTGAGTAATATCCAGGCCAAATTGCTGATCGTCGACGATCTGCCGGAGAACCTGCTGGCCCTCGAAGCGCTGATCAAGCGCGAGGACCGCACGGTGTACAAGGCGCTTTCGGCGGACGAGGCACTTTCGCTGCTGCTGCAACACGAGTTCGCCATGGCCATCCTCGACGTGCAGATGCCGGGGATGAACGGCTTCGAGCTCGCCGAGTTGATGCGCGGCACCGAGAAAACCAAGAACATTCCGATCATTTTCGTCAGCGCCGCCGGCCGTGAACTGAACTACGCGTTCAAGGGCTACGAGAGCGGGGCGGTGGACTTCCTGCACAAGCCGCTGGATATCCACGCGGTGAAGAGCAAGGTCAACGTATTCGTCGACCTGTACCGCCAGAGCAAGGCCATGAAACAACAGGTCGAAGCCCTGGAGCAGGCGCGTCGCGAGCAGGAAGCGCTGCTGCAACAGCTGCAGAGCACTCAGTTGGAACTGGAGCAGGCGGTGCGTATGCGCGATGACTTCATGTCAATCGTCGCCCACGAAGTGCGCACGCCGCTCAATGGCCTGATACTCGAAACCCAGTTGCGCAAGATGCACCTGGCGCGGGACAACGCCGCGGCGTTCACCCTCGACAAGATGCACGCGATGGTCGATCGCGACGAGCGCCAGATCAAAAGTCTGATCCGGCTGATCGAAGACATGCTCGACGTTTCGCGTATCCGCACGGGCAAGCTGTCGATCCGGCCGAATCGTTTCGACCTGACGCAACTGGTGAGCAACCTGCTGCAGAATTTCGCCCAGCAGATAGAGGCGGCGGAGACCGAAGTGTCGTTCACCGCGCCGCAGCCGGTGGAAGGTTACTGGGACGAATTCCGCATCGAGCAGGTGGTCTCCAACCTGCTGACCAATGCCTTGCGCTACGGTGGCCGCAGCCCGATTCAGGTGCGCGTGTACCGTGAAGGCGACGAGGCGCGGGTTGAGGTTCAGGACCGTGGCATCGGCATCAGCGAAGAGAACCAGAAGCGCATTTTCCAACAGTTCGAACGGGTTTCCGCCAAGACGGTAGTGGCTGGTCTCGGGCTGGGTCTGTTCATTTCCGAGCAGATCGTCGCCGCCCATGGCGGTTCCATCGTCGTCGAGAGTCAAATCAACGAAGGCGCCCTGTTTCGCGTTTGTCTGCCAATCCAGGAAAACGGCATATCCGACGCAACCTCTGAGTGACCGCACGGTCGTATCAGCAGCTATTGACCGAACAAAGGCTTCCCATGAGCGTAGATGCACAAGATGTAGTACTCGTCGTCGAGGACGAACCGGTTATCTTGATGGTGCTGACAGATTACCTGTCGGGGCAGGGGTACCGCGTGTTGCAGGCCGAAAACGGCGAGCAGGCGTTCGAGATCCTCGCGAGCAAGCCGCATCTGGACATGCTGATCACTGACTTCCGCCTGCCGGGCGGGATCTCCGGCGTGCAGATCGCGGAGCCGGCAGTAAAACTGCGCCCGGATCTGAAGGTGATCTTCATCAGCGGCTATCCGCAGGAAATCCGCGAGACCGGCAGCCCGATCACGCGCAAGGCGCCGATCCTGGAAAAGCCGTTCGATCTGGACGTATTGCAGGAAAAGATTCAGGAATTGCTGGCCTGATCCATAGCGGCTGATGCTCCCCCTGTAGGAGCTGCCGCAGGCTGCGATCTTTTGATCTTAAAAAACAAGATCAAAAGATCGCAGCCTGCGGCAGCTCCTACAGTCGTTTTGGGGGATCAGTTCTGGATCATCTCGCGGACTTTGGCGGTCAGCAGATCGAAAGTGAACGGTTTGGTGATCATCTGCATGCCCGGGTCGAGGAAACCACCGCGCACTGCCGCGTGCTCGGCATACCCAGTGATGAATAACACCTTCAGCCCCGGCCGATACTGCCGGCCGATTTCCGCCAGTTGCCGGCCGTTCATGCCTGGCAGGCCGACGTCACTGATCAGCAGGTCGATGCGCTGCGTCGAGTTGAGGATCGGCACGGCGCCGTCGGCATCGCCGGCTTCGACAAACGCATAACCCAACTCACTGAGCACCGCGCTGACCAGTACGCGTACGGCAGGGTCGTCCTCGACGATCAACACGGTTTCGCCATCCATTGCTTCCGGGGCCTGCTGAACATCGGACACCGGATGCTCCAGCTCTTCACCGCGAAAACGCGGCAGGTACAGTTTGACCGTGGTGCCCTGATCGATTTCGCTGTCGATCGAGACGTGACCACGGGACTGCTTGCTGAAGCCGTAAATCATCGACAGACCCAGTCCGGTGCCCTGGCCGATCGGCTTGGTGGTGAAGAACGGATCGAACGCGCGGCTGACCACGCTCTGCGCCATGCCACTGCCGTTATCGGTGACGCTGAGCATCACATAGTCGCCGGGTTCCAGGTTCGGGTAGGCCTCGGTGAATTCCGGCTTAAGCACCTGATTGCTGGTTTCGACCACCAGTTTGCCGCCCTCGGGCATTGCATCGCGGGCGTTGAGTACCAGGTTGAGCAGGGCGCTTTCCAGTTGATTGGGATCCGCTTCGGCGATCCACAACTGGTCGTTGAGGCGCATCTCCAGCTGGATACTTTCGTTGAGGCTGCGCTGCAGCAGCTCGCCCATCGACAGCACCAGTGTGTTCATCTGCACGGCTTTGGAGTCCAGCGATTGCCGGCGGGAAAACGCCAGCAAACGGTGGGTCAGGCCGGCCGCGCGGTTGGCTGAAGTAACACCGAGATCGATCAGGCTGTCGAGGTCATCAAGACGCCCGCGAGCCAGCCGTCGGCGCAGCAGTTCAAGGCTGCCGATAATCCCGGTGAGCATGTTGTTGAAGTCGTGAGCGATGCCGCCGGTCAACTGACCGACCGCTTCCATTTTCTGTGACTGGCGCAGGGCTTCTTCGTTGTGGCGCAGTTGCGCGGTGCGTTCCTCGACCTGTTGCTCAAGGGTTTCCAGGGTCGATTGCAGTCGGCGTTCGCTTTCACTCAAATCGATCAGGCGGTCGCGGGCTTCGTACTGTCGTCGTCGCCCGCGCAGGGCGGTGGAGACCAGACTGACCAGAGTCGCGGGATGAAACGGGCGCTCAAGAAAAGTGACGTTGCCCAACAGTTTGCTCATGCGCGAGGAGGGGCCGGGTTCCGGGCCGCCGTGGTGGGTCAACAAGACGATCGGCAGATCCGACCAGGCCGGTTGCTGTTCGAGAAAATGCAGAAGACTTTCCAGCTCGGGGCCGCGCAGCGCTTCGGTGGCAATCAACAAAAGTCCGGCGCCAGGCTCCAGCTCTGCGCACAGTGCACCCAGATCCGGGGTGATGACTCCGCCGTAACCGGCCTCATTGAGGATCATCAGCGCCACTTGGCTGTCCCGACCCATGGGCGCCAGGATCAGCGCCCGTTCCGGCAGTGATACGGAGGCTGTCACAAGGTTTCTTCCCGCAACAGCGGATTGCTCGCGCCGAGGTAAGTCGGCACGCCGCGCAGCACGCCCTGGAACGCTTCCAGCGGTTCGCCGATGGTCATGCCCTGGCCCGAAATGCGGTATTCACGAATGGTCGACTCGTGGCTGCCGGTACGTTTCTTGATGATGGAAATGGCTCGGCGAACTTTGCCGATGGCTTCGAAGTAGCGCAGCAGGATCACCGTGTCGGCCAGGTAAGTGATGTCGACCGGCGCCTGCATGTCGCCGACCAGGCCATGCTGGGCAACGGTCATGAAGGTTGCCGCGCCTTTGCGGTTGAGGTACAGCAGCAGCTCGTGCATGTGCAGCACCAGCGCGTTTTCTTCCGGCATCGCGGCCTGATAGCCGTTGATGCTGTCGATCACCACGGTCTTGATATTGCCTTCATCTACGCAGCGACGCACCCGATGCGAGAACTCGCCGGGGGACAGCTCGGCGGCATCCACTTGATCGATCAGCAGGTTGCCGGTGGCTTGCAAGGCCTTGAGGTCGATGCCGATATTTTTCATGCGCTCGAACAGCAAGCCCAGCTCTTCATCAAAAATGAACAGCGCCGCTTTTTCGCCGCGTGCTACGGCAGCGGCGGCGAAGATCATCGAAATCAGCGATTTGCCGGTACCGGCCGGGCCGAGAATCAGCGTGCTGGAACCGGTCTCGATGCCGCCGCCGAGCAGGGCGTCCATTTCCTTGATGCCGCTGGTCAATTGCAGGCGCGGGTAGTCGCTGCGGTGTTCGGCGGCGACCAGTCGTGGGAACACATGGACGCCGTCGCCCATGATGGTGAAGTCGTGGTAACCGCCACGGTATTTCTGGCCGCGATACTTGACGATGCGCACGCGGCGGCGCTCGGCACCGTAATTTGGCGTCAGTTCTTCGAGGCGGATCACCCCGTGGGCGACGCTGTGCACGGTCTTGTCGAGGGACTCGGTGGTCAGGTCGTCAAGCAGCAGGACGGTGGCGTCGTAACGCACGAAGTAATGTTTGATCGCCAGAATCTGCCGGCGGTAGCGCAGCGAACTCTGCGCCAGCAGGCGGATCTCCGACAGGCTGTCGAGCACCACGCGGGTGGGCTTGAAGCGCTCGACCACTTCGAAAATCTGCTTGGTGGCTTCGCCCAGCTCAAGGTCGGACGAGTACAGCAGGCTTTGCTGATGCTCGGCGTTGAGCAGGCTCTCGGGCGGCGTCAGCTCGAAGATTTCAATGTTCTCGTTCAGCTCCCAGCCGTGGGAGGCCGCGCCTTGACGCAATTCACGCTCGGTTTCCGACAGCGTGATGTACAGACAGCGTTCGCCGGCACGGGCGCCCGCCATCAGGAAATGCAACGCGACGGTGGTTTTGCCTGTACCGGGTTCACCTTCGAGCAAAAACACATGCCCTCGGGACAGACCACCGGCGAGGATGTCATCCAGGCCAATGATGCCGGTGGCGGCTTTTGCACTGATCAACTCGTTGGACGTAGACAAAGAATGCCCTCTCATGACTAGGGGAATCGAGGCAGCAGGCTGTATCAGCCGTTGTGCTCTACCTGATTACTTGACCGCTGCCAGTCATGACGGTTCCGATGTTTCGATATCAAAATGTCATTGAATCAGCGGGTAAAGGCTCAGAGTCCCTGCTGTAACGCCGGGTCATCAGGGTTCATCTGCTCCAGTTGCGCGAGCAGAATCTGCACGTTCTGCAACTGGCCGCTTTCCTTCCAGTAATTGATCAGCAGCACTCGCGCCTTGCGGTCGGCTGGGTGACGCTGGACGACTTCCTGCAACTGCTTTTGCGCCGCTTCCAGCTCTTCGGCAGCGTGCAGGGTGGTGGCGAGGTCGTAGCGGTAATCCTTGTTGTCAGGCTCAAGTTCCACCGCTTTGGACAAGCCGAGCAGGGCGAATTCACGCTGGCCGTGGTGCAACAGCCACAGTCCGAGCGCGTGTTGCAGGTAGGCGGAATCCGGTTGCGCCTGCAACTGTTTGGCGAGCAACTGGCGGGCGGCGTCGCTCTGACCCTGGCGGTCGAGGACATCGATCTGCATCACCAGTGCCGGCAGGTTGCCCGGTTCCAGCCGCAGGGTGTTGTCCAGCGCTTGTTGGGCCTGTTTGAGTTCGGCGTTGTGCAGATACAGGCGTGCCAGTTGCGCATAGGTGGCGGCGCTTTCCGGCTGTCCCTTGAGCGCTTGTTCCCAGCCATCGATCGCCTGCTGCAGCGGGGCGAAATACAGCCCCAGTTCATCCGGCGTCAGACCGAGCAGGGCGTTGATCGCGGCGAACCGTACGTTTTGGTCCTCATCGTCGAGCATCGGCCCGAGCAGCAGACTGCGTTGCCCGCCGGGCACCAGTCCGACCACACTTTGAATCGCTGCCAGCCGTACTTCGGGGGCTTCGTTTTGCAGATGGGCGTCGGCCAGTTTCAGCGCTTGCGGGCTCGGATAGTTGGGCAGCTCGGCCAGCAGCCAGACACTGCGTTTGACCGACAGGTCCGGGCGACCCAATTGCTGATACAACTGCCGCGCGGCTCCCGGCTGACCGGAACGGGCGGCCGTCAGGGCTTCGCTGTAGCCGCGCTTGATCGCTTCCGGCACCACCGGGGCGGTGGAGCGCAGGGATAACCAGGCGATGACGACGAGCAGCACAAGGCCAAGGCTGATAAGCAGGTAGCGGCGGGACTGAGGCATGCAGATTTCCGTGAACTGGCGTTCTATAGCAGAACGGCAAGCTTCGACCAGCGAGGGCCGTGAGTCAAACCCCGTGCATGCGAATCGCCCTACAACATCTGTCGATTCAGTTACCCATCAGGCATTCGATGCAGAGTCTACGCTTGCAGGAGTCGCTTCGATGAGAGCCCCCATGCAAGCCCTGCGCAATTATTTCCAGGTCGTGATCCATCCCGGTCAGGCTGTCCTGCTGTTCGCCCTGCGCACCATTGCCGCCGGGCTGTTGACGCTGTATCTGGCGTTTTTGTTCGATCTCGACCAACCCAAGTGGTCGATCATGGCCGTCGTGATTGTCAGCCAGCCGTTGGCCGGCATGGCGCTGGCGCGTAGTTTCGGTCAAGTGATTGGCACAACGCTGGGTGCTGCGGTGGCGGTGTTGATCATGGCGATATTCCCGCAGGCGCCGCTTCCGTTCATCACAACGCTGGCACTGTGGCTGGCGCTCTGCACCGCGGGCGGCACGTTGCTGCGCTATACCAGTTCTCAGGCGTTTGTGCTCAGTGGTTATACCGCCGTGGTGGTGGCATTGCTGGCCATTCCCGACCAGGATGGCACCTTCCTGCTGGCTGTCACCCGCGTTACCGAAACCTTGCTGGCCGTAGCGTGCGTCTGCGTGGTCAGCCTGCTCACTGCGCGTCCGGAAGCAGTTGCCAAAGGTTACTTCGCCAAGGTCGATCAGGTGATCAAACTGGCTGCCAGTCACTCCGCTGCGGTGATTCGAACAGAAGAAAGTGAAGCCGACTTTCAGCGCCGTCAGATGCAGTTGCTCGGTGAAATCAGCGCGCTCGAAGGGTTGCGCCGCCATCTGTATTTCGATGCCCCACGGTTGCGCGGTGCCGACAATCTGGTGCTGCTGTTGGGTAATCAACTGATGTTGCTGACCTCGCGTTTGACTGCATTACGTCATCAGCGCGAATTGCTCACCGAACGTTGGGAGGGCGATCTTCCTCTGGATGTACAGCGCTTGCGTGCAGAAGAGCTCGCACTTCTCGACCAGTTGGCGCAATTGGGTCGAGCGCTGCCCGCCGAGCGGCGGCATCAATTCATCACGCTGCAGCAGCAGTTTGAAGCCTTGGCGTATGAGGCCGAACAACTGACCGAAGACATGAGCGCTATCCTGCGCTCGCTGGCGTGGGCGTTACGCTGGGAGCAGGCGCGGCTGTTGCAGCAACTGGAGCAGATTCTGGAGTTGAGTGATGCCATTCAGGAAGGGCGCGAAGCCAGTTGTCTGTATCGCGGTCAGGCCAGCCCGCTGCATCTTGATTTCACACTGGCTTCAATGAACGCCATCCGCGCCTTTACCGCATTACTGGTAGCCGGGTTGATCTGGATCGAAACCGCCTGGGATGGCGCGCGGGGCGGGATGATTCTGGTGGGGATTCTCTGTTCGCTGATGGCGACATTCCCGCGGCCGCTGATGGCCGCGCAGAGTTACGCGCGTGGGTTGGGACTGGCACTGGTGGTCTCGGCGTTCTATCAATTCATGCTGGTGCCGACCATCAGTGATTTTGAGCCATTGGCGTTGATGCTGGCACCGCTGCTGTACGTGATCGCTGTCGGTTTGGCGAGCCCGACGACCGCGGGCATTGGTATGGGCCTGGGGTTGTCGAGTTTCCTCCTGCTCGGCCCACAGAATGTCGGCACCGGGCAGAACACTGCAATTCAATGGTTCGAATTCGCCGGCGCCTATGTCAGCGCGGCGATGCTCGCTTTGATGGTCTACGCATGGATTTTCCCGTTCCGTCCGGCATTGCGCATTCGCCGCTTTTATAACGAGGCGCGTGAGCAGGTTTATGAACTGACCAAAAAACCGGCCACCGATGAACAGCAATTCGCTTTCGAAAGCCGTATGGTCGACCGACTGACAAGCATGCTTGGCTTGCTGCCGGCCGTGAGCGAGCGCGCCATGCAGCAGCTCTATGAAATCAGTCTGGCGTGCGTCGCATTGGGCGTAGCAATGCATCAACTCCGGCAGCAGGCACAGAACAACGCACTGCTGACGGACGCGTTCAGCCAGCAATTGGCTTCGGCGCTGCGCAAGACCGGCCGTTTTGTGGCCGGGCGCCAGGACGTGCAATTGCAAGCGTTGTTGACCTCGCTCCAGCTATTGGGTGATGAGCTGGACGAGTTGCACGTCGCCAGCCACGAACATTTGTGGTCGGTGTTTCGCATGCGCGTGGCGCTGTTGATCGTCGTGTCTTTCCTGAAACGCCACGGCGAATACCTGCAACGTAACGTCTCGGAAGGAGAACCGGCCCTTGCCCATTGATTTCGAAATGGGTGGCGTTTATCTGCCACCCATTGCCCAGGCCCTATTGCTGGCGATACCGATATTTATGCTCCTGGACTGGTGTTTGCGACGTCTGGGTGTGTTGCGACTGGTCTGGCACGAGGCGCTGTTTGAGGGCGCCTTGTATGCATGCGTTTGTGCCTCGCTGATTTTGCTGATGGGAGCCTGATGCCTTGAAAGTGTTACTCGCTCGAACAACGACATTAGCGGTGGTGTTGCTGGCCATCGTGCTTGGCTGGTTTGCCTGGGAGCATTACACCCGTGCGCCTTGGACGCGGGATGCGCGGGTGAGGGCGGATGTGGTGACGCTATCAGCCGATGTTTCCGGGCGTATCGTCAGCCTCGTGGTGCAGGACAACCAGCATGTCGACAAGGGGCAATTGCTCATGGAGATCGATCCGGCGCGCTATAGCCTGGCAGTCGAGCATGCGCGGCGTTCGGTCGAGGTGGCGAAGGCGACGCTGGGGCAATCACAGGCATCCATCGTCGCCAGTGAAGCGCTGCTCAAACAACGCCAGAGCGAAGAGCGGCGCCGGCGTACGCTCAAGCAGGGTTTTGCAATTTCCGGGGAAGAATGGGAGAAGTCCAATACCGATGTGGCGGTGGCTCAGGCTGATCTGTTGCGCAATCAGGCCAATCTCGGGCTGGCCGAGGCCAATGTGCAATTGGCGATTGCTGCACTGACTCAGGCGGAACTGGACTTGCAGCGTACTCGTGTCGAATCGCCGGTCAGCGGTTACGTCACTAATCTGCTAACTCGACAGGGTGATTACGCGGTTGCGGGTGGTGCACTGCTGGCACTGGTCGACAGCGATTCGTTCTACGTCAGCGGTTACTTTGAAGAGACCAAATTGCCGCGAATCGAGGAGGGGGACCGCGTGCGCGTGCAGTTGATGAGCGGAGAAACCTTTGGTGGCACGGTCCAGAGCATCGCCTTTGCCATCGCCGACCGGGAAAACGCCACGGGTGGCCGACTGCTGGCCAATATCAATCCGAGTTACACCTGGGTGAAGCTGGCGCAGCGGGTGCCGGTGCGCATCGGCATTGATGGTGACTATGCCGGCAAGAATCGATTAAGGGCCGGTACGACAGCCACTGTCACTGTTCTGGAAGCGCAAAACCATCAGGCCAAAAAAAGCCCCGCGACCGAATGATACGCGGGGCAAAAAAATTGGTTGGTTGCGGCCAACCAAAGGAGCTCTTTAACAACTATTACTTACTGGCGACGGTTTCCGGCTGCCAGCCACCACCCAAGGCCTTGTAGATCGCGACGATGCCGCGATACAGATCAACTTCGGCCTGTGCCTGGCTGTCTTCGGCATTCAGGCGTTCGCGCTGAGCATCGAGCAGCACGAGGAAGTCGGTGGTGCCTTCGCGGTAGCGGATTTCCGCCAGATCGGCAGCCTTGCGGCTCGATTCACTCTGACGAATCAGCGAGATCAGCCGTTGCTGACGCTTGCCGTAATCGCTGAAGGCGTTTTCCGATTCTTCCAGCGCCAGCAACACCTGTTGCTCGTAGGTGGCGAGTGCGCCTTCGGCGTCGGCATCGGCGCCGCGCAGACGCGCGCGCACGCTGCCCAGATCGAACGCCGCCCAGGTGATGCTCGGGCCGAGTGCCCAGGCGTTGGCCGCCGAGGAGCCGATCTGCGAACCACGCCCGGCCGTCCAGCCTAGGAACCCGCTGAGGCTGACCCGTGGAAACAGATCAGCCTTCGCCACACCGATTCGCGCGGTGGCCGAGGCCAGTTTGCGTTCGGCGCTGAGGATGTCCGGCCGGCGTTGCAGCAGTTCACCTGGATCGCCGATCGGCAGGGCCTTGGCAATCGCCGGCAAGTCTTTCGGGCTCAGATCCACGGTCAGTTTGTCCGGACGTTCACCCAACAGAGTGGCGATGCGGTTTTTCTGCCGAACCTGTTCCGCCTGCAATTGCGGCACGCTGGCTTCGACCGAGGCCAGACGCGCATCGGCACGTTCGACGTCGAGCTGATCGCCCACGCCGGCGTCACGCAGGCTGATGGTGATCTTGCGCGACTCCTGCTGGTTTTCCAGGTTGGCCACGGCGATCTTCTCGCGCAATTGCGCACCGCGCAGTTGACCGTAGGCGTCCACCAGTTCGGCAATCATGGTGACTTGCAGTTGGTACAGATCGGCTTCGGCCGCCTGCTGGTCTGCGTCGCTGGCTTCCAGATTGCGCTGGATCCGGCCGAACAGGTCCAGTTCCCAGGCCATGTCCAGGCCCAGATCGTAGCGTTCGCTGTTGACCCGTTTGGTGGTCTGGCCGGGGATTTGCCCCTTGGCCAGATCACTGCTCGCACGGCTGGTGATGGTCGGCATCGCATCGTTGCTGACGTCGTCGCGGATCGCCCGGGCGGCTTTCCAGCGGGCGAACGCCACGCGCAGTTCACGGTTGCCTTGCAGCGATTGCGTCACCAACTGGTTGAGGGTCGGGTCGTCGAATTGCTGCCACCAGATGCCTTCGAATTTCGAACGGTCAAAGTTCTTCTGACCGGCAGCGCCGTCGGTGGCGGTCGTGATATTGGCCGCCTCCGTGGCTGGGGTCTTGTAGTCGGGGCCGACAGCGCAGGCGCTCAACGCCAGCACCAGCAGACTCGGCAGGAAGACTTTCAGACTCATTATTGCGCCTCCAGTGGCTTTTGAAGAACTTGCGCCTTGGCCGCTTTGCGGGCTTCGCCACGCTCGACGAAATTACGGATCAACACGTAGAACACTGGCGTCAGCAACAGACCGAAGAAGGTTACCCCGAGCATCCCGGAGAACACCGCCACACCCATCGCGTGACGCATCTCGGCACCGGCACCGCTGGAGAACACCAGTGGCACCACACCCATGATGAACGCGAAGGAGGTCATCAGGATCGGCCGCAGACGCAGGCGGCAGGCTTCCAGTACCGCAGCCAGCGGATCGAGACCTTCCAGCTGTTTATCCTTGGCGAATTCGACGATCAGAATCGCGTTCTTGCACGCCAGGCCCACCAGTACGATCAGGCCGATCTGGGTGAAGATGTTGTTGTCGCCGCCGGAGACAATCACCCCGGTGATGGCCGACAGCAGGGTCATCGGTACGATCAGGATCACCGCCAGTGGCAGGCTCCAGCTTTCGTACTGCGCCGCGAGCACCAGGAACGCCAGCAATACGCAGAGCGGGAACACGAACAGCGCGGTGTTACCGGACAAAATCTGCTGGTAGGTCAGGTCGGTCCACTCGTAGGTCATGCCGTTCGGCAATTCATCCTTGAGCAGTTTCTCGATGGCTTTTTCGGCCTGGCCGGAGCTGTAGCCGGGGGCTGCCGCACCGTTGATTTCCGCAGTGATGAAGCCGTTGTAGTGCATCACGCGATCCGGACCCGAGGTGTCGCTGACCTTGATGAAGGTCGCCAGCGGGATCATTTCGCCCTTGTTGTTGCGCACTTTCAGTTGACCGATCTGGTCGGATTCGAGGCGGAACTGTTGCTCAGCCTGAACGTTGACTTGATAGGTGCGTCCGAAACGGTTGAAGTCGTTGGCATACAGCGAACCCAGGTAAATCTGCAGGGTGTCGAAGATGTCGCTGACGGCCACGCCGTGGGTCTTGGCTTTTTCGCGGTCGATGGCGGCATCGACCTGGGGTACGTTCACGGTGTAGCTGGTGAACAGCCCCGCAAGCTCAGGCACGCTGTGGCTCTTGGTGATGATGTTCATCGTCTCTTTGTACAGCTCGTCGTAGCCCAGGTTGCCCCGGTCTTCGATTTGCAGGCGGAAACCGCCAATGGTGCCCAGACCTTGTACCGGCGGTGGCGGGAAGATCGCCATGTACGCTTCCTGAATGTTCGCGTACTGACCGTTCAAGGCTCCGGCGATCGCACCGGCGGACATGCTCGGGTCTTTACGTTCGTCGAACGGTTTCAGGGTCACGAACACGATGCCGGCGTTCGGGCTGTTGGTGAAGCCGTTGATCGACAGGCCCGGGAACGCTACGGCGCTTTCCACGCCCGGCTGTTTCAGCGCCAGGTCGGACATGCGCTTGATCACGTCTTCGGTGCGATCCAGGCTCGCGGCGTCCGGCAGTTGCGCGAAGGCCACCAGGTATTGCTTGTCCTGGCCAGGTACGAAACCGGTCGGTGTGCTGGAGAATCCGAAGAACGTCAGCACCATCAGGCCTGCATACAACAGCAGGGCGATGCCGCTGCCACGGATGACCCGGCGCACTGTACCGACGTAACCGTGACTGGCCTTTTCAAAGAAGCGGTTGAACGGACGGAACAACCAGCCACCAAAGATCTTGTCGAGCACTTTGGAGAAGCGGTCTTTCGGCGCGTCATGACTTTTCAGCAACACAGCGGCCAGCGCTGGCGACAGGGTCAGCGAGTTGAACGCGGAGATCACGGTGGAGATCGCAATGGTCAACGCAAACTGCTTGTAGAACTGCCCGGTGAGGCCGGAGATGAACGCCGCCGGAACAAACACCGCACACAGCACCAGCGCGGTTGCGATGATCGGGCCGGTCACTTCACCCATGGCCTTTTTGGTCGCATCGAACGGGTTGAGCCCCAGTTCAATATTACGCTCGACGTTCTCCACCACCACGATGGCGTCGTCGACCACGATACCGATCGCCAGTACCAGGCCGAACAGCGACAGGGCGTTGAGCGAGAAGCCGAACAGGTGCATGACAGCAAACGTACCGATCAACGATACCGGCACCGCCACCAATGGAATGATCGAGGCGCGCCAGGTCTGCAGGAACAGGATCACCACCAGCACCACGAGGATCAGCGCTTCGAAGAGGGTGTGAACCACCGCCTCGATCGAGCCGCGTACGAAGATCGTCGGGTCATAGACGATGCTGTAGTCCATGCCTTGCGGGAAGCCTTTCTTCAGCTCTTCCATCTTGCCGCGAACTTCGTTCGAGATATCGATGGCGTTGGAGCCTGGACGCTGGAAGATCGGGATCGCTACAGCGGGCTGGTTGTTCAGCAGCGAACGCAGGGCGTACTGGCTGGAACCGAGTTCAACGCGTGCGATGTCCTTGAGACGAGTGATTTCACCGTTGTCGCCGGAGCGAATGATGATGTTCTCGAACTCTTCTTCAGTAACCAGACGGCCCTGAGTGTTGACCGACAGCTGGAAGCTCTGGGCATTCGGGGCAGGGGGCGCACCGAGTTGACCGGCAGCGACCTGACGGTTCTGCTCACGGATCGCGGTCACCACGTCAGTGGCGGTCAGGTTGCGCGAAGCAGTCTTGTTCGGATCGAGCCAGACCCGCAGCGAGTAGTCGCCCATACCGAACAGCTGCACGTCACCGACGCCGCCCAGACGCGCCAGCTCATCCTTGATGTTGAGGATCGCGTAGTTGGACAGGTAGAGCATGTCGTAACGTTTGTCCGGCGAGGTCAAGTGCACAACCATGGTAAGGTCGGGCGAGGCCTTGTCGACGGTGATACCGATGCGCGTCACTTCTTCGGGAAGTTTCGGCTCGGTCCGGGTCACCCGGTTCTGCACCTGCACCTGCGCGTTGTCCAGGTCGGTGCCCAGGGCGAAGGTGATGGTCAGGGTGATCTTGCCGTCAGCGGTGGACTGCGAGGACATGTACAGCATGTTCTCGACGCCGGTGATGGCTTGCTCCAGCGGAGCGGCCACGGTTTCACCGATGACTTTGGGGTTGGCGCCCGGGAAGTTGGCACGCACCACCACGGTCGGTGGCACGACTTCCGGGTATTCGCTGATCGGCAGCTGGAACAGCGAGATCGCACCGGCGATCAGGATCAACAGCGAGAGCACCGCTGCGAAGATCGGCCGTGAAATGAAGAATTGGGAAAAATTCATCGGAGTTGTCGTCCCTTAACCGCGTGGGGTCGTAGCGGCCAGCTTCACAGCCGTACCCTGTGCACCTTTGGCGGGTGCGACTTTGGGCAGGTTGCTGGCTTCCAGCGCTTGACGTTGTTGAGCCAGAGCGGCAATGGTCTGCTCGCTGGCCATCGGGATCACTTCAGGCGTCACCGGCGAACCCGGACGCACCCGTTGCAGACCCTTGACGATGATCGTGTCGTCCTTGTTCAGACCTGTGCGCACAATGCGCAGGCCTTCGATCTTCGGCCCCAGTTCGACGGCGCGGTAAGCGGTCTTGTTGTCCGCATCCATCACCAGCACAAACTTCTTGCCGAGGTCGGTACCGACCGCTTCGTCGTTGATCAGCATGGCGTTGTAGGTGCCGCTGCCGACCAGTTTCAGACGTGCATACAGGCCAGGGGTGTAGGTGCCGTCGCTGTTGTCGAACACCGCACGACCACGGATGGTGCCGGTTTTCGGGTTGACCTGGTTGTCGACGAAGTTCATCTGACCGAGGTGCGGATTGCCGTCCTCATTGGACAGGCCCATGTACACCGGGGTGGTGGCGCCACGTTGGCCGTTACGGGCGAGTTGGGTGTATTTGAGGAACACACGCTCGTCGGCGTCGAAGTAGGCGTAGACCTTGTCGGTGGAGACCACGCTAGTCAGCGGGGTGGTGTCGGCAGTCACCAGGTTACCGGCGGTGATCTCGGCACGGCTGACGCGACCGCTGATGGGCGCGGTGACGCGGGTGAAGCTCAGGTTCAGCTTGGCCAGGTCCAGTTGCGCCTGCAGGGCGCCGACGGCGGCGCGGGCTTCCTGGGCAGCGCTGGTGCGCGAGTCGGCCAGCTCAGCGGAAATCGCGTTGCTCGCACGCAGACGTTCGCCACGCCCGGCTTCGTTTTCACTGCGAGTGGCATTGGCGCGGGCCTGGGCTACCAAGGCTTCGAGGCGGCGCACCTCAGCCTGGAAAGGACGCGGATCGATCTGGAACAGCAGGTCACCTTTCTTGACCAGCGCACCTTCGGTGAACGCCACCTCGTCGATCTGGCCAGAGACCCGAGGACGAATTTCAACAGTTTCCGGCGCTTCGAGGCGCCCGGTGAATTCGTCCCACTCGTTGACCGGTTGTTCCAGCACCTTGGCCACGCTGACTTTGGCAGCGGGCAGGGTGGCGGCAGTCTCCGGAGTCTTGCCGCAAGCGCTCATCACCAGCACGGCCAGCATGGCCAAGGGGAAGCGCAAATGTTTGAGTGACTGTTCCATGGAATCATCCGCCAATGTATTGAAGATGGGCGGATGATGCTCGGCAGGCTGTGATGGCACGAATCGAATGAAGCAAAGGTAACTATCATTCGGAATGATATAAGACCGATTCGAGCCCTCTAGCATGCACCTTTCGTTAGGGTGCTATCAATTGGTTTGATGACAAATGTTTGTTGCGTCGAGTGCAAAGGTCGCTTGGCCAAGTAAAAGCGGTATTCCATTTGAATAGTGGCTTTATGATGCTATTTTTCGCGAACTTTATTCTGTTTCATTGGCTCAAGGAGAAAGAGCACTCATGGTTGAGCATCAGTTGATCCTTTTCGGCCCGCCCGGCACCAGCAAGAGCCATCGGGCCCGGACAACAAAGGCCAGGGTTCTGGGCGTTAACAGTACCCAGATCGTTCCTGTGGCTTTCCACCCGGATTACAGTTATGGCGAGTTTGTCGCGCGGTTGATGCCAAGAACCCGGGAAAACCAGATCGAGTATCGCGTGCATGCCGGGCCATTACTGCGGGCGCTGGCACTGTCATACAGTCATCAGCCTCAGGAAGATAACGCTCAGGAAGCGCAGAACGTACTGCTGCTGGTCGATGAGATCAACCGTGGTAATTGCGCGGAAATTTTTGGCGATGTGTTTCAGTTGCTTGATCGTGATGACGAGGGTTGGTCCAGCTACGCGATCAGTGTTTCCGATCTGGTGATCGATGCCCTTGAGGCCGAGCTCGCGCTGCTTGGCCACATCAGCCCTTTTCCCGATCTGAATCGGCGACTGGCCGATGCGCTGAAGCAGCGTCAGTTATGCCTGCCACCTAACCTGTTCATGATTGGCACCATGAATACCAGCGACGAATCGGTGTTTTTCATGGATTCGGCGTTCAAGCGGCGCTGGCATTTCGAGTTTTGTGCGGAAGCGTTTAACGATGAGGTGCCGACCAGCCAGAGCAAGGCGTTGATGCCATCAACTCATCATTTGACCTGGGAGACATTCGTCACAGCGCTCAACCAGTTCATTCGTGATCGGTGCACAGCCCCGAGGCTCGATGACAAGCTGGTCGGGCCATGGTTTATCAAGGCCAGGCGGGAGCCTGACAAAACCCTGGCTGAAGTTTATCCGGGCGAATTGGCCAGACTCGTCGCCACTACCAGCATGATCGGAGATCCCGCCAGCGGTGTTAAACAAAGCAGGGCATTCGATGATGACCTGTTGGAATTGGCGACCAAAATGTCCAAAGCCAACCGCAAGCGACTGCTCGATGAGGGAGGGCATGAACCAGACGCCGAGCTCAAGTTCAAGCGAATCCGCTCTAATTCGGGCCACGCCAATCAATACTATTGCTCAAAGACCTCTCCCAAGAAGTTCAAGTCGGACACCAAGGGTCTCATTATCGAGGATTACCTGGAGCAGCTCGCCAAGTTCAAATTGCGCTTCGAAGTCCACCATATTCAGCGCGCCGATATCGTCGGCAAGTTGTTCCTGTATCTGTGGGACAACGTCTTTGATCGTGACCGAACCCCCCTGTGTTCGCTGCTTGAAATCGAACCGCGTGAGCTGCGCACCTTCGGTCAGTTTGCCAAACGCGCCGATGAATTCATTACTTGTCTGTGCCCGCCTCCTGATATTCACGAACTGCTGAGCGCCGCGTTTGCTGATGCCGCATTCAACTCGGAAGATGACGGACTGACGACATCCGGCGAGGCCTGATAATGCAGCTCGACGAAATCGAACGAGTAGAAAGCGACGGCGAGGTGGGACTGGTTCGTGAAGCGGATGGGCGTTACCTGTTGAAGGTGCCCTATGGCATGGGGGCAATGAGCGGTGCAGAAGCGTTGTCGCTGCTTTACCGGTGTTTCGTGGTATTTCGCCGGACACGACGCGAGCCTGAGGTGCTGACGGCCCGTGATGGCGTCGAGGCCCACGGCAAGGGCAAGGAGCGTGTTGGCGACGGACTTGCATTTCACGATGCGCTGGCGCTGGACGAGTTGTTCGACCGCGTCGACCCACGCAGTCTGCTTTCAATGTGTGAGCGTCGCGGTCGCAGTGTCGACGACCCCTATCGCCGTTTTGATCGACATCTGCATCGTGCGCTGTTTGATCAACGGGGCGCTGCTTACTTTGAGTCGGTCGCGCAGGATCGTCGGGTCGGTCAGTTTGGCAAGGCGGATATCGTAGGCCTCTATTGTTTTTTGGCAGTGGATTTCTATCGGGGTTTTCTGCAGGTAGATCCTCGATGTGCCTGGGGCAGCTTCGTGGGTGAAGGCGAAGCGCTGGCGCAAGACTTCCAGCATCGTTACCTCAGCGCTGAGGACTCGCTCTATTTTGGTAATGTCCAGTCGCGTCAGCGCAGCCTGAGCCATCTGCGGCACCTGCTGCAGAGTATCGACCGCTGTGCGGCCCCGCGCGACGCTCACTATTATCAGTTGCACGATGCTCTAGAGCGCTACCTGCATGCGGGTACACAAAGCGACCTGGACACGGGACTGATATGGGGCGTGGAGAAGTTCTGGGCTGTCTGGGAGTCAGTCTGTCTTTGTCATGGATTGAGCGAAGGCGAGGGAGGGTTGGAACGCTTCCAGACGTGCGACGACCAGCATCTGCCTCACGGGATAGCCAGCACGGCTATACAGTCTCGCTGGCAACAGCAGCGTCGAAAGATCTTTGCGCGCAACCACATCAAACGGCGCCCTGATCTGGTGAGGCAGGACGGTAAAAACTGGACGGTAGTGGATTTCAAATACTATGAGCGGGCGACTTTCCAGCGCCCCAAGTGGAGCAAGAATGCAGAAATCGCCAAGGAGGAACGGGACTTTCTGAATCTGGAAGCCTACGGGCTACTGCTGCATAACCATCTGGCCAAAGAGGGATTGAGCGAGCACAAGGTAGGACTGGAAATGTGGTTGCCGGGCGAGCGAGAGGCATGGTTCGAGTTCGTTGGCGAACCGGCATGGGATCCGCCTCTGCGAATGCGAACGCTGGTGACGACCGAGTTGATCAAGGCATATGCCGGTCGATACGAGTCCTCGGCAAGGCCCTGATTCCGTCACTGTGGGCGCTCTTGTTCTTTCGCCATGGCCGCACGCTACGCAGGTCTTTTGCTGCTTAATGAAACGGCAGATTGATTCATCAAGCCGACTGGACCAGATTAGTGTGGCCTGGCTCACTGATGGTACGTCCCCTGAACGTCGACACATTCGGCAATCGGTATCAAGACACCGACAGATGGGCACAGATCGCTTGCGTACATTCACGCACGATCATCGAAGAGTAATACGACGTTTAAATGAGTGATTCTACGGCGACAAACAACGGCAACTGGTACGCAGTCATTGCCTTGGCACTGGCTGCGTTCGTGTTCAACACCACCGAGTTCGTCCCGGTCGGTCTGTTGAGTTCGATTGGCAGCAGCTTCGACATGTCGACCGCGCAGGTCGGCCTCATGTTGACCATCTATGCGTGGGTGGTGTCTTTGACATCGCTGCCGATCATGCTGCTGACGCGCAACGTCGAGCGGCGGAAATTGCTGATTGTGCTGTTCGGGATGTTTATCGCCAGTCACATTCTGTCGAGTCTGGCGACCAGCTTCGGTGTACTGCTGGTGAGCCGGATCGGTGTGGCGTTGTCGCATGCGTTGTTCTGGTCGATCACCGCGTCTCTGGCCGTGCGCCTGGCACCGCCGGGCAAACAGGTTCAGGCCTTGGGCTTGCTGGCAACCGGTACTTCGCTGGCGATGGTGCTGGGGATTCCCCTCGGCCGCTTGCTGGGCGAGGCCATGGGCTGGCGCACCACGTTCATGGTGATTGCAGGCTTTGCCGCGGCGCTGGTGTTCTGCCTGGCGAAGGTACTGCCGCTGCTGCCCAGCCAGAACTCAGGCTCGCTCAAGAGTCTGCCGATATTGCTCAAGCGACCGGCGCTGGTGGCCGTCTATGTTCTGACGGCTCTGGTGGTGACGGCACAGTTCACCGCTTACAGCTACATCGAACCGTTCGTACTGACCGTGGCCAACATGAGCGGCGATGTGGTGACACTCCTGCTGTTGTTATTCGGCGGCGCCGGTATTTTCGGCTCTCTGCTGTTCAGTTACCTGCACAGCTATAACCCACAGCGCTTTCTGATCATCTGCGTATCGGTGCTCGCCTTGTGCCTGGCTTTGCTGTTGCCGTTGAGCGGCAACGTCTCCTACCTCGGCGTGCTGAGCGTGTTCTGGGGCATGGCGATCATGGGCTTCGGGCTGGCGTTACAGTCGAAAGTCCTGGTATTGGCGCCGGACGCCACCGACGTGGCGATGGCGCTGTTTTCCGGGATCTACAACATCGGTATCGGCGGCGGGGCACTGGTGGGCAGTTGGGTCGGCAGCCAGTTTGGTTTTGCTTACATCGGGGTGGTGGGCGGAATGCTGGCGGCTTCGGCGCTGGCGTTTTATTGTTTGTCGATTTGTCGCTATAGCCGGGCTGGGGCTTGAGTCGCTGACTGCCTGGTTAATGCGCAGGCAGCTCGAGGCTGTCCGGGTCGCCAAAAAACATTTTGACTTGGCTCTAGTACGGTGTTTTCAGGCAGAAAAATTTCAAATGTGCCCCCAATTTTGCCCCCGGTTGCATGTGATACACGAGCAATTGCGTATGCATGCCCTGGCGGTGATCCTGCGTGGGACTTGATGGCTTTCGGTGGCACCGCCTTTTTGAAATTGGATGGTTCGCCCACCTTGCAGATGTTCACTGGCTGCCAGCCCACCGGATATCTATTGATGCATCTCCGTCACGGACATGGTGAACACCAACTTGGATCTGCCGGCATTGGAATAGGAGTGAGGTACATCGGTTTTGGCCACTGCCGAATTCCCCGCAGGGATGACCAGCTCTGTTTCCCCTACCACGTATTTCAGCGTGCCTTTCTCCGCATGAAACAGCTCAAGCGTGCCCTGAGGATGCCCCTGTGAAGCGAAAGATTCGCCTGGATGCATTTGCCAGCGCCACAGCTCGATCATGTCAGGGCCGGACGTTCCCGCCAGGAGTCGCGCGGTCCCGCCCAGGTCCCCGGTCCAGAGCGTGGGGATGTCTTGCCTGTGGATGATATGGGCGGAGGGGGCTTCGGTCACATTGACGATGTCTGCAACGGAAAGGCCCAGCGCGGCGGCGATTTTGCACAAGATGCCGATACTGGGGTTCGCCGTACATTTCTCTATTTCGACGACCATGCCTTTGCTCACCCCTGAGCGGCGGGAAAGCTCATCCAACGTGATCTTCTGTGCTTTGCGCGCTCGTAGATGGCACCGAGCCTTTTGACACCATGAAAGAAGGGGCTCCTGCTATGGAGTATCCAGACGCCGGCGAGGTCGTCTGGCGCGATGACAAAGGCGTGACCTGCCGTCGTTGTAATTGGCGGCAAGGTGTCAGGACCCGTCTCGGTGCTGACGCGAAGTGCATGTGGTTCATTCTGGAAAGTTTGCCGGCGATGCCCCTTGAAGCCTTGATGGAAGCAGGGGACAAACTGATCGAAGGTTTGCAGTACATGATGCCTGGCGTCCAGATCGAAAGCTCGCTGATTGGGCCTGGGGCCAGATAGTTGGCAGGCCACGGCAAGGTGCGCAGATGCTCAACCGTGCGAGACATACGGGCGGTGCAGGCGCCAGCGTGTAGGAAGAGGAGGCCCTCCTGCCAGGGGACTCATTCAGTCCCCTGTAGGTTTAAACCCTATAGCCAACCCTTGACCTGTGCGCACACAGCCTGGGTGGAAAGACCGTAGCGATCATGCAACGTGGGAAGCGCACCCGCATCGAGAAACGCGTCCGGCAACGCTATTTGCCGGAACGTCGGGGTAACGCCATTGCGCAACAGCACGGTTGCCACCGCTTCGCCCAGTCCGCCAATGATGGAGTGGTTTTCGGCAGTCACTACCAGTCGCCCCGGCTTTCTGGCTTCAGCCAGAATGGTCTGCTCATCCAAAGGCTTGATGGTGGGCACGTGAAGCACCGCGACATCCACGCCATCGGCCTGTAGTTCCTTGGCTGCTTCCAGGGCTCGCATGGTCATCAAACCGGTGGAAATGATTAAAACCTCATTGCCCGTACGCAGGGTCTTGGCTTTGCCGATCTCGAATGTATAGCCATATTCGTCGAGCACCAGCGGTACGTTGCCGCGCAGTAACCGCATGTAGACCGGCCCTTGGTGCGCGGCAATCGCGGGCACGGCTTGTTCGATTTCCAGGGCATCGCAGGGGTCGACGATCATCAGGTTGGGCATGGCGCGGAAGATCGCCAGATCATCCGTTGCCTGGTGGCTGGGGCCGTACCCGGTGGTCAGGCCCGGCAGGCCACAGACGATTTTAACGTTAAGGTTTTCCTCGGCAATCGCCATGCAGATGAAGTCATAGGCCCGGCGCGACGCAAACACCGCGTAAGTGGTGGCGAAGGGCACGAACCCCTCCCGGGCCATGCCGGCTGCCGCGCTCATCAACAATTGCTCGGCCATGCCCATCTGGTAGAAACGCTCCGGGTGCGCCTTGGCAAAAATGTGCAGGTCGGTGTATTTGGACAAGTCAGCCGATAAACCCACGATGTCCTGGCGCTGGTCCGCGAGTGCGGCCAGTGCGTGACCGAATGGCGCTGGTTTTGTGGCCTGGCCTTCAGCGGCAATCGAGGCAATCATCGCCGAGGTGGTCAGCTTTTTCTTCGGCGCTGCGGGTGCCTGAACGTTAGTCTTGTGTGCGTTGCTCATACGGTTTTGCCTTCTTCGAGGTTGTTCAGGGCCACATCCCATTCATGCTCGTCGACGCGGATGAAGTGAGTCTTTTCGCGGGTTTCCAGGAACGGCACGCCTTTGCCCATTTTGGTATCGCAGATGATGACGCGCGGTTGTGCGCCGGGATGGCTGCGGGCCGTGTCGAACGCCTTGACCAAGGCGTCCAGGTCGTTACCGTCTACCCGCTGGGTGAACCAGCCAAAGGCTTGCCATCGGTCAACGATGGGTTCAAATGCCAGCACTTCACTGGAATGCCCGTCGGCTTGCTGGTTATTCACGTCGACAATGGCGATCAGGTTGTCGAGTTTCCAGTGCGAAGCGGACATGACCGCTTCCCAGGTGGATCCCTCATTCAGCTCGCCGTCCGACAGCAGGTTGTAGACGAATGAGGCGGACTGTTTGCGCTTCAAGCCCAGGCAGGCACCCACTGCGATGCCCAGCCCCTGGCCCAGCGAGCCACCGGTGATCTCCATGCCGGGGGTGTAGGCGGCCATGCCGGACATGGGCAGGCGGCTGTTATCCGAACCGTAGGTTTCAAGCTCATCCAGTGGGATGATTTGCGCTTCAATCAGCGCCGCATAAAGGGCGATCGCGTAGTGGCCGATGGAAAGGTAAAAGCGATCACGCTGTTCCCATTCGGGGGCTTCGGGCTTGTAGTTCAAGGCGTGGAAGTACGACACGGCCAGCAAGTCTGCCGCGCCCAGCGCCTGGCCGACATAGCCCTGGCCCTGGACTTGGCCCATGCGCAAGGCATGGCGGCGAATGTTATGGGCGCGCTGCACCAGCGTGGTGGAGGACGCGCGAGATAAAGTGGCAGTCATGGAAATTCTCCGTTAACTCAACGATTGACCGAAGCGGCAGGAATGCGCAGCACCAGGCAGGCGCCGATGCACAGCACACCGGTAATCAGGTACATGCCGATGGCGCTCGAACCGGTCGTGGTGGTGATCCAACCAATCAGGTAGGGCGAGCAGAAACCCGCCAGATTGGCAAAGCTGTTGATTCCAGCGATCCCGGCAGCGGCGGAGACGCCACCGAGCAAGGTGGTCGGCAGCATCCAGAACAGTGACGACGCCGACAGCACGCCTGCTGCTGCAAGGCACAGGCACAACACCGACAGCATCAGGTGGGTGCCGAACACCGCCGCCAACGTGAGGCCCAGCGCACCGGCAATCATCGGCGCCACCAGATGCCATCGGCGCTCCTGGTGCTTGTCGCCGCTGCGCCCCATCAGCACCATCGCGGCGATGGCGCACAGGTAGGGAAGGCTGGTGAGCAAGCCGATGTGCATCGGATCGGCAACACCGGCATTACGGATAAGGGTCGGCAGCCAGAATGTGATCGCGTACTGGCCCATGACCACGCAAAAGTAGATGCAGGCGAGAATCCACAGGCGGCGGTCGCGCAGGAATGCGCCGACCGATGCATGGGTGACTTTACGGCTGTTGTCCTCGGCCAGTTCTTTGCTGACCAGCGCTTTTTCTTCATCGGTGAGCCAGGTCGCCTGGTGCACACCGTCCTTGAGGTAAGCCAGCACCATCAGGCCAACGATGACGGTCGGAATGGCTTCGAGCACGAACATCCACTGCCAGCCCGCCCAGCCATGCACGCCGGCGAACTGGGTCATGATGTAGCCTGAGAGCGGCCCGCCGATCATGCCGGAGAGCGGGATGGCGATGAACCACAGCACGGTCATTTTGGCGCGTCGGTAGGAGGGGAACCAGTAGGTGAGGTAGAGCAGCAGGCCCGGTGCGAGCCCGGCTTCGGCGATACCGAGCAGGAAGCGCAGCGCATAGAACTGCCAGGCGGTTTCCACGAAGGCGAAGAGGGCGGAAATAATGCCCCACGAAATCATAATGCGCGCGATCCAGCGCCGGGCACCGACTTTGTGGAGGATGAGGTTGCTCGGCACTTCGCAGAGGAAATAACCAAGAAAGAACATGCCCGCGCCGAGCCCGTACACGGTTTCGCTCAGGGACAGGTCATTCATCATCTGCAGCTTTGCAAACCCGACATTTACCCGGTCCAGGTAGGCGCACAGGTAGCACAGCATCAGGAAAGGCATCAATCGCCAGGCAGTTTTGCGATACGCGCTTGCGCGCACTGTGGACACAGTGTCGAGCGTCATGGTGGTCATCATGATGGTCTGATCTCTTGTTTTTATAGAACGCCGGGCTTGAAGCCCGACGTATCTTCGATCCAGAACTTAATGGACAGCGGGTGCTGACACCTGTGGTCAGTGGATCAACATGCCGCCGTTAACATCCAGGGTGATGCCGGTGAGGTAAGAGGACAAGTCGCTGGCAAGAAACAGTGCCGCATTGGCAACATCCTGCGCTGCACCAAGCCGACCCAGCGGGATGCTTTCGATGATTGCGTGGCGGCGCTCATCCTGCATCAGGCCCCCTGTGATGTCGGTATGGATCAAGCCTGGCGCAATGGCGTTGACGCGAATGTTGTCCGCGCCGAATTCGCGGGCCATGGCTTTGCCCAGTCCGAGCACGCCGGCCTTGGCGGCGCTGTAGTGCGGGCCGCCGAAAATCCCGCCGCCGCGCTGGGCCGATACGGATGACATGCAGACGATGCTGCCCGAAGCCTGAGCGCGCATCACCGGAATCACCGCCTGGGACATCAACAGCGTGCCGCGCAGGCTGACATCCAGGACCTGGTCGTAATCGCTCGGGCGAATGTCCAGGGTCTTGATGGGCTGGGTGATGCCGGCATTGTTGACGAGTATGTCGATACGGCCGTAGTGCTCCACCACCTTGGCGACCGCTGCCTGGACTTGTTGCTCATCGGCCACGTTAGCAGCCAGGCCCAGGTGGCCTTCGCCGAGGGTGGCCGCGGCGTCACGGGCGGCGGACTCGTCAAGATCCAGGATTACAACGCGGGCGCCGTGTTGGGCGAAGGTGAGCGCGGTTGCGCGGCCGATGCCTCGTGCGGATGCGGCGCCAGTAATAATCGCGACTTTGCCTTGAAGAAGCATGAGGGATACCTCTGATTGTTTTTATGGTTCGATCCAGCGATCGATGGCTCAGAGTGGTCCCCGTCGACAGGCCGAGCAATAACGCAAACGTCACTGCCACATGAATAAAATTCAGCACTCGTCAATGCGAACCGCAAATGCTTGAATGGCACGATCCGCCCGCGACCCAAAAACAATAGGCTTAATACCGATGCGCCAGAACGATATGCCCACCTCCAATCTGCCACCGCTGAGAGCCATTCAGGCCTTCGAGCAGACAGCCCGTTTTGGCAACTTGGCAAGGGCCGCCGAAGTGCTCGACCTCACACCGTCAGCGATCAGCCATCAACTGGCCAAGCTGGAGGTGATGATTGGTCGACAGTTGTTTGTGCGGGCAGCGCGTGGGGTGACCCTGACGCCAGTGGGTGAGCAGTACTTGAAGGATATTTCCGGTCTGTTGCAGAGCCTTGAGGTCGCCACCGAGCGCGCCGCGAGTGACGTCAGCCTGGATTGCCTGCGGCTGCATTCGGCCCCCAGCTTTGGCTTACTCTGGCTGATGCCGCGGTTGGAGTCGTTTCGCTTGAGCAATCCGGACATCCAGATCAATTTGTCGTGTTCCTATGAGTCGCTGCACTTCAGCCAGGACAAGATCGATGTGGATATTCGTCACGGCCGGCCTAATTGGCCCAGCTATGAAGTACGCACCGTGCGCAACGAAAGTTTCGCGGTGCTGGCGTCGCCCAAGCTGATAGCGCGCTGCGCGGTAAAAAACGCACCAGATCTCCTGGCGCAAGAGCTGATCCTTTCCGAAGCAACCTTGCTCAGGTGGCCTGAGTGGTTCGCCCAGCATGGCCTGGCGCGCCCCGAAAAGCCCTATGCCTTGAGTTTCGACCGGTCCTACATGAGCCTGGAAGCCGCGAGCCACGGCCTGGGGTTCGCGCTTGAAAGCACGCTGCTGGCGCAAAAATACCTCGCCAACGGTTCGCTGGTTGAAGTCGCCCCCGAAGCCTTGAGCTCTGCGGTCGCCGCCCACCATTTAGTGTTCCCGAAGGCTCACTCCAGTTTTCCCAGGGTCAGGCGGTTCTTGGGTTGGATGGAGGTGGAGTTAGGGCATAGTTTCGTGTTCTAGCACTGTGGTTTTCCAAAGGGAACTACCGTTATTTGTCCAACGACTATCCTGGGCAGGGCGGTTTAGAAGACGTTAGAGAGTACAAGAAAAAAACCAATGGCTAGCAGCAACGCGCCCGCGACTCGGTTAATCCAGACGCCAATGCGTGGACTGCTACCTAACTTAAGGCCAATCTGTCGTCCACAGAGCGCAAGGGGCAGCTCTACTAAAATCATGACCACTACCAGGACGACACCAAGATAAAGCATCGAAAGTGCTTTATGACTTGCGTGCTGCGGAATGAATTGCGGCATGAATGAGATGGTGAACATCATCGCCTTCGGGTTGAGCAAGTTGGTCATCAACCCGCGTCGGTAGATGGGCCAGAAACTTGCCCTGACTCCGCCTTGGACCTGTGTCACCGATTGACGGGAGCGGAGCAGGCCCACACCCAGCCAGGAGAGGTATGCTGCTCCTGCTATTACCAACAGGCCATACAACATTGGAGACGCGGCGATCAGGGCCGCCACACCCGCTATCGCCAGAAGCACATAACAAAACGCGCCACTCGCCACGCCAAGAATCGCAGCAATTCCCCCGCGGGCACCATTACTGATCGAATTAGATAGGATGTAGATCATGTCCGCCCCGGGCGTGATCATTAGAATCGCCACTGACGTAGTAAATAGAACCAAGGTCGCGAAAGAAATATCCATGGGGAGTTCCAGATCAATCAGAGGTGAATGATGAGGAACTCTTCTACATAGCGTATAGAATCGGATTACTCATCGAATCGCGGTGGTGCAGGCAAGCCAAAGATTGCAGTGAAGAGTCGACAAAGTTGGTGTTTACGGACCCCTCGTCTAAAGCAGCCTGTTGTTTACAAACTCACCGGTCATTTATACAGACTGCGCATTCTCGGCCCAGCGTGCTGCGAAATCCGTCGAGCGAATTGCCGGATCGCACTCAATTATGTCGAGGCTTACAAGCCTGTGGGCAACAAAAGGATCCTCGTTCATTATTTTCTGAATGTCTGACAACTGATGGGCGTGGGCAAGAATGAATCCGCCACTCTTATCCATGAGAGGGCCGGCGAAAAGCACATTTGCCGATCCGATGTATTTGATCAGCCAGCCCTTGTGCGCATCCAGATGCTCCCGAATCTGTTCGGTAGAACTTATGTATGTCAACTTTATGGCGTAAAGCATCAGTTAATCTCCTGGCTTTAATGGTTGTTAATGGGCTGCTGACAAGTGTGCCACTGCCGACGTAATGGAGTTTTTGGCCAGCGTTACGCCTTTATCGCGAACCTGCTCGCCTTTAGAGGCGCCTTCGGCACGAACGAATTCGATATCGTCAATTCCCAGAAAGCCAAAAAACGCTTTCAGGTAACTTTCCTGAAAGTCCATGTTCTGAAAAGGGCCTTCATCGTAAAAACCTCCACGCGCCGATGCCACGAAGACGCGCTTCCCGCTGCATAAGCCAACAGGACCGCGTTCGGTATATTTGAACGTGCGCCCCACTTGCGCGACTCTGTCTAACCAAGCCTTCAACTGAGTCGAAACGCTGAAGTTGTACATCGGCGCACCGATTACGAGCACTTCGCTCGCGAGAAACTCGGTCACCAGCCTTTCCGAGAGTTGATGCTCCAATAAAATATCCGCCGAAAAATCACTGTTCCCCGTTTGCCGAAACCCTGCGGCAATTGAGCCACTCAGGTGTCTCACTTCTTGATCGGCGAGGTCGCGGCGCTTCACGTGGGCATCAGGATTACTGGCTTGAATGTGCGCAACGATGGAGGCGGTAAGATCCCGGGTAATGGAATCTTTGCCCATGATGCTGGAGTCAATATGGAGCAATTTCATTCTTGATTTCCTCGGGAGTGGAAAAGCGTTGTTATAAACGTTGTTTTTGGGCGCAGGCTCATCTTTCCGATTCGCTGGCAGCACGGTCGATGAATTTGGCTACCGCATCGGGCTGAGAAATCAATGACAGGTGGCTGGATCGAATAGACAAGGTCCTCGCGCCAATCTGGCGTGCAATGGTTTGCTGCACCGGGTAGGGAAGTGCCTGGTCATAGGTTGTTTGCAAGTACCAACTTGGCTTGTCGTGCCATGCTGCATGCTTGACCTTTGCGGCGAAACAGACGGCGGCAATGGGCTGCTGCACTGATGACAGAAACTGTGCGTTTGACATCGACAGGTCTGCGCCCATCACGTGATGAAATTGCGCTGGATCATCCAGCCAAAGCAGCCCATCCGCATCCGGGCTGAGGCCAGTCATTGGCGCCTTCAACCGCGCTAAGAGATCCGCCGCGGACTCACCACTGTCGGGCACGAGCGCGGATAGATAGACCAGGCCTTTTACATTGCTGGCGTTGCCAGCCTGTGTTATCACCGCGCCAGCCCACGAGTGTCCCACCAGCAGTACATCGCCCTTTTGCCTGCGCAGAACGCGCTCCGTGGCGATTACGTCATCACTCAATGAAGTCAATGGATTCTGAACGGCGGTGACGTGATAGCCCATTGCAGTCAATCGCTCCATCACTGCCGACCAACTCGAGCCATCTGCGAAAGCACCATGTACCAGCACGATATTAGGCACTGGGTGTGCGGTTGTTGCCGCCATGGCGGGGCATCCAGATATCAGCAAGAACGCTCCCACTGTGAAGGTGAGTCGACCTGACCACCTTAGAAAGGCCCACAAACGTTCTTTTGCGCAGTGAACATTTAGGTGCAATAGCTTTTTCATGCAGGCCGTCTCTACAGTTTGTGCTGCAAGTCTAGGGAGACTCTGCTAAAACCGTGAGGGCTCGGATCGGCCATATTTCATGCAAAACTCGCCATCTTGATCTTTAAACAGGGAATTACCATGCGCATTGCCATCGTTGCTTTAGAGGGCAGCTTGATGTCTGCGATTACCGGGCTGGCTGATTTGTTCTGGATGACCAATCAGGCGTTGAGGTCTCCACCGGCGGGGCTGCCATCTGCCTTAAAGACCCACGTCTGCGACGAGTTTGAGACGATCATAGTCAGTGCCGATGGCAACGCAGTGCGAGACCCGCAAGGGCGGGTGATCCCCGTTGATGCAACATTTGAAAATGTCGGGCCTTGCGACGCTGTACTTGTTACCGGGATGGCACTCGGGGCTGATCGGCTGCCACCTGGCTCTGAATCCCTCACGCGAGCTGCGCAGTGGATTAAAGCAAATCACCGACAGGGAGCACTGGTGGGTGCGGCTTGTGCCGGCACATTTGTGCTGGGCGAAGCAGGCCTGTTGAACCGTCGGCGTTGTACTACAACGTGGTGGCTCCACCATGTTTTCAAACAGCGATTTCCCAAGGCGCTGGTTGCATGGGGTTCCGCAGTAGAGTCCCAGGATCGCATCGTGACTACCGGCGGGCCTTTGTCGTGGATTGATTTGGCGCTTTATGTGATCAGGAGCCTGGCAGGAGCGGATGTAGCGAAATTAACGGCTGATATTTCTGTGACCGATAGTTTGCCATTGCCCCAGTCCGTCTACGCGCCCCGAGGATTCATTAACAATGCCGATCCACTGCTGCTGGAAACGGAGCAAATCATTCGACACGGAACTCCTGGCCTGACCGCTGCGGGGCTGGCCAAGGCGTTGAATGTCAGCGAGCGAACTTTACACAGACGCTTCAAGAACCTCACAAATGAATCGCCTAAAGAACTCATAACCCGCGTGAGAATAGAGACGGCCTGTGTACTGCTACAGATACCAGGGGCCAGCGTTAAACAGGTCGCCCTTAATTGTGGCTATAACGAGGAGACGTCATTTCGTCGTTCGTTTATACAACTGACGGGGATGACTCCCGCAGATTATAAACGTTGGTCGAAAGGGCGCGCTTTGGTCGATATCGAAGCTGAGAGCTGAATGGTCTATAAGAGGCGGCCTTTTCTTTAATTTATGTCAATACGCACCTCAATATAAAAGCTTGTGGCGGTTGAAGCGTGAACCGAGGCCACAATTTGGCTTGGGCCGGATTGATTTCGAGAAAAGGATTTTTGCGGCTCGGACTGGGGGCATCCTTCTCAAAGCACCCAAACGTGTCCTCAGCTGTGCCCCCACTGTAGCAATCCACTGGAAGTGAATGGAGCTCCATGGTTTGTGGAAAGGCAAAAATGATCAGCCGAACAGCCTGCCAGACGAAACCTAAAGACTCTCAGGGTCGCCAAAGAACATCTGAATCCGCGACCGCAACCAACGCTCCCCCGGATCGTTATCCTGCGATCCACGCCAAGCCATATGCAGCTCAAACGTGCGCGTCGGCAACGGTGGATCCTCCGCCCGCACACCGCCGGCAGCCGTCAGCGCATCCGCGGTGTAGTCCGGCACGGTCGCAACAATGTCAGTGCCGGCGAGCAACGTACTCAAGCCATTGAACTGCGGCACGGCCAGCACCACGTGGCGCTTGCGCCCGAGTTTCTCCAGCTCTTCATCAATAAAGCCACTGAGGTCACCGGCGAACGACACCAGTGCATGCGGACGCGCGCAGTAGTCATCCAGACTAAGCGGGCCGGGCACGGTGTCGGCGCGCAGCAGTTTCGGCTGGCTGCGGCGCAGCACCTTGCGCTTGGCGTTGGCCGGCAGGTCGGTGGTGTAGCTGACGCCGATGGAGATTTCGCCGGAGGCCAGCAGGCCCGGCATCAATATGTAGTTGACTCGGCGCACGACGAGGACGATGCCCGGTGCTTCGGCGCGCAGGCGTTTGAGCAGCATCGGCAACAGGGCGAATTCGACGTCGTCGGACAGGCCGATGCGAAATACCGAAGTGCTGGTGGCGGGGTCGAATTCCGCCGCGCGGCTGACAGCCGTTGAAATCGAGTCGAGCGCCGGGGAGAGCAGGGCGAAGATTTCCACCGCGCGGGCGGACGGTTCCATGCTGCGTCCGGTGCGCACGAACAACGGGTCATCGAACAGGCTGCGCAGGCGCGAGAGCGCCGCACTGATCGCCGGCTGGCCGAGAAACAGCTTCTCGGCGGCGCGGGTCACGCTGCGTTCGTGCATCAATGTTTCGAATACGATCAACAGGTTCAGGTCGACACGACGCAGGTCATTACGATTCATCTGGAGTCCTGGCAGAGTCATCAAGCTTGACGAGAGCGACCATATGAGAACAATGGCCGGCATGAATATTACGGGGAAAGGCTGGTACTCTGCACCGCTAAATTCAGCTTTACCGGGCCGGTGGCGGCATTTTTTCATCAATTTTGCCAATGCCGTTCATACTGCGGAATCAATGACAGGCATGTCGACTATTAATAGCCACTGATAGTCTTGGGTCAAAAGCCCAGATAGAGTTCAGGGCATTAGAGGTTACTTTGACGAGGTTTGCGATGTCCCGCACGATCCGTTTTCACAAGTTTGGTCCGGCCGAGGTGCTCAAATGCGAAGAGCATGCGGCCGCTCAGCCAGGTCCTGGCGAAGTGCAGGTGCGTGTCGAGGCGATCGGCATCAGCTGGTACGACATTCTCTGGCGTCAGAATCTGGCCTCGTCCCAGGCACGCCTGCCGTCCGGTCTCGGCCATGAAATGGCCGGTGTGGTGACCGCCGTCGGTGACGGTGTGGACGATCTGTCGGTCGGCGACAAGGTGGCCAGTTTCCCGGCCGAAAGCCCGAACGATTACCCGGTGTATGGCGAGCAGATCGTGCTGCCACGTACCGCGCTGACCCGTTATCCGGATGTGCTCAGCCCGGTTGAGGCCAGCGTGCATTACACGCCGTTGTTGATCGCCTATTTTGCCTATGCGGATCTGGCGCGGGTCAAACCAGGGCAGTTTGCTCTGGTCACTGACGCCAGCCATTGCGCCGGTCCGTCCTTTGTCCAGTTGGGCAAGGCCATGGGCGTGCGGGTGATTGCCGCGACAAAAACCGCTGATGAGCGTGAGTACCTGCTGTCGCTGGGTGCCGAGAAAGTCATCGTCACCGAGGAAGAAGACTTGTTGATGCGAATCAACAAGATCACCGACAACCGTGGTGTCGATGTGGTGTTCGACGGTCTTGGCGGCCCGCAGATGTCGTTGCTCGGCGATGTCCTCGCACCGCGTGGCAGTCTGGTCCTGTATGGTCTTCAGGGTGGCAACCAGACACCATTTCCGGCCTGTGCGGCGTTCCAGAAAAACATCCAGTTCTTTGTGCACTGCATCGGTAATTTCACCGGTAAACCCGAGTTGGGCATTGTTCAGGATCAAGTCGCCTTGCAGCGTGCCCTGCGTGATATCAATCAGCTGACGGCCGACCGTGTGCTGCTGCCACTCAAGACCCGGGTCTTCCCGTTCAACGAGTTCGTCGAAGCACATCGCTACATGGACGAATGCCCATGCCGCGAACGGGTCGCCCTGCAGGTCGAGCCCGCGTAACTCCCTCCGAACAGAGTCCGTGGCCCCACGGACTCTTGCGTTTTTACCTCTCGCAAATAATCAGACAGACCAAGCATGGTGCGTGGCCGGTTGTGCATCTGAACCGGTTTTTGTCTGCCATCTGTATCTTCTATTCGCCATATAAGCCCTGATAATTGAATGATTACTTTCATCTCAAGGAATGAGCCATGTCTGTGCATTCTGTTTTTCATTTCGCGTTTAACGTTTCCCCTCATGGGCGATATAGCGGTTTTTGTTTAATGACTGTAGGGCATTTCCTATTGTTGTTCTGCTTTTGTTGTACTCAATGTTCGTGGGACGCTGTAAGAAGTTTCCTCAGATATTTTCTGATCAGAAAAAATTCAATGCTGACAGTGGTTTACGTTGTCTGAGGCGGTGGGGTTGCTGACTTCATTGCGTCAAGTGTTTCAAATAACTTCAAAATCATAAGTGTTAGTATTTGATCGTCTATTACTTATTGATGAATTTATTGCGCCAGCGTCATCGCTGATGCGCGATATGAATTTTTTATGCCGGGTAAAGTACTGATGAGCACGATCCATGATCAGGCAATGAACTATGTCTACCAGCAAGTATTGCAACGCCTGCTGAGTTTCTTTTCCAGAGCCGAGCGCACAGCGCTGCAGTTGCTGATCCAGCGTCTGGTGGTCGCCGCCGGCGGAATGGAGCGCATGGGTGAATACAAGGTCATGGTGACGCCATCCGGTACCCGTGACAGTTGCTACATGCTGGCGCTGCTGCGCGCCGCCCAGTTGAGTATTGCCGGCCGCGCGCCCGCCACGTTCCAGTTACGTGTGGCCACCTTGCGCCGCAGCGAATCGGGGACGGCGGCGCTGAACAACATGCACCGCAGCTTCGCTGCCTTGTTTCTGTATGACGATCCCCGTGTCGAGTTGCTCATGGTGGAACATCGACAAGTGTTGCCGTTCAACCATCTGGCGCCACTCGGAATGGACAGTGCGGACGCCCATCGCACCAATCTGCTGATGATGGGGCATCGACGTGCCAGGGGCGAGAAGCTTGAGTGGCGGGACGACGCCTGCCTGGCCTGGGCCGAATTTTACGGCCAGATTGCTCGCTGGAGTAACGGCGTGGATGCCTGGCTGGCCAGCGAATCGCCGCGTCGTCAGAAGCAGTTTGTCGAAGACCTGGACCGGGCCGTGCAGAAGGCCGGTATCGGGGCGCTGAAGCCGAATTCCGGGACGTTCGATGAGCTGTTCGCTTTGCTGGACGGATTGGGAGGGGATTTTTATCGCGGTTTTTACTCCGAATCGGAGCGGCAATGCTGGCGTCCCGAGGGTGGCTTCGAGTCATGTCGTCGCACGACATTTGTCGACATTCATGACATGGCGGTCGGCAATCTTGAAGAACGCTGGCCGCTACTGAGCGAGTTTCTGGGGTTCGAGGCAGAGGAATGGGTGTTTCACCAGGGTGAGGGCGAATACGCCGACCCTTTGATCGAGGCCCATTTACGCGGCCTGGAAGCCGAGTTCCTCAGCGATCGCAGCTATGAAGCGGGGTTCTCGGAACATGTCCAGCGCATGCTGGCGAACATGCAGCTGCAGCGGGTGCCGGAACCGGTCTGCGAGCAGATGATCGCAAGATTGGGGCAACGGCAGACCACGGAAGAACTGCGCGAAGCAGCGGCGAGCTGGCTGCACCAGACTTACGGTCTGAACGAAGCACAATGGGTCTGCCTGCTGTTCACGCCGTTCATCGAGCGTGGAGCCGGGCTCGAGCGGTTTCTGCGCAGCTGTCATCCCGGCATGTTGGTGGCGCTGCCTGATTTGCATCGGGCCATGCAGGGGCTGCACGGCCCGGAGCAGGTAATGCAGTGGATGATGGACGTCAGCGGTTTACCGGTTCGGCTCATCGGCCACCTCTACGCCATGGAACCCTTGCCTGCGCACGGTGCGGCCCGGCAAACACTGGAGACCGCACTCGACGCGGCAGGCCTCGATGGCTCCGGCGTGGGTGACCGGTCAGTGGAACGATGAAGTGAGCGAGCGATCCTTGGGCGCACCAACGGTTATGGTGTCCGCCTCATGAAGGCTGCACGGGAATCCGGTTTCGCCTACCAGGCAGTCTATCGATACCTGATGCGCTTGATGGCCGAGTCGGCTTGCGATGGCAATTCAAGGCTGCCATCGCTGCGTCAGTTGGCAGATCGCTTGAACGTGTCGATCTCGACCATTCAATACGCTTACTCGTTGCTCGAAAAGGAAGGGCGGATCTATTCGGTGGCCAAGTCCGGGTATTACGCCAGGGCGGTTTCGGGGGGGGCGCCACCTGCCATGAGCAATGATCTGCTCGAAACGCTCTATGTCAACGCGCGGCACCCGGGTATGCGTTTGTTGAATGCTGATGATCCGGTTTCGCTGCAATCACTGGACAGTCCATTGCTGTTGTTGGAGCGCGAGCTGCTGCGCCAGTATCCCCGCCAGCCGCCGTTGCTCGACCAGCCCTGTGGTGAGCTGGAATTACGCGCCGTCCTGGCGGCCCGCTATACCACCTCGCCAAAGCAGTGCTGGCACGCCGAGGACGTTTACATCGGCGCGGATATGCGCGGGGTGCTGGAGATCCTGGTGGCCGTTCTGCAGCTCAGGCACACAACCATTCTGGTCGAGTCGCCCTGTGACTGGGTGATACTGCGGTTGCTGCAGGCGGCTGAGGTGCGTGTAATCGAACTGCCGTTGCAGGCCTGTGGCGGGCTGGAGCTGCAGCGGCTGGAAACACTGCTCAAGACCGAAGACGTGCGGCTGATTCTGCTGTCCTCGGGCCTGTGCATGCCGCGCGGTACACAGGTTCCAGCGGATAACCGCAACGCGATCGCCGGCCTGCTTGGCGAGCACGGCACCTGGGTGCTGGAAAACGACTGCTACGGTGAACTGGGCGAGGCAACGGGCGTCGAGCGTCTGCGTGATCAACTGGACCCTGACCGACTGCTGGTCTTCTCCACGTTCGAGAAATTCATAGGTATCGAAGCGCCTTACGGGTACGTGTTGACGCGCCAATGGAAGCACGAAATGCAGCGGCATTTTCTGATGCGCTCGTTCCGGTTGTCGCCCGTTCTCCAGAAAGCCATTGCCCGGCTGTATGGAAACGGTCGGGTCGATCAGCACCTGCACGTACTTCGCCGGCTCCTCAAGGAACGCCGTACGCCGATGATCGACTTGTTGCGCGAACGTCTGGGCGAAGCGCTGCAGGTTGTCGAGCCACAAGGTGGGGCGACGGTCTGGGTGCGGGCACGGCGGCCGGTGGACATGCGCGATGTGTTTCAGCGCCTGCTCAGGCAACAGGTGTTGATTGCGCCGGGCGAACTGTTCAGCTTGCAGGGATTGCACCGTCGGCATCTGCGCCTGAACCTGCTGGATCACGGAGAGAGCGGCTTGGGCGGAGCGCTCGAGAGGCTGGGAGAGGCATTGCGCTTGGCGCCGCTGGAGTGAACGTTGAAATCTGTCGGATAGATCCCGTCGCGCTGCGGTCGAACTGTCAGTAAACTGCGCTGTATTTCCTGAACCACTCTATTTCAGAGGTTTTGCATGACTATCAGTCCTTTTGCGGGCAAACCGGCACCAGCAGAATTGTTGGTCGACATCCCGCGACTGGTAACGGCTTATTACACCGGCCAACCGGACGCTTCGATTGCCACCCAGCGTGTTGCGTTCGGTACTTCCGGGCACCGCGGCAGCTCCTTCGACCTGAGTTTCAATGAATGGCACGTTCTGGCAATCAGCCAGGCGATCTGTCTGTATCGCGAAGCCCAGGGCATCGACGGCCCGTTGTTCGTCGGTATCGACACCCATGCGCTGTCGACCCCGGCCGGGGCCAGTGCGCTGGAAGTGCTGGCGGCCAACGGCGTGACCGTAATGATCGCCGAAGGTGACGAATACACGCCGACACCGGCGGTTTCGCATGCAATCCTCTGCTACAACCGTGGCCGCACCTCGGGCCTGGCCGATGGCATCGTGATTACGCCGTCGCACAATCCGCCACAAAGCGGGGGCTACAAATACAACCCTACCAACGGCGGCCCGGCCGACACCTACATCACCAAGTGGATCGAAGCCAAGGCCAACGAACTGCTGGCCAACAAGCTGGCAGGCGTCAAACGCATCAGCTACGAGCAGGCGCTCAAGGCCAGCACCACACACCGTCACGACTACCTCAACACCTACGTCGCTGACCTCATCAACGTGATCGACTTCGATGCCATCCGTGACGCCAAGCTGCGTCTGGGTGTAGATCCGTTGGGCGGAGCAGGGGTGCGCTACTGGTCGGCGATTGCCGAGCATTACCGTCTTGATCTGGATGTGGTGAACAAGCAGGTCGATCCGACTTTCCGCTTCATGACGGTCGACTGGGATGGACAGATCCGTATGGACCCGTCGTCCAGCCATGCCATGCAAGGTTTGATCGGTCTCAAGGAGCGTTACGACGTGGCGTTCGCCTGCGACCCGGATCACGATCGCCATGGCATCGTCACCCCGTCGGGTGGTCTGCTGGCACCGAACAACTATCTGGCGGTGTCCATCGATTACCTGTTCCAGAACCGTCCGCAATGGCGCGCCGACGCCGCCGTAGGTAAAACCGTGGTCAGCAGTGGCCTGATCGATCGTGTGGCCAAGCGTCTGGGACGTCGTCTGTACGAAGTGCCGGTCGGTTTCAAATGGTTTGCCGATGGCCTGTTCGATGGTTCGCTGGGTTTTGGTGGCGAGGAGAGTGCTGGCGCTTCGTTCCTGCGCAAGGATGGCGGCGTGTGGAGCACCGACAAGGACGGCCTGATTCCAGCCCTGCTGGCGGCGGAAATGACTGCTCGTACCGGGCGTGATCCAAGCCAGGCTTATCGCGCCCTGACCGATGAGCTGGGCGAGCCGTTCTCGGTGCGCGTAGACGCCAAGGCCAACCCTGAGCAGAAAGCGCTGTTGAGCAAACTGTCGCCGGAGCAAGTGACGTCGACCGAGCTGGCAGGCGAGAAGATTCAGAGCATTCTCAGCCATGCGCCGGGCAACGATCAGGCCATTGGTGGTCTGAAGGTGATGACCGAAAACGGCTGGTTCGCCGCACGTCCTTCGGGCACCGAAGACATCTACAAGATCTACGCCGAAAGCTTCATTGGCGATGACCACCTCAAGCAACTGGTGGCTGAAGCGCAAACGCTGGTGGATGGCGCAATCAGCACCAAGTGATCTTCAGGGAGGTGAGTTCTTCCTGTGGTGAGGGGATTTATCCCCGATGGACTGCGTAGCAGTCCGCTCCATTGAAAAGAAGGCCGCTTTGCGGCCTATCGGGGATGAATCCCCTCACCACAAAAGCTGCAAAAAAGGGGCGACCATGACGGTCGCCCCTTTTTTTACCTGCATATCAGGCGATCAAGCCAGATCCACCAATACGATTTCGCTGTCTTCGAGCGCCGTCACAGTCAGTATTGACTCATGCTCGACGGCAACACCGTCTCGAGCTTGTGCGCGCAAGCCATTGACTTCAATCAGACCGGTGGCGGGTACCAGATACGCTCGACGTCCGGCATCCAGCTGATATTCAGCAGTTTCGCCAGCCTTGAGGTTGGCCGCGACCAACCGCGCATCACCGCGAATGCGCAGGCTCTGATCGTCGCCGTCCTTGCCGCTGGCGAGGGTCACAAAGCCTTCGCGCTGGCCTTTGGGGAACGGTTTGGCACCCCACGATGGCGGCGCGCCAGTTTCCGTCGGCAGAATCCAGATCTGAAAGATTCGGGTTTCCTTGTCTTCCAGGTTGTATTCGCTGTGTGCGATGCCGGTGCCGGCGCTCATGACCTGCACGTCGCCTGCTTCAGTACGGCCCTTGTTGCCAAGGTTGTCCTGGTGGGTAATCGCACCTTCACGCACGTAAGTGATGATTTCCATGTCGCGGTGCGGGTGCAGCGGGAATCCGGTGCCGGCGGCGATCACGTCATCGTTCCACACCCGCAGATTGCCCCAGTTCATGCGTTGCGGGTCGTAGTATTCGGCGAACGAAAAGTGGTGATGGGCATCCAACCAGCCGTGGTGAGCGCCGCCCAGTGTATTGAAAGGTCTGAGTTCAAGCATGATCGTCTCCTGAAAAGGTTCGTCATGGGGCGTAACGCCAGAGCCACGAAGCGAGACCGTCGGTTAATGACGGGCATCATCCATCAGTCAACCATCGAGAAAAAGCGTAAAAAGTGCGGCATTCTCATCGAATCCGTTGATGGGAAACCGGCTCAAAATAATCTCACGCAACTTTCAGTTCATCGCCTAAACCAATGAGCTGTAAGCATTTCGCTAGAACTCATGAGCAAATAAAGCCACCATAGCCCCCAACAGCCTCACACACTGGAGCCCCTCAGCGTGGCGCAACACACTCCCGATCTGCCTCCCGAACTCCGTCCACTGGCCGAAATGCCATGGTTCAAGCGTCTGGCCGCGCGTTTCTTCGGCCATGGCCTGACACGCTTGCGCGCTCAACACCGTGCGTCGTGGCTGCACGGCCAGGCGGACGGTTTTCGCAGCGGACACACCGCTGGCGTGGAGTACGGCTTCAAGGAGGGGAAACTCGAAGGCCTGGAAGAAGGCCGGCAGGTGCTGTTGATTCGTGACAGTCGCAGCACCGAGCATCGTTCGCCGAGCGTCGATAATCATCTGTTCGACGACTGGCGTCTGCCACTCAGCGCCGAGCTGAAGAAGCGCATGAAAGCCGATGTGGCACGCCTGCTGCCCGAACATGCCCAGCCAAGCGCCGCGCAATGGAAGATGATTTTCAGTGACACTCCTTCGACCTCGGTGATCGCCGGGGCCGGGGCAGGCAAGTCGACCACGTTGGTGCTGCGCATCCTGTTGCTCACGCATTATCTGGGGTTTGAGCTGGATTCAATGACCGTGGTGACCTTCACCCGTGAGTCGCGCAAGGATTTCATCAATAAGCTGATCGAAATGTTTGCGCTCTGGGGCCAGCCATTGAGCCTCAAACAGGCGCGGGAACTGGTGCGCACCTTTCACTCACGCATTTTGCCGATGGTACGCAGCCTGCCGGGGTTCGAACGCTTGCAGGCTTTTGAAAATCTAAGCAATCGGCCACAAGGCGCTGATGAGGAGGTCGACAGCAACCCGTTCGATCTGCGAATCAATGATGCCCAGCGCCAGCAGCTCAACGCGTGCTACCACCGATTATTCAATCAGGACCAACGTTTCCGCCAGTTGATTCAACCACTGGCCAAGGCTGCCTTGCAGCTCAAGGAGCTTGAGCGCGATCACCCGGACGTGCAAAAGCGCATGGCGGTGACCGAACTGGCAGCCAAACGCGACGAAGAACTGTGCGATGCCATCGAAGACCTGTGGTTTCGCGCCGGTGCCTGGCCGATCAAGGGCATTGAGCCCAGCCGGCAGACGTTCGAGATCAACGGTTCGTCCTTTCACTGCCACGGCTACATTCCCAGCCTCGATGCCTGGGTAGTGCTCGGCTTCGATCCCCGGGAAAACCCGCAAATCTGCCGCCCCAACGCCAAGCTCAGCCTGCGCGCTGAATGGGCCGTGAAACGCACCCTGTTTCAAGCTTTCTGTCGTAACCCATTGATTTGGTTGGATAGCTACGAAGCATCGAAGCGGGTGTTGGCGACATTGGCCGGCGACGCGAGCGCCGGTCCGGGCTTCGATTACAAGGTCAAAGGTGAACTGGTTTCGGCGCCGTTACTGGACTGTTTTGTTGCGGCGGCCGGCTTTATCGAAAACCTTGGGCTGGACGTGCCGGATGCCGTCGGCCGCATGAGTTTTGCCAAAGACGACCCGGACCGATTCTTCTTTGAGGCGCTGAGCCTGTTCTGGCGTGCCCTTGAAGATCATCTGCTCGATCAGAAGCCGCCGGTGATGACCTACAACCGGATGTTCGCGCTGTTCAGCGAACACTCGCCGGAGAACCTGAAGCTGCTGAGTGATGAGCTGCTGCGACCGATGTCGCACCTGATGATCGACGAATTTCAGGACGTATCGCCGCAGATCGTCTCGTGGATCCGTGCCAGCCTCGCGGAAATCCGCAGTCGCGGCCCGGCCATGCATGTCGGGCGGGGTGCACAGCGTTCTTCGTTGCTCTGCGTAGGCGATGACTGGCAGTCGATCTACGGCTGGCGCGGCAGTTCGCCGAGTTACTTCATGGAGTTCAACAAGGAATTCCCGTCGCCGAGCACTACTCGGGTGATGCTCAGCGACAACTATCGCAGCCATCAGCACATCATCGATGCTGCCGAACACATCGTCCGCGCAGCGCCGGCAATCCCCGGCAAGAAGGCCAAGGCCAGCGGTGCGCCCAAGGCATTGCAGCCAGTCAATGTGCTGGAGCGCGATGACCAGGCCATGGGGCAGCGCTTGGCCGAACATTACAATCGTGGCGATTCGATCTTGATGCTCTATCGAAAAAGCAGCGATAAGTTATTGATAGAGCAGCATATTCAGCCTGTAGTTAATGTTGATTCGAGCTTGCCGTACGAAGCGCGACGGCTGAAACAGCTGACTTACCACAGCGCCAAGGGGCTGCAGGCTGATGCGGTGTTCCTGCTCGGTGACTGCCAGCACCTGACCAGTTCGCCCTACAAGAACCAGGTGTATCGCATGGCCGGCTTGGGCAAGGCTGGCGACAGTGAGCCTTATGACACGGCGCAGAAGGACGAGATTCTGCGGCTGGCCTACGTTGGTATCACCCGGGCGGTCAGCCATTGCTACTGGTACGTCGAGCCGCAGGATACCCAGGCGGTGAACATGCCAAGGGCGTCCGATCGGGTTGCCCAAGGCAAGGCATTCTTCGTCGATCACCGAAAACAGCCGCAAAACGCGTAGCACGCAAGCACAAAAAAAGCCCGCCTGAATTGGCGGGCTTTTTTATATAAAACAATAGTTTATGCGTAACTCTTGAGAGATTCCGGAGGAATGAAAGCCTCCAGTTCGTCTTCCACAGCCTCAATGATGCGCTCGACATCGGCCGCGTTCATCACCGTCGCACAAGGAATACCGGCGATGGCGATCATGGTTTCACCGCTGGCACGATCAAACAGACGGGCAATCATGCTGCCCGGCGCATCCATCGTTGCCTCAAAACCCATGGGATGAAAGTGCCAACGCATCAGTTGGCACGCATTGGGAAACGTGACTTTACTGGAGCCTTTATTCATGTGTTGCCCGCCTTCTTCATCGAGCGCTTCCTTTTGCTCATGTTAGGTGGGAAGAGCCTTCATTGGCTCAACCGGTCAGTGACGTTAAAAGTAGCACCCGCATGTGAATTTTCCGTGAGATTTTTCAGTTCATTTTGCGATTGCTGCGCGTTTTTTGATGTAAGTCACGTCGGGATCAGTCATCGCCAAATGGCCACTACGGTTTGCTCGTTGATCGTTTTGTCGAACTTGGGCAAGCTCGGTTCTTTTGCGCCGAGCCCTTTATGCACGCCGACGATGACGGCCCCGAACAGACCCCGGCCACGGCCGCCACGGTCATGCGCTACCACCTGAGCTGGAAGCACCGCGATCTGGACAGCGTCATGGCGCTGTATCACCCGGACGTCCAATACAACGATTTCTTTCAGAACCGGGTCCTGGGTCTCGACGAATTGCGCGAGTACGTGCGCGTGAGCATGCCGCGAGAATCCGACGAAGCGCTCGAGCATTGCGACCGGATTCGCGTGGATGGCAACACCGCGTTCATTCAATACGAAGTGACTTTGCGCGGTGGCGACGGGCTGGTGTCGTTCCGATCCAGCGAAGCGATCACGGTCAAGGACGGGCTGATCTGGCGGGTCAACGAATACGCCTCGCTGGTCCGCACGCAAACCAACGGCGCAGTAGCACCCAGTCAGCGTCCGGCGGTGAGTCGTCTGGGGCTGTCGCCGCGCCAGATCAGTTTCATGGCCGAGGATCTGCAGCAATATTTCGAACGCCAGCAACCGTATCTCGATCCGGAACTGGATCTGCAACGGGTGGCGAAGGAGTGCGGCTACAGCCGCAATCAGATTTCCTACCTGCTCAATCAGGTGCTCGGCCAAAGCTTCTACCGCTACGTCAACCAGGCCCGCCTGCAGCACTTGCTCAAGACGCTGGATCAGGCCACGCCACCGCTGCGTATCGACGAACTGGCGTTTGCCGCGGGTTTCAACTCGCTGTCAGCGTTTTACAGTTGTTTTCGCCAGCACACCGGCCAGTCGCCGAAGGCCTACGCCAAACAAATTTCTTTGCGGGCACGCGCGCAAGACAGTGATTGAAGTCACGCACTAGGATCGACGCCATCGAAGGTTTTCAGTGGCGGAGTCTTGCATGCCGGCGTGGCGCACTATCAGTTTGTGGATGGATCAACTCGACGAGCCGTTGATTGCGCGGCCGGCGTTGGAACAGGATCTGGATGTCGACGTGGCGATCATCGGCGCCGGTTATACCGGGTTGTGGACCGCGTACTACCTGAAAAAACTCGCTCCCGGTCTCGATATCGCCATCGTCGAGGCGCAAACCGCCGGTTTCGGCGCGTCCGGGCGCAATGGCGGCTGGCTGATGGGTAACCTGCTGGGCGAGGATCGACTGCTCGCCGGTCTCTCTCCAGAACAACGTCGCGCATCGTTTGATCTGCTGCACAGCATTCCGGATGAAGTGGAAGTTGTCCTCGAACGTGAGGGCATCCACTGCGATTACCGAAAAGGCGGGGTGCTGTACTGCGCCGCCCGTTACCCGGAGCAGGAAGCCAGCCTGCGCGAATACCTCGACAAACTGCACGCCCAAGGCCTGACCGACAACGATTACCGCTGGCTGAACCCCGAGCAACTGGCGCAACAGATTCGTGTGGCGAAACCCTACGGCGGCATATATGCGCCGCACGTGGCGACCATTCACCCGGCGAAACTGGTGCGCGGTCTGGCGCGCACCGTGCAGAGCATGGGCGTGAAGATCTATGAAAACAGCCCAGTCACCCATTGGCAGTCCGGCAGTTTGCGCACGGCCAGGGCCAGTGTGCGCAGTCGCTGGATTGTGCCGGCGGTCGAAGGTTATTCGGTCACGCTCCCACCGTTGGGTCGCTATCAGTTACCGGTGCAGAGTCTGATTGTTGCCACCGAGCCGTTGTCGGCAGCGACCTGGGATGAAATCGGCCTCAACCGTGGCCAGGCCTTCAGTGAGTTCAGCCGTCAGGTCACCTATGGCCAGCGCAGTGCCGACAATCGCCTGATCTTCGGCGCCCGCGGCGGTTACCAGTTCGCCGGCAAACTGCGCCACAACTTCGATCTGACCCGTGATGAAGTCGAGCTGCGCCGCTATCTGTTCGGCGAGCTGTTCCCGCAGTTGAAAAACGTGCAGATCACCCACGCCTGGGGCGGCAACCTCGGCATGTCCCGGCATTTCAAGCCGCACATGCTCTGCGATCGCGCCAATGGCATTGCGCTGTCCGGCGGTTATGGCGGGGAGGGTGTGGGTGCCAGCAATCTCGGCGGCCGCACCCTGGCCGATCTGATTCTTGAGCGCGATACCGAACTGGTGCATCAGCCGTGGGTGCTGCCGGACGGCGGAATTCATGCGCTACGCGCCTGGGAGCCGGAGCCGTGCCGCTGGCTTGGCTACAACGCGATCATCAAAAGTTTCGTCCACGAAGACCAGACCCTGGCCAACCCGGCCAGCGCACCGTGGCGGCGCAAGCTGGCCAGTCAGGTCGCTGGGTTCATGGAAGGTTTCATGCACTAACCGCCGTTTTCTTCACAAGACAGGTCCCACCATGAGCATTACGCAGTTCAAGAACACCGCCAGCCTGCAACTGGATGAATCCAACCCGGTGGCCGTGCCACTCGGCGAGCCGGTCGCCATTGCCTCGACCACCAGCGTCGAGCGCGACGATGGCGTCGAAACCGGCGTCTGGGAATGCACACCAGGGCGCTGGCGCCGGCAGATCACCGCGCAGGAGTTCTGCCATTTCATCTCCGGGCGTTGCACGTTCACCCCGGACGACGGCAGCGAAACCCTGCACATACAAGGTGGCGACTCACTGATGTTGCCGGCCAACACGCTCGGCATCTGGGATATCCAGGAGACCGTGCGCAAGACCTACGTCCTTATTTTCTGATTGTTTGATCCTTTGATTGCCTGCCAACAAAAATAGCCACTACAGGAATCGACCCCATGATCCAGAAAACCCTCGCTCTGGCGCCGCTGCTGCTGGCCGCCTCCATTAGTCATGCCGCCGAAACGGTGAAAATTTACAACTGGTCGGACTACATCGCGCCGGACACCACGAAAAACTTCCAGAAAGACACCGGCATCGGCGTCACCTATGACGTCTACGACAGCAACGAAACCCTGGACGGCAAGTTGATGACCGGCAAATCCGGTTATGACGTGGTGTTCCCGTCCAACCACTTCATGGCGCGGCAGATCCAGGGCGGGGCGCTGAAGAAGCTCGACAAGAGCCAGTTGCCGAACTGGAAAAACCTCAACCCGGTGTTGCTCAAGGCCTTGCAGGTCAACGACCCGAACAACGAGCACGGCTTTCCGTATCTGTGGGGCAGCACCGGCATCGGCTACAACGTCGCCAAGGTCAAGGCGGTGCTGGGTGATAACGCGCCAGTGGATTCCTGGGATCTGATCTTCAAGCCCGAATACATGGAAAAACTGCAGAAGTGCGGCGTGGCGATCCTCGATAACGGCCCGGAACTGCTGCCGGCAGCGCTCAATTACCTGGGCCTGCCGCCCCACAGCAAGAACCCCGAGGACTACAAGAAAGCCGAAGCACTGCTGATGAAAGTGCGGCCGTATGTCAGTTACTTCCATTCCTCGAAGTACACCAGCGACCTGGCCAATGGCGATATCTGCGTGGCGGTCGGTTTCTCCGGTGACATCCTGCAGGCGGAAAACCGCGCCAAGGAAGCAAAGAACGGCATCGACATCGGTTACGCGATTCCCAAGGAAGGCGCCGCCATCTGGTTCGACATGGTCGCCATGCCCGCCGATGCGCCGGACGAGAAGGCCGGTTACGCGTTCATGAACTACCTGCTGCGTCCGGATGTGATGGCCGGCATCAGCAATTACGTGCACTACGCCAATGGCAACCAGCAGGCCGACAGCCTGATCGATCCGGCAATCAAGGGTGACACCAAGGTCTATCCGAGCCCGGAAATGATGGGCAAGCTGTTTGCGCTGGAGGCAATGCCGCTGAACATTGACCGGATCCGCACACGGGTGTGGAACAAGATCCGTACCGGTAGCTAAACCACATCACCCCTCCTGTGGGAGCGGGCTTGCTCGCGAATGCGTTCGATCAGTCAGCAAACAGGTTGGCAGATAAATAGCATTCGCGAGCAAGCCCGCTCCCACAAGTGTTTTAGCACGCTGATTTGATTGATATCACTACACTGGCATCGCACTAATAGAGTGCAGCAAAGTGAGACGTATCTATCAAAAAGCAACTTACCGATATTTAATATTTAAATAGAAAATCGTCAGACAATTAGGCGAGAACAAACACCTCATAACAATCTTTCGACCCCGCAGTCATTGTTTACGGGCATTTGACGGAGCAGTCGGTTTTGATCTCAAAAAAACGCTAGACGACAGATTTCAAATTGTGTCAGGTTTCTTACGCCTTCATTGGGCGAGTGATAGGACGATCTCGCCAGGGATCGTCGCTATCTGACAAAAACTGTTCCATTGCTAAACAAGGAAGTGTGTTTATGTCGAAAGTAAAAGCGAATGCTATTGATATCACCGCAGACACATTCGTGCCTGTCGGCTCAGCGCAATCTCTGGCTGCGACCAGCTCTGCCTGGAACCAGATCAATAGCTTCAGCCATCAATACGATCGTGGCGGCAACCTCACGGTCAATGGCAAACCGTCCTTCTCGGTGGATCAAGCCGCCACTCAACTGTTGCGCGACGGTGCCTCCTGGCACGACCTGGACAACAGTGGCAAGATCGAACTGACCTACACCTTTCTGACCGCCAAAACCGCTAACTTCAGCGGCCTGGGCGTCACCGGTTTCAGTCAGTTCAGCTCCCTGCAGAAAGCCCAGGCCGTGCTCGCCATGCAATCCTGGGCGGATGTCGCCAACGTGACGTTCACCGAGTCGGCCCGTGGTGGCGACGGTCACATGACCTTCGGTAACTACAGCGGCGGCCAGGAAGGCGCAGCGGCGTTTGCGTTCCTGCCAGGCACCGAGCCAGGCTATGACGGTCAGTCCTGGTACCTGACCGGCAGTGGCTACGACGTCAACAAAACCCCGGGTCTGAACAATTACGGGCGTCAAACCCTGACCCACGAAATCGGCCACACCCTGGGCCTGTCTCACCCTGGCGACTACAACGCCGGCGAAGGCAATCCGACTTACAAGGATGCTTCCTACGGGCAAGACACCCGCGGTTACAGCCTCATGAGTTACTGGAGCGAAAGCAACACCGCCCAGAACTTCAGTAAGGGTGGTGTGGAAGCCTATGCTTCCGGCCCGCTGATGGACGACATTGCAGCGATCCAGAAGCTGTACGGCGCCAACCTGACCACCCGTACCGGTGACACCACCTACGGCTTCAACTCCAACGCCGGTCGCGATTTCCTCAGCGCCTCGTCGTCGAGCGACAAGCTGGTGTTCTCGGTCTGGGACGCGGGCGGCAAGGACACCTTCGACTTCTCGGGTTTCACCCAGAATCAGAAGATCAATCTCAACGAAGCCTCGTTCTCCGACGTTGGCGGCATGATCGGTAACGTGTCCATCGCCAAGGGCGTGACCATCGAGAACGCCATTGGTGGTTCGGGCAACGACCTGCTGATCGGTAACAGTGCGTCCAACGAGCTGAAGGGCGGTGCCGGCAACGACATCATCTACGGCGCTGGTGGTGCGGACAAACTGTGGGGCGGTGCGGGTTCGGACACTTTCGTGTTCGCCTCCAGCTCCGACTCCAAGCCGGGTGCAATCGATCAGATCCTCGATTTCGTCAGCGGTCTGGACAAAATCGACCTGAGCGCCATCACCAACGGTTCCGGCCTGCACTTTGTCAGCAGCTTCACCGGTTCGGCCGGCGACGCGATCCTGACCTCGTCGGGCGGCAACAGCCTGTTGTCGGTGGACTTCTCCGGGCACGGCGTGGCGGACTTCCAGGTCAGCACCGTGGGCCAGGCAGCGACCAGCGACATCGTGGCGTGATGTGAAACGGGAAGCGGCGCTTGATGCGCCGCTTTCTTTGCTTGCATCGTGTTGATGGCTGGGCAAGGCTAGGTGCTGGAGCGAATTTTCTGATGATCTGTAAAGTTTTTACCTACAAGGCAATGGCGTGGCTTTCGGCGGCGCTGATCATGATTTCTGGAGAAACAACCATGGCAAGCAGCCTCAGACTTGAAGATCCATCGGTTTTTGCCGGGCAATGGCAGGCGACGTTGAGCACTGAAAATGACGCGCCCGAAGCGCAAAAGCTGCAGGATAAACCGTCGAACACCTGTGCCCTCGAACTGCAAGCCAATCAGACCGTCGGCAAGGGCGCCGAATGCCTTGGCGCATGGCTGGAAGATTCGCCCATCGGCTGGTTTCCGGAACCCGACGGAATTTCGATCACCGGCAAGGAAGGTTCAAGAATCGTGTTTTTCAGCCGACAACGTGACGGGCTCTATTCCAGCACTTTGAAGTCGGGCCTGGTTGTTACACTCGAACGCGCGACGAAATAAACGCTCAACTAATCCAGATTGAATATATGGCAGTGTTTGAACGTTATAAGTGATCGTCGCAGTTGTTGTTGAATGGTAAGCGAGTACTTGCAAAACATCTTTCGCAGGTAGGCGGAACATTAATTGAGCGCTCGCCGAAGTCTGGCGGGATCTATCATTTCAGGAAGAAACAATGAAGATGGCGAAGGCCCCAGCCACCGCTCCCTTGTTCAAGGCTTTGGGTGACTATAAAAGCATTCTGATCAGCGTCGGGTGCTTTACCGCACTGATTAACGTGCTGATGCTGGTGCCCTCCATTTATATGCTGCAGGTCTACGACCGCGTCCTGTCTTCGCAGAACGAAACGACGTTGGCGATGCTGTCATTGATGGTGGTTGGCTTCTTTGCCTTCATCGGCATGCTGGAGGTGATCCGCAGCTTCATCGTGATCCGCATCGGCAGCCAACTGGAGCGCCGCTTCAACCTGCGGGTGTATCAGGCGGCGTTCGAACGCAACCTGTTCAAGGGCGAGGGCAACGCCGGGCAATCGCTGGGCGACCTGACCCACATTCGCCAATTCGTCACCGGCCCGGCCCTGTTCGCGTTTTTCGACGCGCCGTGGTTCCCGGTCTATCTGTTTGTCATCTACCTGTTCAACGTCTGGCTGGGCGTGCTCGCCACGGCCGGCGCGCTGCTGCTGATTGCGCTGGCCTGTCTCAACGAATACATGACCAAAAAGCCGCTGGGGGAAGCCGCCGGTTACTCGCAGAAGTCCAGCCAACTGGCGACCAGCCACCTGCACAACGCGGAAACCATCCAGGCCATGGGCATGCTCGGCGCGTTGCGCAAGCGCTGGTTCGGTGTGCACTCGCGTTTCCTCGGCCTGCAGAATCAGGCCAGCGACACCGGTGCGGTGATCAGCTCGATCAGTAAGACCCTGCGTCTGTGCCTGCAATCGCTGGTGCTGGGCCTCGGTGCGTTGCTGGTGATCAAGGGCGACATGACCGCCGGGATGATGATTGCCGGTTCGATCCTGATGGGCCGCGTGCTGAGCCCGATCGACCAGTTGATCGCCGTGTGGAAACAGTGGAGCGGGGCGAAGCTGGCCTATCGTCGTCTGGACTCTTTGCTGCAGGCGTTCCCGCCGAGTGATGACGCCATGGCGCTGCCGGCGCCGAAAGGCCAGATCACCTTCGAGCAAGTCAGTGCCGGCCCTCCCGGGCAGCGCGCGGCAACCCTGCAGATGATCAATTTCAATCTGGGCGCTGGCGAAGTGCTCGGCGTGCTCGGTGCTTCCGGTTCCGGCAAGTCGACCCTGGCCCGTGTGCTGGTCGGTGTGTGGCCGACCCTCGGCGGCACGGTGCGCCTGGACAGTGCCGACATCCATCGCTGGAACCGCGACGAGCTCGGCCCGTACATCGGCTACCTGCCACAAGACATCGAACTGTTCAGCGGCAGCATCGCCGAAAACATTGCCCGTTTCAGCGAAGCCAACCCGGAGAAGGTCGTGGCCGCCGCGCAACAGGCCGGCGTCCACGAGATGATTCTGCGTCTGCCGCAAGGCTATGACACGCAACTGGGCGAGGACGGCAGTGGCCTGTCCGGCGGTCAAAAGCAGCGTGTGGCCCTGGCCCGTGCGATGTATGGCGATCCGAGCCTGGTGGTGCTCGATGAGCCGAATTCCAACCTCGACACTGTCGGTGAAGCCGCGCTGGCCAGCGCCATCGCCCAGCTCAAGGCCAAGGGCACCACGGTGGTGCTGGTGACGCATCGCTCTTCGGTACTGGCTCAGGCGGACAAACTGCTGGTGCTCAACGATGGCCGCTTGCAGGCGTTCGGCGCCAGTCAGGAAGTGCTCAAGGCGCTGTCCGGCGCTCAGGAACAACAACGGGAAAAATCCGCGCAGGCACCGGGCGGGCTCAGCATGAGCCGGCAGTACCAGCCCTCGACAAGGAATTCGGGTGTATGAGCAGCGCCAGCATGAACACTGAAAACGAAGCCTCCATGGAACACGCGTACGTCACCGAGCGCCCGGAGCGCGATGCGAAATTCTTCGCCCGCATGGGCTGGATTCTGGCCATCGTCGGCGCCGGCAGTTTCTTTACCTGGGCCGCACTGGCGCCGCTGGATCAGGGGATTCCGGTGCAAGGCACCGTGGTGGTCTCGGGCAAGCGCAAGGCTGTGCAGTCGATGAGCAGCGGCGTGGTCAGCCGGATTCTGGTGCGCGAAGGCGAGATCGTGAAGCAGGGTCAACCGTTGTTTCGCCTCGATCAGACCCAGGTGGCCGCCGATGTGCAGTCGTTGCAGGCGCAATACCGCATGGCCTGGGCCAGCCTCGCACGCTGGCAGGCCGAGCGCGACAACCGCAAAGAGATCACCTTTCCTGCCGAACTGAGTAACGACCCGGATCCGCGTCTGGCGCTGGTTCTTGAAGGCCAGCGTCAACTGTTCAGCAGCCGTCGCGAAGCGTTCTACCGCGAGCAGGCCGGTCTGCGCGCCAGCATTGAAGGCGCCACCGCGCAGCTGGCGGGCATGCGCCGCGCCCGCACCGACCTCAATGCCCAGGCCGATTCGCTGCAACAGCAACTGAGCAACCTGCAGCCACTGGCGGACAACGGCTACATCCCGCGCAACCGCTTGATGGAGTACCAGCGTCAGCTGTCGCAAGTGCAGCAGCAACTCGCGGAAAACACCGGTGAAAGCGGCCGGGTGGAGCAGGGCATCCTCGAATCGCGCCTGAAACTGCAACAGCATGGCGAGGAATACCAGAAGGAAGTGCGCACGCAACTGGCCGACGCGCAGCTCAAAAGCGTGACCCTGTCGGAGCAACTGACCTCGGCCGGTTTCGACCTGCAACACAGCGAGATCCTCGCCACCGCCGACGGCGTGGCGGTCAACCTTGGCGTGCACACCGAAGGCGCGGTGGTGCGTCAGGGCGAAACCCTGCTGGAGATCGTCCCGCAAGGCACCACCCTGGAAGTCGAAGGGCACTTGCCGATCAACCTGATCGACAAGGTCGGCACGCATCTGCCGGTGGATATCCTGTTCACCGCGTTCAACCAGAGCAAGACCCCGCGTGTACCGGGTGAGGTCAGCCTGATTTCCGCCGACCAGATGGTCGATGAGAAAACCGGCGTGCCGTACTACGTGTTGCGCAGCAGCGTCAGTGATCAGGCGATGGAAAAACTCCATGGCCTGGTGATCAAGCCCGGTATGCCGGCGGAAATGTTCGTGCGCACGGGCGAACGTTCACTGCTCAACTACCTGTTCAAACCATTGCTCGATCGCGCTGGCTCTGCGTTGACTGAAGAATAAGGATGTTCGGCTGTATGAATAAGCTTTCGATGTTGGGAGCAGCGTTCGCGCTGCTCGCAGGAAACAGCGCGCTGGCGGCCATGGGGCCATTCGAGGTCTACGAACAGGCATTGCGCAACGATCCGGTGTTCCTCGGCGCGATCAAGGAGCGCGACGCGGGCCTGGAAAACCGCACCATCGGCCGTGCCGGGCTGTTGCCGAGACTGGGTTACAACTACAACCGGGGTCACAACACCTCCAAGGCCACGCAACTGACCGCCCGCGGCAACCTCACCGAAGACCGCAACTACAACAGCTATGGCTCGACCCTGACCTTGCAGCAACCGTTGCTCGACTACGAAGCCTACGCGGCGTATCGCAAAGGCGTGGCGCAGTCGCTGTTCGCCGACGAGGCGTTTCGCGGCAAGAGTCAGGAGCTGCTGGTGCGGGTGCTGGACAACTACACCAAAGCCTTGTTCGCTCAGGATCAGATCGACATCGCCCAGGCCAAGAAGAAGGCTTACGAGCAGCAGTTCCAGCAGAACGAACACATGTTCAAGCAGGGCGAGGGCACGCGCACCGACATTCTCGAAGCCGAGTCGCGCTATGAACTGGCGACCGCCGAAGAGATCGAGGCACGCAACGAGCAGGATGCCGCGCTGCGTGAGCTGGGCGCGCTGGTCGGCGTGCAGACGGTGGACATCAGCGAGCTGGCGCCGCTGGATCAGAACTTCCAGACTTTCGCGCTGATGCCAGCCAACTACGACACCTGGCATGAGCTGGCGATCAGCAACAACCCCAATCTGGCGTCGCAACGCCAGGCGGTGGAAGTGGCCAAGTACGAAGTCGAGCGCAACCGCGCCGGGCACCTGCCGAAAGTCAGTGCCTACGCGTCGATCCGCAAGACTGAATCGGACAGCGGCAACACCTATAACCAGCGCTACGACACCAATACCATCGGCTTTGAAGTCAACGTTCCACTGTACGCCGGTGGCGGGGTATCGGCCTCGACCCGTCAGGCCAGCCGCACCATGGAGCAGGCGGAATACGAGCTCGATGGCAAGACCCGCGAGACGCTGATCGAACTGCGCCGCCAGTTCAGCGCCTGCCTGTCGGGCGTCAACAAACTGCGCGCCTACCAGAAGGCCCTGGCTTCTGCTGAAGCGCTGGTGGTGTCGACCAAGCAAAGCATTCTTGGCGGTGAACGGACGAACCTCGATGCGCTGAACGCCGAACAGCAACTGTTTACCACCCGCCGCGACCTGGCGCAGGCGCGCTACGACTACTTGATGGCCTGGACCAAGCTGCATTACTACGCGGGGACGCTGAACGAACAGGATCTGGCGCGGGTGGATGAGGCGTTCGGACAAGGCCCGAAAAGCAACCCGCGTTAATGCTTGGCACCGAACCTGTGGCGAGGGAGCTTGCTCCCGCTTGAGTGCGTAGCGCTCACAAGATTTTGGGCTGCTGCGCAGCCAGCGGGAGCAAGCTCCCTCGCCACAAATAGACTCGCTCGATATTTCAAGAAGTGCTCGCCCGGCGAAACGGGTCATAACAAAAACATAAGAAAAGTGAGTGGTGAACATGGAAGTACGCATCAAGCCGGCAGCGGTCGGCACCCTGTTGCTCGCAGTTTCCATCGCGCAAGCCCATGCGCAGTACCTCGAATCCGGCAAGCCCGGCGATCCCGCCAGTTGGCGCAGCGCCGAATTCCAGCGTGACTGGGGCCTTGCGCGGATGCAGGCGGATCAGGCCTACGCTGCCGGCATCACCGGCAAAGGCGTGAAGATCGGCGCCCTCGACGCCGGCTTCGACGCCGCCCATCCTGAATTCGCCAGCGACCGCTATCACCCGGTAATGGCCTCCGGCAGTTACGTCGACGGCTCGCTGTTCAACGTCAACGGCACCCTCAACCCCAACAACGATTCCCACGGCACCCACGTGGTCGGCACCATGGGCGCGAGCCGTGACGGCACCGGCATGCACGGGGTGGCGTACAACGCGCAAATCTACGTCGGCAACACCAACAACAACGACAGCTTTCTGTTCGGCCCGAAACCCGATCCGCGCTATTTCAAAGCCGCCTATGACGCCCTGGCCGCTGCCGGCGTGCGCGCAATCAACAACAGTTGGGGCAGTCAGCCGCCGGACGTCAGCTATCGCACCCTGGCCGATCTGCATGCCGCTTACGCCCAGCACTGGAATCAGGGCACCTGGCTCGATGCAGCGGCGGACGTCTCGCGCCGTGGCGTGATCAACGTGTTCAGCGCCGGTAACAGCGGCTACCCGAATGCCAGCGTGCGCTCGGCGTTGCCGTACTTTCAGCCGGACCTCGAAGGCCACTGGCTGGCAGTTTCCGGGCTGGACCAAAGCAATCAGCAGAAATACAACCAGTGCGGCATCGCCAAATACTGGTGCATCACCACGCCGGGGGCGAAGATCGACAGCACCATTCCGGGTGGCGTTTACGCAATCAAGTCCGGCACCTCGATGGCCGCGCCGCACGCTACCGGGGCACTGGCGCTGGTGATGGAACGCTACCCGTACATGAATAATCAGCAGGCGCTGGAAGTGCTGCTGACCACCGCCACGCAACTCGACGGCTCGATTACCGATGCGCCGACCGAGCGGGTCGGCTGGGGCGTGGCCAACCTGAACCGGGCGATGCGCGGGCCGGGGCAATTGCTCGGCGCGTTCGATGCCAACCTGGCGGCCGGGCAAAGCGATGTGTGGAGCAATGACATCTCCGACAAGGCATTGATTCAGCGCCAGCGCGATGACCTCGCCGAACACGGCGCCTGGCAGCAGACCTTGCAGGACAAGGGCTGGCAGAACGGTATTCCGGCCGGCGCCACTCAGCAGGATCAGACCGACTACGCCGTCGGTATGGCGCGCGATGCCGCAGCGGCGACCCGGGTCTATCAGGGCAGCCTGATCAAGTCCGGGGCAGGGCGCTTGCTGCTGACCGGCGACAACACCTTTCGTGGCCCGACCACGGTCAATGGCGGCTTGTTGAGCGTCAACGGCTCGCTGGCCTCGGCGGTGACCGTCAACGACAGCGGCACCCTCGGCGGTTCCGGGCGGATCGCCTCGTTGCTCGCCAACAGCGGCGGCCGCGTAGCGCCGGGCAACTCCATCGGCACCTTAAGCGTGGCCGGTGACGTGACCTTCGCCCCAGGCTCGACCTACGCGGTCGAGCTGTCGCCGACCAGCAGCGACCGCATCGTCGCTGGCGGCAGCGCGAGCATCAGCGGTGCCACGGTCAGCCTGTCGCTGGAAAACAGTCCGACCCTGCTCAGCACCACTGAAACCCGCAGCCTGCTCGGCCATTCGTACGACATTCTGCAAGCGGCCGGTGGTATTCAGGGCCAGTTCGGCGCGGTGCTGCCGGATTACCTGTTCATCGGCGGCAACCTCGACTACACGGGCAACGCCATTCAGCTCGACATTCAGCGCAACGCCACCTCGTTCGCCAGCGTCGGGCAGACCCCGAATCAGCGTGCGTTGGCGGCCGCCGTCGAAGGCCTCGGCGCCGGCAATTCGGTGTACGAAAGCCTGCTGCTGTCGGCGTCTGCAGCCTCGGCGCAACAGGCGTTCCAGCAATTGAGCGGCGAAATCTACCCGGCGCTCGGCTCGATGCTGATCAATGACAGCCGCCAGTTGCGCGACGCGGTCGGTGAGCGTCTGCACGATGCCAACGCCACGCAAAGCAATGGCTGGATCAAGGCCCTCGGCGCCTGGGGTTCGACCAACTCCGGTAACGACACTTCGCGCTACAGCACCTCAATCGGTGGTCTCCTCGCCGGTGTCGACGGCGCGCTGGACGAGCAGACGCGCATCGGTCTGGTCACCGGTTACAGCGACAGCTCACTGAACATGGGCTCGGAGACGCATTCGTCGGCCAAGGTCGACAGCTATCACCTCGGCGCTTACGCCGGACATGAAATCGGCGCCTGGCGCCTGAGCACCGGCGCGGCCTACAGCTGGCATCGCGCCGATGTGAAGCGCGATCTGCAATACGGCGACGTCAGCGCCAAACAGAAAGCCAAGGTCGATGCGGCCACCACGCAGGTCTTCGGCGAAGCGGCTTACCGGCTGAACCTGCAGCCGCTGGCACTGGAGCCGTTCGCCAACCTCGCTTACGTGCATCTGGATACCGAAGGCTTCACCGAGAAGGGCGACGCGGCAGCGCTGAAAAGCTCCGGCGAGCAGCGTGATGCGGTGCTGAGTACGCTCGGTGTGCGTGCGGTCAAGCGCTTCAACCTGTCGGCCGCGCAGGCGCTGGACCTGAGCGGGCATCTCGGCTGGCAGCACAGCCTCAGCGACATCGAATCTGAACAAAATCTGCGTTTTGCCAGCGGCAGCACACCGTACGCGGTTGAGAGTTCGGCACTGGTGCGTGACGCGGCGCTGGTCGGCGTACAAGCCAGCCTGGCGTTGAGCAAGGACGTGCGGGTCAACCTCGATTACAACGGACAACTGGCCAACCGCGAGAAGAGCCACGGCGTGGGGCTGAGCCTGAACTGGCAGTTCTGAAACAAACCCCGCAGGTCAGGTGAACACACACTTGTGGCGAGGGGATTTATCCCCGATCGACTTCGCAGCAGTCGCTCACCCGGACAACTCGGTTACTGGAAACTGCTCGGGGTCGCTTCGCGCCCCATCGGGGATAAATCCCCTCACCACAAGCGTTATTTCCCATGCCCGGGTGTGGGCCTGGTAGACGGTTTTTTCGCAACAACACTAAGGAAGGTCGCTGGATGAATAACAACAATACCCCCGCGCAAACGGGCGGTCGCTTCGCCATGAAAACCCTCAATTGCGCCGTGCTCTGCGCACTGACCAGCTGGGGCACCGCGCACGCGGCGCCTTACGTGGAAAGCGGCCGCAGCGGCGATCCCGCCAGTTGGCGCAGCGCCGAGTTCCAGGCGGAATGGGGCCTGGGCGCCATTGGCGCGGATCACGCTTACGCCGCCGGTTACACCGGCAAAGGTGTGAAACTGGGGATCTTCGACCAGCCGGTGTATGCCGCGCACCCGGAGTTCTCCGGCCCCAACAAAGTCGTGACCCTGGTCACCAGCGGAATCCGCGAATACACCGACCCGTACATCCCGGTCAAAGCCGGGGACGCGTTCCGCTATGACGGTTCGCCCTCGGTCGGTTCCGACGGCAAGCTCGGTGCCCACGGCACCCACGTCGGTGGCATCGCTGCCGGTAGCCGTGACGGTGGGCCGATGCACGGCGTGGCGTTCGGTGCGCAGATCATCAGCGCCGACAACGGCGACCCGGGGCCGGAAGACGGCATCGTCCGTGGCAACGACGGTGCGGTGTACAAGGCCGGTTGGGATGCGCTGATCGCCAGTGGCGCGCGGATCATCAACAACAGCTGGGGCATCGGCATCACTGACCGTTTCGACCTCGGCGGCCGCGACCCGGCGTATCCGCACTTCACCGTCAACGACGCGCAATTGCAGTTCAACGAAATCCGCACGCTGCTCGGCACCAAGCCCGGCGGCGCCTACGACGGCGCCATCGCCGCCGCCCGCAGCGGCATCGTGACGATCTTCGCCGCCGGTAACGATTACAACCTGAACAACCCGGACGCCATCGCCGGCCTCGGCTACTTCGTGCCGGACATCGCGCCGAACTGGATCACCGTCGCCGCGTTGCAGAAGAACCCTGATCTGGCCAGCGCCAATCCGTACATCATGAGTACGTTTTCCTCGCGCTGCGGCTACACCGCGAGCTTCTGCGTCTCGGCGCCGGGCACGCAGATCTACAGCTCGATCATCAGCGGCACCAACGCCGACAACCTGACCACCGGCTACAAGAACTACAACGGCACCTCGATGGCCGCACCGCATGTGGCGGGCTCGATGGCGGTGTTGATGGAGCGCTTCCCGTACATGACGGGCGATCAGGTCGCCACGGTGCTGCGTACCACCGCGACCGACCTCGGCGCACCGGGCATCGACGCCTTGTACGGCTGGGGCATGATCAACCTGCGCAAAGGCATCGACGGCCCGGCGATGTTCATCACCGAGCAGGACATCCCGGAAGAGTTCCGCATTCAGGGGGCCTACGGTTCCGGGCAGTTTGTCGCGGACTTGCCGGGCATCGGCGCGATCATCGACAAGGGCAAACCGACCGAGCGCGTGTGCAACGACATCACCTGTGGCCTCGACACCTGGCGCAACGACATTTCCGGTCACGGCGGCCTGACCAAGCAGGGCATCGGCACACTGGTGCTGACCGGCAACAACACCTACAGCGGCCCGACTCTGGTCAATCAGGGGCGTCTGGCGATCAATGGCACGCTGGCTTCGGCGGTCACGGTCAACGACAGCGGCATCCTCGGCGGTAACGGCCGCATCGGTGCACTGACCGCGAAAAGCGGCGGTACCGTCGCCCCGGGCAACTCGATCGGCACGCTGAACGTCGCCGGTGACGTGACCTTCGAGCGCGGTTCGACCTACGCGGTGGAAGTCTCACCGACCAGCAGCGACAAGATCATTGCTGGTGGCAAAGCGGTGATTGATGGCGCCACGGTCAGTCTGTCGCTGGAAAACAGCCCGACCTTGCTGACGACGACTGAAGTGAAGAGCCTGCTCGGTTCGCAGTTCAACATCCTGCAAGCGGCCGGTGGCATCCAAGGCCAGTTCGGGCAAGTGCTGCCGAACTACGCGTTTCTCGGCGGCACCCTGGCGTACTCGGCAAACGGCGTGCAACTGGACGTCGGGCGCAACGGCGCATCGTTCGCCAGTGTCGGTCTGACGCCGAACCAACGTGCGGTTGGTGCGGCTGCCGAAGGGCTGGGTGCGGGCAATGCGCTGTACGAAACCCTGCTGTTGTCGCCGAATGCGGCGTCGGCGCAGCAGGCGTTCCAACAGTTATCCGGTGAGATCCACCCGGCCATCGGCACGCTGCTGATCAACGACAGCCGCTACCTGCGTGAAGCGGTGGGCGAACGTCTGCGCGAGCGTGATCTGTTCAATGCCGACGCACCGACCGACGACCGCAGCAATGCCTGGGTCAAGGTGCTGGGGTCGTGGGGCAAGAGCGATGGCGGCCACGAAAACGCCGACTCCAACAGCTCCATCGGCGGGCTGCTGGCCGGTGTCGACGGTTTGATTGCTGAAGATACCCGTCTGGGTTTCGTTACCGGTTATAGCGACAGCTCGTTGAACATGGGCAGCGACACGCATTCGTCGGCTTCGGTCGACAGCTACCACCTGGGTGCGTACCTGGGGCATCAGATTGATGCGCTGCGTCTGACCGCCGGTGCGGCTTACAGCTGGCACCGCGTGGACGTGAAGCGTGATCTGCAGTTCGCGGGCGTCAATGGCAAAGAGAAAACCAAGCACGAAGCGACGACCACTCAGGTGTTCACCGAAGCGGCTTACGATCTGCGTCTGCAACCGATGAACCTGGAGCCGTTCGCCAATCTGTCGTACGTGCACTTGAACACCGAGAGCTTCACCGAGAAGGGTGATGCGGCGGCGCTCAAGAGCTCTGAAGACAACCGCGATGTGGTGCTGTCGACTCTTGGCGTACGCGCCAAGCGCAGCTTCGCGCTGTCGGACAAACATCAGCTGGAACTGGGCGCGACCCTCGGCTGGCAGCACAACCTGAGCAGTGTCGATGCTGACAGCCACCTGGCCTTCGCCAATGGCAACAGCGCGTTCACCGTGCAGAGTGTGTCGATGGATCGTGATGCGGCAGTGGTCGGCGTCCGTGCCGGGCTGGCGCTCAATCGCGATGTCCGGGTCAACCTGGACTACAACGGACTGATCGGTAACAACGAGAAAGACCACGGTGTGGGTCTGACCCTCGACTGGCAGTTCTAAAAGCGTGCCGGCAGTCCCTTGGGGGCTGCCGGTTTTGAAGGAAGAGAGAGCACAACATGGGATTGTTCGATTATAAAAATGCCGACGGCAAAGCGTTGTACAGCGACGCCATCGCGCTGACGCTGTATGCCTACACGCCAACCGGCCAGCCGTTGCCGGCCACCGCCTGGAAACCGCTCAGCGCCACGGCGCTGGGTTATCAGGGCAAGGTCGGCGCGCAGGGCACGTTCTTCGGCGAGAAGGACGGCTTCACCAGCGCCGAGGCCGAAGTGCTCGGCCGGTACGACGCTGGCGGTAAATTGATCGGCATCGGCGTGGCCTTTCGCGGCACCGGCGGGCTGGGTTACAGCGACACCTTCGGCGACATGAAAAACAATCTGCTGGCCGCCATCGGGCCGTCGGATTACGCGAGCAACTACGCGAAAAACGCCTTCGACAACCTGCTCAAGGCTGTCGCCGCGTTCGCCATTGCCAACGGTATCGCCGCCAAGGACGTGCTGTTCAGTGGCCACAGCCTCGGTGGTCTTGGGGTCAACAGCGTGGCCGAGTTGAGCGGCGGCAATTGGGGCGGGTTTTTCAAGGACGCCAACTACATCGCGTTCGCCTCGCCGACCCAGAGCAGCACCGGCAACAACGTGCTGAACATCGGTTACGAAAACGATCCGGTGTTCCGTGCGCTGGACGGCACCACGTTCAGCAGCGGTTCGCTGGGCAAGCACGACGGGGCGCATGAGTCGACCACCGACAACATCGTCAATTTCACCGACAACTATGCGTCCACCGCGCAGAACCTGGTGCCGTTCAGCATCGTCAATCCGCTGAACTGGTCGGCCCACAGCTCGCTCGGGTATGCCGATGGCTTGAACCGGGTGATCGATTCGAAGTTCTACAACCTCACGCACAAAGACTCGACCCTCATCGTCTCCAACCTTGAGGAATCGTCCCGGGGCAAGACCTGGGTCGAGGATCTGGGGCGCAGCGGCGAGCCGCACACCGGCAGCACCTTCATCATCGGTACGCAGAGCAACGACTGGCTCAAGGGCGGGGCGGGTAACGACTTCCTCGAAGGCCTGGGCGGCGATGACCGCTTCCGCGATGACGGTGGTTTCAACATCCTCCTCGGTGGTCAGGGCCACAACACCTTCGAGCTGCAGAAACCGCTGCAGAACTTCAGCTTCGCCAACGACGGTGACGGTACGCTGTACGTGCGCGACGCCTACGGCGGCATCAGCATGACCCGCGACATCGGCGCGCTGGTGAGCAAGGAGTCGGGTTCGTGGTGGGGCAGCAAGGAAATCACCTGGGGTGTCACGGCCAAGGGTTTGACCAATGGCAGCGAACTGACCCAGTACACCCATTCGCTCAACGGCGATGCGTATGGCAACGCACTACACGCCAGCGCCGAGGGTGACTGGCTGTTCGGGCTGGGTGGCGATGACAAGCTGATCAGCGACAAGGCCCACGTGACCTTCGTCGGCGGCGCCGGCAACGACGTGATGACGGCGGTGGGGGGTAACAACACCTTCCTGTTCAGCGGCGCGTTCGGTTTTGATGCGATCAATGGCTACCAGGGCAGCGACAAACTGGTGTTCATGGGCGTCGAAGGCGCGGGGCAGGGCTTCGACTACAAGCAGCATGCTGCACAGTCGGGGGCCGATACCGTGCTAAAGATTGGCGAATATGCCGTGACCCTGGTCGGGGTGGGAGTGGCTAACCTGTCGGACTCGGCGTTCGTGTTCGCCTAGCTCCTTGTTAAGACAAACCCTGTAGGAGTGAGCCTGCTCGCGATCGCGGTGAGTCAGTCTCCATCCATGTTGCCTGACACGGTCTCATCGCGAGCAGGCTCACTCCTACAGTTAAAAGCAATGCAAGTAGTACTGAAATGCTCCGGGGCGTGCCCGTGAGGGGCGCCCTGGCTGTGAGCTATCTCTGACAATTCCAACAAAAGAGAGGCAATAGCAATGGGTGTGTATGACTACAAGAACTTCGGCACAGCCGATTCCAAGGCGCTGTTCAGCGATGCCATGGCGATCACGCTGTATTCCTACCACAACCTCGATAACGGCTTTGCCGCCGGTTATCAGCACAACGGCTTCGGCCTCGGCCTGCCCGCCACGTTGGTCACCGCGCTGCTCGGCGGTACTGATTCGCAAGGGGTGATTCCCGGTATTCCGTGGAACCCCGACTCGGAAAAACTCGCCCTCGACGCCGTGAAAAAGGCTGGCTGGACACCAATCACCGCCTCGCAGCTGGGCTACGACGGCAAGACCGACGCGCGCGGAACCTTCTTCGGCGAGAAGGCCGGTTACACCACCGCCCAGGTGGAAATCCTCGGCAAGTACGACGCCCAGGGCCATCTCACCGAAATCGGTATCGCCTTTCGCGGCACCAGCGGGCCGCGGGAAAACCTGATCCTCGACTCCATCGGCGACGTGATCAACGACCTGCTGGCAGCTTTCGGTCCGAAGGACTACGCCAAGAATTACGTCGGCGAAGCGTTCGGTAATCTGCTCAATGACGTGGTGGCGTTCGCCAAGGCCAATGGCCTCAGCGGCAAAGACGTGCTGGTCAGCGGCCACAGCCTCGGCGGGCTGGCGGTCAACAGCATGGCCGATCTGAGCGGTGGCAAGTGGGGCGGATTCTTCGCCGATTCCAACTACATCGCCTACGCCTCGCCGACCCAGAGCAGCACCGACAAGGTGCTCAACGTCGGTTACGAAAACGATCCGGTGTTCCGCGCCCTCGACGGCTCGACCTTCACCGGCGCCTCGGTCGGCGTGCACGACGCGCCCAAGGAATCGGCCACCGACAACATCGTCAGCTTCAACGATCACTACGCCTCGACCGCGTGGAATCTGCTGCCGTTCTCCATCCTCAACATCCCGACCTGGATCTCGCACCTGCCGACCGCTTACGGCGACGGCATGAACCGCATCATCGAGTCGAAGTTCTACGATCTGACCAGCAAGGACTCGACGATCATCGTCGCCAACCTGTCGGATCCGGCGCGGGCCAACACCTGGGTGCAGGATCTGAACCGCAACGCCGAAACCCACAAGGGCAGCACGTTCATCATCGGCAGTGACAGTAATGACCTGATCCAGGGCGGCAGCGGCAACGACTACCTCGAAGGTCGCGCCGGCAATGACACCTTCCGCGACGCTGGCGGCTACAACGTCATCCTCGGTGGCGCTGGCAACAACACCCTCGATTTGCAGAAGTCGGTGAACACCTTCGACTTCGCCAACGATGGCGCCGGCAATCTGTACGTGCGCGACGCCAACGGCGGGATCAGCATCACCCGCGACATCGGCAGCATCGTCACCAAGGAGCCGGGCTTCCTCTGGGGCCTGTTCAAGGACGACGTGACCCACAGCGTCACGGCTAGCGGTCTGAAGGTCGGCAGCAATGTCACGCAGTACGAGTCCAGTGTCAAAGGCACCAGCGGCGCCGACACGCTCAAGGCAAATGCCAGCGGTGACTGGTTGTTTGGTCTGGATGGCAACGATCATTTGATTGGCGGCGTCGGCAATGATGTGTTTGTCGGTGGCGCCGGTAATGACCTGATGGAATCGGGGGGCGGGGCGGATACGTTCCTGTTCAACGGCGCGTTCGGTCAGGATCGGGTGGTGGGTTTTACGTCGAATGACAAACTGGTATTCCTTGGCGTCCAGGGTGTGTTGCCCAATGACGACTTCCGCGCGCATGCCTCGATGGTGGGGCAGGACACGGTGCTGAAGTTTGGTGGGGATTCGGTGACATTGGTTGGGGTGGCGCTGAATAATCTGAGTGGCGACAGTATTGTGATCGCCTGAGGTTGATAGGGCGCCGGTAAGGGCCTATTCGCGAGCAGGCTCGCTCCCACATGGGGCTATGTGATCGACACAGGTCCAGTGTGGGAGCGAGCCTGCTCGCGAAGGATTCAGCTCGGTATCAAAAGTGACTCAACAGCCACACCCTGACTCAAAAGCTGTGCAAACAGCAGAAGCGGCCTAAAGCCAGCACGTGCACACACGTTCTATAGCCAGCCGCCATTGAGTACAGGAGATGCACACGTGAAAAGGTTCAAGGGGTATGTCGGGATTGTCGGACTGGCGCTGTTATCGGCCAATGCCTGGGCCGATCTGCCTCAAACCTCGATTCTGAGCCGCTACGGCATCAGCAGTGACCAATTGCCGAAACCGGCGAAGACCGAAGCAGCCGAGCCGGTCGAAGAGAAAAGCCTGTTTCAGATCCAGCCCGAACAGCCGTTCGTGACGTTTCGGCGGGGTGACGACAAACAGGCGCAAGCCACCGGTAACCTGAGCATCGACCGCATGACCCAGCAGGATCTGGAGCGCTGCCGGCGTCTGCAAGCCGAGCTGGCGCGGCGCGGTGAGCAGTATTTCAGTTGCGATCACAGCATTGTGGGTCTGCCTGCTTTCGAATAACCCACACAGATCACGTTCTCCCCGTAGGAGCTGCCGAAGGCTGCGATCTTTTGATTTTGATCTTGAAAAACAAAGTCAAAAGATCGCAGCCTTCGGCAGCTCCTACAGGGTTATCGGGTGGTCAGTCTTCTTTGCGCACCGTCGCGACCTCGTCGCCGCGGACTTTCACCTTGGTCCCGGAAATATCCTCGAACTCATAGAACCCATCCTTGTTCTTGGTTTTCGGCATGTCCTTGGTCAAATACTGAGTACCGTTCTGCAAGGTCACCACGGTTGGTGTCGAGCAGCCGCCCAATGCCAGGAAGGCTGCTACCGCCAGGGGAAGACCCAGAGTCTTGATGTTCATACCCACCTCAAATACCTCATTCCATATCAATTGACCGTATCCGGTCTCTAACGCGGTTGGTGCCGTCGAACCGGAAAAAGTTCGATGGCACCCTGAAAAAATCCCGATTGCCGCTGCCACTGATCTTTTTCCGTTTGCAGGAGACAGGGCAGAGCTGGTATCTGTACGCATAACCAGTATTCGCTCGCCATGGCCCTGAATTCCCGTGACTGCCAACCCGCTCGACGATCCGTTTTATTACCTCAACAACTTCCGGCAAGTGCTTGATTGGCTTGAGCTTCGCTATGCCGATGTGATGAGCGAATCCGAGCACGGCTTTATCCGCGACTTCAAGGCCTTGCCACGCACTTCGCAGGCTTTGCTGGTGCGCATGATAATGCGCAAGGGCGTGCATTTCCGCCTCGGCAAACTCAATTACCCGGAAATCGGGGACATCAGCAACGCCGCGCAGCCGTTGTTGCGTCACGGCTGGCTCGACGATCAGGCTTTGTTGAGCGTGGCCGAAGTGTTCGACGTGTTGCTCAAGGCCGAACTGCTGCAGGCGTTCGGCAGCTTTATCGAGCAACCCAAGGGCCGCAAGGACGACTGGCTGCCGGCGCTGGCCGAGCAATTCAGCGAGTCGCGCAGCCTCTGTGATTGGGCGCCGACGCTCGGCGACTGCTTGCTCAGCCTGACCATCATGGACCTGTGCGACCGCCTGCGTCTGATGTTCTTCGGCAACCTGTACCAGGACTGGTCGGAATTCGTCCTCGCCGACCTCGGGATCTTTACCTACGAAAAAGTCGAGTTCTGCGCTGACTCCCGTGGCCTGCGCAGCCGTGAAGACGTTGACGCCTGCCTGTTCCTGCATCAGTGCCAACTGCGTTTCGAAGCCGGTGAACCGTTGGAGCCCATTGTCGAACAGGTCCGCGCGTTGCAGTTCGACAACCCGTGGCTGCAGCGGCGGCGCGGCAAGGTGCTGTTCCAGATCGGCCAGTATTGCGAGCGCGTCGCCGAGTTCGCCCTGGCGTTGAGCATTTACCGCGATTGCACCTACCCCGGCGCCCGTCAGCGAATGATCCGCGTGCTGGAGCGCTGCGGCGAATACGCACTGGCGCTGGAGCTCGCCAGCCTCGCTGAACAGGCGCCGGAAAGCGCTGCGGAGCAGCAGAGCCTGCAACGGATGCTGCCACGGCTGCGGCGCAAACTCGGCGGGCCGCCGCTCAAACGGGCAACGCCACGCCCGGTCGAGCGCCTCGATCTGCAACTGCCGCGCGTTGATCCGGGATTGTCGGTGGAGTTCTACGTGCAGGCGCATCTGCACGAAGACAGCGGCCCGGTGCATTACGTCGAAAACAGCCTGATCAACTCGCTGTTCGGCCTGTTGTGCTGGCCGGCGATTTTTGCGCCGTTGCCGGGGGCATTCTTTCACCCGTTTCAGCGCGGGCCGGTGGATCTGCTCAACGAAGACTTTCAGCAACGCCGCGCCGAACTGTTCCAGGCTTGTCTCGACCAACTCGACGACGGTCGTTATGCGGCGACCATTCGTGAGCGCTTCGTCGCCAAATGGGGCGTGCAGTCGCCGTTCGTGTTCTGGGGCGCGTTGAATGAGCAACTGCTGGAGCAGGCGCTGGCGTGCTTGCCGGCGGAACACCTCAAGCACTGGTTCAATCGCCTGCTGCTCGACATCAAGGCCAACCGCGCCGGCATGCCTGATCTGATCCAGTTCTGGCCGCAGCACAAGACCTACCGGATGATCGAGGTCAAAGGTCCCGGTGACCGCCTGCAGGATAACCAACTGCGCTGGCTGGAGTTCTGCCACCAACACCAGATGCCGGTCGCCGTGTGCTACGTGCAATGGGCGGAGCAGAGCGCTTGAGCTACAGCATTGCCGTCCGTGCCCTATGCGAGTTCACCGCCAAGACCGGCGACCTCGACCTGCGTTTTACCCCTTCGCCGACAGCCCTCGAAGGCATGCTCGGGCACCGCACCGTGGCCTCGCGGCGCAACGACAAATACCAAAGCGAAGTGGCACTGGAAGGCGAGTTTCTGCAGTTGAAGGTCAGGGGCAGGGCGGACGGCTATGACCCGGCGCAGAACTGTCTGGAAGAAGTCAAAACCTATCGCGGTGACCTGAGCAAGCAACCGGCCAACCATCGGCAGTTGCATTGGGCGCAGGCGAAAATCTACGGCTGGCTGATGTGTCGCAAGCTGGAGCTTGCGCAGATCAATCTGGCGCTGGTGTATTTCGACATCGTCAGCGAAAAGGAAACCTGTCTGGTCGAGTCCTTCAATGCTCCAGCCTTGCAGGTTTTTTTCGAACAGCAATGCCGGTTGTTCCTGGACTGGGCCGAGCAGGAAATGGCCCACCGCGAGGCGCGCAATCTGGCGGCGCAGCAATTGGGCTTTCCCCACGCCGACTTTCGCCCCGGCCAGCGGCATCTGGCTGAATCGGTGTTCAAAGCGGTCAGCACCGGCCGCTGCCTGATGGCCCAGGCGCCCACCGGCATCGGCAAAACCCTCGGCACGCTGTTCCCCATGCTCAAGGCACTGGCGCCGCAGCAACTGGACAAGGTGTTCTTTCTGACCGCCAAGACCCCGGGGCGCAAACTGGCGCTGGATGCCAGTCAGGTGTTGTTCGATCAGTCTGAACGCTTGCCGCTGCGGGTGCTGGAGATGGTCGCCCGCGACAAGGCTTGCGAACACTTGGACAAAGCCTGTCACGGTGAATCCTGCCCGTTGGCCCAGGGCTTTTATGATCGCCTGCCCGCCGCCCGGCAAGCGGCCAGCCGGATCAATCTGCTGGATCAGGCGGCGATGCGCGAAGTGGCCCGTGAGCACACGGTGTGCCCGTATTACTTGAGCCAGGAAATGGCCCGCTGGGCCGACGTGGTGGTGGCGGACTACAACTATTACTTCGATTTCAGCGCGCTGCTGTTCGGTCTGGCCCAGCTCAATCAGTGGAAGGTTGCGGTGCTGGCCGATGAAGCGCACAACCTGGTCGAACGCGGGCGCTCGATGTACAGCGCCAGTCTCGATCAGGCCGCGCTGGCCAGTGTGCGCAAGACGGCCCCCGAAGTGCTGAAAAAATCCCTGCAAAGGGTCAATCGCGAGTGGAACGCGCTGCACCAGCCGCAACTGGCGCCGTATCAGGCCTACGACAAGGCCCCGGAAAAACTGCTGCAAGCGGTGTCCCTGTGCAGCGCGGCGATTGGTGATTACCTCAACGACCATCCGCAGGGACTCGACAGCGCGCTGCAAACCTTCTATTTCGACATGCTGCAGTTCGGCCGGGTGGCGGAGCTGTTCGACGAGCATTACCTGTTCGACATCAGCAAGCGCGACCTTGAGCGCAAGCGGCCGCTGTCGCAGTTGTGCCTGCGCAACGTGGTGCCGGCGGCGTTCATCGGCCCGCGCCTGAAAGCGGCGCGCAGCAGCGTGTTGTTCTCGGCGACGCTGAGCCCGCGACGCTATTACGCCGATCTGCTCGGCACGCCCGCCGACACGGTATGCATAGACGTCGAATCACCCTTCAGCGCCGAACAGCTGCAAGTGCAGATCGTCAGCCGTATCTCCACGCGCTTCAATCATCGTCAGGCGTCGCTGGAACCGATCGTCGAGCTGATCGCCCGCCAGTTCAGCGAGCGCCCGGGCAATTACCTGGCGTTCTTCAGCAGCTTCGATTACCTGCAACAAGTGCTGACGCTGCTCGCCGAACGCCATCCGCAGATCAATCTGTGGCAGCAGTCCCGGGGCATGGCCGAAGGGCAGCGGCAGGCCTTTCTCGATCAGTTCACCGCCGACAGTCAGGGCATTGGCTTCGCCGTGTTGGGCGGTGCGTTCGGCGAGGGCATCGACCTGCCCGGAGCACGGCTGATCGGTGCGTTCATCGCGACCCTGGGGCTGGCCCAGCTCAATCCGGTCAACGAGCAGTTGAAACGGCGCATGGCGGCGATTTTCGGTGCCGGCTACGATTACACCTACCTGTATCCGGGCGTGCAGAAAGTGGTACAGGCTGCCGGGCGGGTGATCCGTACGCGTCAGGATCGCGGCGTGGTGATGCTGATCGATGACCGCTTCGCCGAACCGCGCATTCAGCAACTGCTGCCACGCTGGTGGTCGCTCAATGCGGACGAAAACGTCCCGATATCGGCAGGGTGAAGCGGCATTTTTCTGTCCGTCAGGCGCTCACCAGACGTCAGCGGTTTGCTGTTCTGGTGTAGGAAAATATCCTTTAAAAAACAGCGACATATTCTGTCTTGAAGTGCTTTTTGCATATCGTCTGCAATCAGGCTTTATTGAGAGGGCAGAGTATCTGCCATCGACACTTGATAAGGACATCAAGACATGAACGCGACTACCGCTTATACCTACACCGCCGCCGACATCAACACAGCCTTCAACAAAATCAGCGCCACTCTGTTCGCCGGGAAAACCGCCGAAACCATTCCCCGGATGCTGATTACCGCAGGTGTACAAGCGTCAGGCAAAACCTATCTTTTGGAGAAAAGCCTGCTGACTTCGGGTCGATACGATAACTATGTGCGCCTGTACAAACCCGAGTATCGCGAAGAGCATCCGCAATACAGGCAAATGGTCGAGCTCGGCAAACTGCACGCCTATGAACACACCGAAGCCTTTGTGAGAGCAGTGTGTGCGAGGATTTTCGAGGAAGCATTCCGGCGCAAACTCGACATCATCATGGAGTGCGCCTTCGATAGCATCGATTTTGCTGCGCTGCCAACGGCGGCTGCGACCAACGGCTACCAGCTGGAAATCCATATTGTTGCCTGTGGTCATGCCTTCGCCTTTCTGTCTAACGTCAAACGCGGGTTGAGAAGCCTGGAAAAATCGGAGCTGGAACGGTTTGTCAGGTCCTCTGATCTGAAAACCAGTTTGAACAACTCGCACGCAGTGATCTTTCAACTTGAATCCGCTGCAAAAACCGTCGAGGGTTCGCAGATATTCCTTTACGAGCGTGGGCTGGGCGTCTTGAAAGACAGGGCGTTGCGCGGGCACAGTACCTGTAAGCGGAACACGCAAGGCACGCTGGAGTTGACATCGACCGGACAAGGGTACGACTACGCCAGCTACGAAAGCATTGCGAGCAACACCATCAATAGCCTTGCCGAGCGCGACGAGATGATCAAGGAGTGTCATCTGGCCCTGCAAAAAACCGCTCAGTACGCCGACCAGATCCCGGCATTTGTTTACAACGCTTTGTACTCACGCATTATCAAATACGCCAATCGTTGAGCATCATTGCGGTGGCGGTAATTAGAAGCGCGTTTGCACCTTCCCATGGCGCCGGATTGCCGCATACTTGTGCTAATGAAAAGCAGCGGTGAACCTGATGAGTGACAACCCGAGCAAAACTGCCGCGATCGAGGAGATGCGTTTTCGTCTGCTGATCGATGCGGTGGTCGATTATGCGATTTACATGATCGACCCGGACGGCATCATCACCAGCTGGAACTCCGGCGCCAAACGCTTCAAGGGCTACGAAGAGGCGGAGATTCTCGGCGAGCATTTCTCGCGTTTCTATACCGCCGATGATCGTGTGGCGGGCCTGCCGCAACGCGCGCTCGACACGGCTCTGCGCGAAGGACGCTTCGAAGGCGAGGGCTGGCGGGTGCGCAAGGATGGCACCAGCTTCTGGTGCCATGTAGTCATCGATCCGATCATTGATCCCAACGGCAAACTGCTCGGCTATGCCAAGATCACCCGTGACCTGACCGACCGCAAGATGGCTGAGGAAACCCTCAAGCAAAGCGAACAGCAGTTTCGCCTGCTGGTGCAGGGTGTCACCGATTATGCGATCTACATGCTCAGCCCCGAAGGTCGTGTGAGCAACTGGAATCAGGGCGCCCAGCGGATCAAGGGGTACCAGCCGGAAGAAATCATCGGCCAGCATTTTTCGATTTTCTACACCCCGGAAGACCGTGTGGCCGGCGAACCGCAACGGGCACTGGAGATTGCCACCCGCGAGGGCCGTTTCGAGAACAAGAGCTGGCGCATGCGCAAGGATGGCACGCGGTTTCTGGCCCACGTGGTGGTCGATGCCATTCGCGGCGAAACCGGCACGCTGCTCGGGTTTGCCAAGATCACCCGCGATGTCACCGAAGCCCATGAGTCGCAAGTGGCGCTGGAAAAGACCCGCGAAGCGCTGTTTCAGGCGCAGAAGATGCAGGCCATCGGTCAGCTCAGCGGCGGCATCGCCCATGACTTCAACAATCTGCTGACGGTGATTCTGGGCAATCTGGAGATTCTGCAAAAGCGCATCGGTGACGATCCGAAAAACAGCCGTCTGCTGGAAAACGCCACGCAGGGTGCGTTGCGTGGCGTATCGCTGACCCAACGCATGCTGGCCTTCGCCCGCCGTCAGGAACTCAAGACCGAGCCGGTCGATATTCCCCAACTGGTGCAAGGCATCACCGGACTGTTGCGCAGCTCGATAGGCCCGGGGATTCGCATCGAGACACGCTTTCCCGAGGATCTGCAACCGGTGCTGGCCGACAGCAACCAACTGGAACTGGCGTTGCTCAATCTGGCGACCAACGCCCGCGACGCCATGGTCGACGGTGGCAGCCTGTGCATTACCGCGCAGCCGGAAGTCGTGCTTGAGCAAAGCCATTCGTCAATGGCGGCCGGGCACTATGTGTGCCTGAGCGTGATCGACACGGGCGAGGGCATGGACGAAGCCACGCTGGGTTCGGCCAGGGATCCGTTTTTCACCACCAAGGGCGTGGGCAAGGGCACCGGGCTGGGCCTGTCGATGGTGCATGGCTTTATCGAGCAACTGGGCGGCCGTTTCATTCTCAAGAGCGAAAAAGGCCATGGCACCCGCGCTGAAATGTGGATACCGGTGGCGTTAGCCGGGGAGACGGCAAAAAACCTCTACCCGGCGGTCAAACCGGTGTTGGTGCCGCGCCTCAGCGTTCTGGTGGTGGACGACGATTCGCTGGTGATGACCAGCACCACGCTGCTGCTCGAAGACCTTGGCCATCGCGTGATCAGCGCCACGTCCGGTGCCAAGGCGCTGGCGTTGTTCGAGCAGGGCGAAGTCATTGATCTGATGATCACCGACATGGCCATGCCGCAGATGAGCGGCGCGCAACTGGCGCATGCAGTACGTCTGCTCAAGCCGGATCTGCCGATCATTCTGGCCACCGGTTACGCCGAACGTCTGGAAGGCTTTGCCGCGCAATTGCCGCGTCTGCCCAAGCCATTCACCCAGCTCAACCTGGTGGAAATCATCGCGCAGTCGATGAAGTGAATCCGCCTGAACTTGTCCGTGGCGAGGGCCTTCTAAAAGGTTTCCCCGCCACGGAGTGCGCGTCCCTTGCCTCGCATACTGACTGAGCCCAGCGCTGAAGAGCACCTGACTGAACACGACGCCAAGATGTTCGGCTCACCCAAGGAACGGCTGGACTTCTATCGCAAGGAAATCCAGTACGAAACCAGCATCCTCGCCAACCGCACCGATGCCTATCTGGCGGCGCAGTCGTTTCTGGTGATTGCCTTCGCTTCGTGCATGGCCAACCTCAACCCCGAGTGGGGCAAGCTGTTCACGCTGGTGGTGCCGCCGTTTCTCGCACTGCTCGGGCTGCTCAGTTCGCTCAATGCCTGGCCGGGGATTCGTGCGGCGTACGACATCATCGATCACTGGCACTACAAGCAAAGCGAGTTGTTGCGCAGCGAGCCGATCATGGGCATGGCTTACGACGAGTCGCCGCTGTTCAGTGAAATGGAGTCGAGCCACAAGGGCTATCGCAAGTCGCTGTTGTTTTCGGTGCGCACGCCCTGGATCTTCGCCACGTTCTGGATCCTGCTCGGGGCTTATGCAGTGTTCATTCAGGTGACCAACCCCGGGGGCTGAACGCCGCCCAAAGAAAAAGCCCGGACATCGCTGCCGGGCTTTTTCTTGTGTGCTTTATTCGACGGTTTCAAGTTGCCGACGCAATTCCTGCGAGTGATGCGGTGACATTGGAATCGGCGGGAAGTCTTCGTTGAGGACGCACAAGTGATCGATGGCTTCCTCGAACTTCCCATCGGCTTTGCGGCGCATTGCTCGATAGTGCTCAAACTGTTCGAGGTCCAGATTGTCCGCTTCCAGCAGCTCGTAAGCCGCTCGGTTGAGGGCGTGGGCATCTTCGAACAGTTGACGATTGCGTTCCAGGGCCAAAGCCCTGCAAGCCTTGATTTGTGCCGGAGTCGAGCATTCTTTCATGACCGTGACCTTGTTATCCAAAGATTCCTCTTCATGGGCTGCAAGCCGCAGGGGAACCGAACCTGCCGGACCTCGCCGAGTGCATCCAGCGAGGGGTTATGGTTGTGACTGTCGGTTTTGGCCGAGGGATCCATTTATTTTCAGAAAAAACTTCGATGGATTTCCCGACATATTGCCGCCGGAAAAATCAGTTTTTTCGTTTTTGCCGTTGTTCGTAGCGCGCCAGCAGCGGCTGCGTGCTGATGCCATGCAGCAAAATGCTCAATGCCACCACGGACAGGGTGATGTTGGTGCACAACGTCGCGACTGAAGGACTCAGCCCGTGGTTCAAGGCATAAAACAGATAGAACAGACTGCCGATCCCGCGAATGCCGAACCAACCGATCAACAGCCGTTGACCACCGTCGAGCAAAGTGCCCCATGGCATCAGCGCAACGCAGGCCGGACGCACCACGCAGAACAGCACCGCGCCAATGACCAACGCCCGCCAGTCCCAATGCGGCACCAGTACCACACCCAGCAAGGTCACCAGAAACACTTCCATGGCCCGTTCCACCAGACTGCCGAACGAGAGCATGTCGCCCATCATGATCCCGGCGGCGACCTGACTGCTTTCCAGTCGTTCGGTATCGCCGTGCACCGCGTGCTGCGGTTCGATGTTCTGGTGGCCGACCACCGGTTGCACCAGATGTTCGGCGGGCGGCTGGCTGGCGCCGGTGGATTTGACTTCTTCTTGACGCAAGCCGAGGCCGGCGGCGAATACCGACAGAAAACCATAACCGCCAATCGCATCTGCGCCGACATAAGCCAGAGCAATCAGCGACAGCGCCAGATAATCATTCGGGCTCAGGGTGCTGTCGTCGTTACGAATGCGCAACGACAGCGTCAACCGACCGATGCCGCGCCCCATCCAGTAACCGGTGAGCAAACCGACCGGCACCGCCCAGAGCAAGCCGTGCAGCACCCAATCGGTCAAGGCGCCGGGTTGCGCGTCGGCCTGCAACAGCAGCAAGCCGAGAATCACGAACGGGAACGCGATGCCGTCATTGAGCCCGGCTTCTCCGGAAAGGCCAAAGCGCACGCTGTCGACATCCCGCGCATCGTTGACCTGCACCAGCGCGGCCAGTACCGGGTCGGTCGGCGCGAGCATCGCCCCGATCAGCAGCGACGGCCCCCACGACAGTTGCAGGCCCCAGTGCAGCAATACGCTGACCCCGGCGATGGTCAAGACCATCACCGGGCCCGCCAGCCCGAACGCAATCCGCCAACGCTTGTCGCGCAGTGGCAGACGCAGCTTGAGCCCGCAGACAAACAGCGAAAACAGCACCGCCACTTCCGTGAGGTGCTCCATCCACACCGACGCGTTTTCCAGTGACAGCTTCAGCAGATCCAGACCGCTGGGGCCGATGCCGATCCCCAGCAGCAGGCACACGGCCGAAGTGGTGACCGGCATCCAGCGCAGGTACGACGAGGTCAGCGCGAGGGTCAGCAACACCGCGCCAAGCACCGCGACCCAGATGACAAAGCTCATGTTCGGCCGTCCATCGACGACAGCGTTGGCACCGGGTTAACCAACGGTAGTTCGCAAGTACTCGGGCGCGAGCACGTTGAACCACAGCAGAATCATCGACACCAGAATGGTCACCATCACCAGCAGGCCGACGCCCCAGACGCAAGCCGAATACAGCAGGCCCTGTTCCTTGCGTTCATGCATGAACGTCGGCAGGCCGACGAACAGCAGGAACGTCGAATACACCGAAGCGGCACCCAGCACCAGAATAGCCAGCCAGCGACTTGGATAGAGCCCGGCGATGCCGGCGACGAAAAACGGCGTCACGGTATAGGCGGCAAAGCCGATGCACTGGTTAAGCGTGGGGCGCGCGTCGAACGTACGTGACATCCAGCGGATGAACCCGCCGATGATCGCGACCCCGGCGACAATCGCCACATACAGCAGAATGCTCAGTTGCAGTGCACTGGCCGTGCTCAAGCGTACGGTCTCGCCGGCTGCCAGACTCCAGCCGACATACGTGGTACCGAGGAACAGACACACGGCGGGAATCAGCGCCAATAGCAACAGATGCGCCAGGTAGTGACGGGGATGGGCCTCTTCCTCGCGGCGGATATCGGTCCAGGCGAAGTTGGGCTGGGTGAAGAGTTTGATGAGAGGGGCGGACATGACGACCTCCTGATCCTGCAGACCGGTTGGGACTCTTAAAGGTATGGAGGGACGTCATGCCACCAGGTTCAGTTTTTCTCGCGCCGCTTAGAGCATCGGCTTGCCGCCGGTGACGCCATAGCGCTGACCGGTGATGTAACTGGCTTCATCGGAGGCGAGCAGCACATAGATTGGCGCCACTTCCACCGGTTGTCCGGGGCGCCCGAGCGGGGTTTCGCTGCCGAAGTTCTGCACCTCTTCATCGGGCATGGTCGAGACGATCAGTGGCGTCCAGATTGGTCCGGGGGCCACGCAGTTCACGCGGATTTCTTTTGGCCCGAGTATCTGTGCCAGTCCGCCGGTGAAGTTGGCGATCGCACCCTTGGTGGTGGCGTAGGCGAGCAGGGTCGGTTTGGGCATGTCCGAGTTGACCGAGCTGGTGTTGATGATCGACGCGCCGGGGCGCATGTGTTTGATCGCTGCCTGGCACAACCGGAAAATCGCGGTGATGTTGACGTCGAAGGTCATCACCCATTCTTCGTCGGGGATTTCTTCGAAGGTTTCGTGGGTCATCTGGAACGCGGCGTTGTTGACCAGAATATCGATGCGCCCGAAGCGTTCGACGGTCTTGTCCACCAGTTCCTGACAATGGGCCTTGTGCGCGAGGTCGCCGGACAGCAACAGGCACTGGCGGCCTGCCTGTTCAACCCAGCGTGCGGTCTCTTTGGCGTCTTCATGTTCATTCAGATAAGCCACTACAACGTCTGCACCTTCACGGGCAAAGGCAATCGCCACCGCGCGGCCAATGCCGCTGTCGGCACCGGTAATCAGCGCAATCTTGCCAGCCAGCCGCCCGGAGCCAACGTAGCTTTGCTCGCCGCAGTCGGGATACGGCTGCATTTTGCTTTGCGCACCGGGGACGGCTTGGGCTTGTGCGGGGAAGGGTGGTTTTGGGTAATCGGTCATCACAAATCTCCGAGGTTCTCAGGGCAGGTATGGGTGGTTGACCCGGACGGTTTGCCGTGAGTTCGATCGGATTTTGGATGACCACAAAACCATTGTAGGAGTGAGCCTGCTCGCGATGGCGGTGTATCAGCCGACATTAATGTGGAATGTCAGTCAGCTATCGCGAGCAGGCTCACTCCTACAGATGGGTGGTGTTTTCAGATATTGCGGTTTGTCAGGGCACGCTCCATGCGGCTGATGCCCTCTTCGAGCAACGACCGCGGGCAGCCGAAGTTCAGGCGCACGAATTGTTGGTGCTGATCGCCGAAATCCAGCCCGGCGCTCAGACCAACCTTGGCCTGCTCAAGAAAGAACTGCTGCGGATTGTCCAGGTCCAGCGCCGAGCAATCGAGCCACGCCAGATACGTCCCTTGCGGCACGTTGATCGTCACTCCCGGCAAGCGGCTGCGCACCGCATCCACCAGCCAGTCGCGGTTGGCCTGCAGATAGGTTTTCAGTTCGGCCAGCCACGGCGCGCCTTCGCTGTAGGCGACGCGGGTGGCTTCCATGCCCAGCGGGTTGACGCTGTCGACCATGCCGCAACGGGCGTGGTTGACGCGTTCGCGCAGGGCGGCGTCCTGGATGATCATGAACGAGGTTTTGAGGCCGGCGATGTTGTAGGCCTTGCTGGCTGACATCAGGGTGATGGTGCGCTTGGCGATTTCCGGGCTGAGGGACGCGGTCGGAATGTGCACGCGGCCGTCGAAGCACAGCTCGGCGTGGATCTCGTCGGAGATGATCCAGGCGTCCTGTGCCGCACAGATATCCGCTACGGCTTGCAGCTCCTCACGGCCAAACACCTTGCCGATCGGGTTGTGCGGGTTGCTCAGGAGCAGGGCGCCGCCGCCGTTCAGCGATTCGCGCAAGGTCTCCAGCGGCGTGGCGTAGCTGCCATCGGCCTGAGGGATGAATTCCAGCTCGACCTTGTTCAGCCCCCAATGCCCCGGCGCATGCCGCAGCGGCGGGTAGTTCGGCACCTGCACCACGACGTTTTGCTGCGGCTGCACCAGCGCTTTCAAAGCCATGTTGAAACCGGATTCAACGCCCGGCAGGAAGATCAGCTCCTGCGGTTTGACCTTCCAGGCGAACTTGTCCCACAGGTCGGCGACGATCGCTTCACGCAAGTTGTCCTGCGCCACGCTGTAACCCACCAGCGGGTGCAGCAGACGCTGCTGCAACGCCTCGATGATCACCGGCGGCGCGGCGAAATCCATATCAGCGACCCACATCGGCAACACATCGGCCGGGTAGCGGCTCCACTTGGTGCTGCCGGTGTTGTGGCGGTCGAATACCTGATCAAAATCGAAAGTCATGCGCGGTCTCGTGAAGGCGGGTTGTTCATGGGCGCCATGATAAACCCATGACACTTGGGGATACACAAAACCTGTGGGAGCGAGCCTGCTCGCGAAGGCGGTGTGTCAGTCAATATTTGTCTCAACTGACAGGGCCTCTTCGCGAGCAGGCTCGCTCCCACAGGTTTTCCAGGGCATGACCGATTGTCGCCGACGGTCGGTTTTCACACAGAGTGTGTGGTCATTGTCTACAGTGAAAAAGCCGGCAGGCATTCTGCCGTAACCGTGTTTGTCCAGAAAAAGCCCGGCTCAAGTACCGGGTTCCACCTGATCAGGAGTGCACGATGGATCTCAGCCGTCGTCAATTCTTCAAGGTCGCCGGTATCGGCCTTGCAGGCTCTAGCCTGGGCGCGTTGGGCATGGCCCCGACGCTGGCCTTCGCCGAGCAGGTGCGTCACTTCAAGCTTGCCCACACCCATGAAACCCGCAACACCTGCCCGTATTGCTCGGTCGGTTGCGGGTTGATCATGTACAGCCAGGGCGATGCCGCGAAGAACGTCGCGCAAAATATCATTCACATCGAGGGCGACGCCGACCATCCGGTCAACCGCGGCACCCTGTGCCCGAAAGGCGCGGGCCTGCTGGACTTCATTCACAGCCCGGGCCGTCTGCAATACCCGCAAATGCGCAAGCCCGGCAGCAGCGAATGGACCCGGATCAGCTGGGATGAAGCACTGGATCGCATCGCCGACCTGATGAAGGCCGACCGCGACGCCAACTTCATCGAGAAAAATTCCACCGGGCAAACGGTGAATCGCTGGCTGACCACCGGGTTCCTCGCCGCGTCGGCCGCGTCCAACGAAGCCGGTTACATCACCCAGAAGGTGATTCGCAGTCTTGGCATGCTGGGGTTCGATAACCAGGCGCGTGTCTGACACGGCCCGACGGTGGCAAGTCTTGCCCCGACGTACGGCCGTGGTGCCATGACCAACACCTGGACCGATATCGCCAACGCGAATCTGATCCTGGTGATGGGTGGCAACGCAGCAGAAGCGCATCCGTGCGGCTTCAAATGGGTGACCGAGGCCAAGGCGCACAACGCTGCCCGGCTGATCGTGGTCGACCCGCGTTTTACCCGGACCGCTTCGGTGGCGGACTATTACGCGCCGATCCGCACCGGTACCGACATCGCCTTCATGGGCGGGCTGATCAATTACCTGCTGACTCAGGACAAGATCCAGCACGAATACGTGCGCAACTACACCGACGTTTCGTTCATCGTCAAAGCCGGGTTCAGCTTTGAAGACGGCATCTTCAGCGGGTACGACGCGGCCAAGCGCAGCTACACCGACAAATCCGGCTGGGGTTACGAGTTGGGCGAGGACGGCTTCGTCAAGGTCGACCCGACCCTGCAGGATCCACGCTGCGTCTATCAATTGATGAAGCAGCATTACAGCCGCTACAACATTGAGCTGGCGAGCCAGATCTGTGGGATGCCGGTCGATGCCATGCAGAAAATCTGGGATGAGATTGCCACGTGCTCCACGCCGGGCAAGACCATGACCATCCTCTATGCACTCGGCTGGACGCAGCACTCGATCGGCGCACAGATCATCCGCAGTGCGGCGATGGTGCAACTGCTGCTGGGCAACGTCGGCATGCCGGGCGGCGGGGTCAATGCCTTGCGTGGGCACTCGAACATTCAGGGCCTGACCGACCTCGGGTTGTTGTCCAACTCGCTGCCGGGTTATCTGACCCTGGGTGGCGATGCCGAGCAGGACTACAACGCCTTTATCAAAAAACGTACGCAAATGCCGTTGCGTCCGGGGCAGTTGTCCTACTGGCAGAACTACAGCAAATTCCACGTCAGCCTGATGAAGTCCTGGTACGGCGCCAACGCCACGCTGGAGAACAACTGGAATTATGACTATCTGCCGAAACTGGATATCCCGAACTACGACGTCCTGAAGATGTTCGACCTGATGAGCCAGGGCAAGGTCAACGGCTACATGTGCCAGGGCTTCAACCCGATCGCTGCGTTGCCGGACAAGAACCGGGTGATGGCTGCGCTGGCCAAACTCAAATGGCTGGTAGTGATGGATCCGCTGGCCACCGAAACCTCGGAGTTCTGGCAAAACGTCGGGCCGTACAACGATGTGAAAAGCGCCGAGATCCAGACCGAAGTGATTCGCCTGCCGACCACCTGCTTTGCCGAGGAGGACGGCTCGCTGGTCAACAGCAGTCGCTGGCTGCAATGGCACTGGAAAGGCGCCGACGGCCCCGGTGAAGCGCAAACCGACATCCGCATCATGAGCGAACTGTTCCTGCGTCTGCGCAAACGTTATCAGGCCGAGGGCGGCAAGTTCCCCGATCCGCTGCTGAACCTGTCGTGGCCGTACAAGATCCCCGACGAGCCATCGCCGGAGGAGCTGGCCAAGGAAATCAACGGTAGCGCCATGGCCGACTTCACCGATGCCAGCGGCGTGGTTGTCAAAGCCGGTTCGCAACTGGCCGGGTTCGGTCTGCTCAAGGATGACGGCAGCACCGCGTCCGGTTGCTGGATCTTCGCCGGCAGTTGGACCGAGGCCGGTAACCAGATGGCCCGGCGTGATAATGCCGACCCGTATGGCATGCATCAGCATCAGGGCTGGGCCTGGGCGTGGCCGGCCAACCGGCGGATCCTCTACAACCGCGCTTCGGCGGACGTCGCCGGCAAACCGTGGGATCCGAAAAAGCGCCTCGTATGGTGGAACGGCAAGGCCTGGGGCGGCACCGATGTGCCGGACTACAAGGCCGATGTGCCGCCGGAAGCCGGGATGAACCCGTTCATCATGAACCCCGAAGGCGTGGCGCGGTTCTTCGCCGTCGACAAGATGAACGAAGGGCCTTTCCCCGAGCACTACGAGCCGTTCGAAACGCCGATCGGCATCAACCCGCTGCACCCGCAAAACAAGAAAGCCACCAGCAACCCGGCAGCGCGGATCTTCGATTCGGTCTGGGAAAGCCTCGGCGAAGCCAAGGACTTCCCGTACGCCGGCACCAGTTACCGGTTGACCGAGCACTTCCACTTCTGGAGCAAGCATTGCAAGTTGAATGCGATTGCCCAGCCCGAGCAGTTCGTCGAAATCGGCGAAGTGCTGGCGAAGGAGAAGGGCATCGCGGCTGGAGATCGGGTGCGGGTCAGCTGCAAACGCGGGTTCATCGAGGCGGTGGCGGTGGTGACCAAACGCATCCGGCCGCTGCAGGTCAACGGCCAGGTGGTGCATCAGATCGGTATCCCGCTGCACTGGGGATTCACCGGCCAGACGCGCCACGGTTACCTGACCAACACCCTGGTGCCGTTCCTCGGCGATGGCAACACACAGACCCCGGAATCCAAGTCATTCCTGGTCAACGTGGAGAAACTGTAAATGGCCAGCCAAGACATCATTGCCCGCTCGGCCACCACCACGGTGCCGCCCTCGGTGAGGAATCAGCAGGAAGTCGCCAAGCTGATCGACACCACCAAATGCATTGGCTGCAAGGCCTGCCAGGTCGCCTGCTCGGAATGGAACGAGCTGCGCGACGAGGTCGGCCACAACCACGGCACCTACGACAACCCGCAGGACCTGAGCGCAGAAACCTGGACCTTGATGCGCTTCACCGAACACGAAACCGACGCCGGCAACCTGGAGTGGCTGATCCGCAAGGACGGCTGCATGCATTGCGCCGAACCGGGGTGCCTCGCGGCATGCCCAAGTCCCGGGGCGATCATCAAGCACGCCAACGGCATCGTCGATTTCGATCAGGATCACTGCATCGGCTGCGGTTATTGCATCACCGGTTGCCCGTTCAACATTCCGCGGATCTCGCAGAAGGATCACAAGGCCTACAAATGCACCTTGTGTTCCGACCGCGTCGCGGTAGGGCTGGAGCCGGCCTGCGTGAAAACCTGTCCTACCGGCGCCATCGTCTTCGGCACCAAGGAAGACATGAAGGAACACGCCGCCGAACGCATCGTCGACCTGAAAAGCCGGGGCTTCGACAACGCCGGGCTGTATGACCCGGAAGGCGTCGGCGGCACTCACGTGATGTATGTGTTGCACCACGCCGACACGCCGAAGATCTACGCCGGGTTGCCAGATGCGCCGGCCATCAGCCCGCTGGTGGGCTTGTGGAAAGGCATCAGCAAACCGTTGGGCCTGCTGGCGATGGGTGCAGCGGTGCTCGCCGGTTTCTTCCACTATGTGCGCATCGGGCCGAACCGCACCGAGGAGGATGATCATCCGGCGCCACCGGATACTTCGGTGCACGTTGTCGATCCGACGGTGCACACCTTCGATCCACGCGGGGAGGACCGGCCATGAGCAACAAGACGATCCTGCGTTACACCGCCAACCAGCGCACCAATCACTGGCTGGTGGCGATTCTGTTCTTCATGGCCGGGCTGTCCGGGCTGGCGTTGTTTCATCCGTCGATGTTCTGGCTGACCCACCTGTTCGGCGGCGGGCCGTGGACGCGGATTCTGCACCCGTTCATGGGCGTGCTGATGTTCGTGTTGTTCCTCGGCCTGGTGTTCCGCTTCTGGCGCGCGAATTTCTTCATCGACAACGACTGGAAGTGGATGCGCCGCATTGATCGGGTGTTGGTCAACGATGAAGAAAGCGTGCCGCCGGTGGGCAAGTACAACGCCGGGCAGAAGATGCTGTTCTGGACTTTACTGCTGTGCATGCTCGGGTTGCTGTTCACCGGGCTGGTGATCTGGCGCGCGTATTTCAGTGAGTACTTCGGCATCACCGTGATCCGCTGGGCCATGCTCCTGCATGCGCTGGCCGGGTTTGTGCTGATCCTCAGCATTATCGTGCACATCTACGCCGGGCTGTGGATCAAGGGTTCGGTGGACGCGATGCTGCATGGTTGGGTCAGCCGCGCCTGGGCGAAGAAGCACCATGAACTGTGGTATCGCGACATCACCCGCGATGAACGCAATCCGGACGTGCCGGAGCGACCGATCACCAAAAAGGGCTGACTTTTGGCAACCATTCTTGAACCCGGGGAAATCGAAGCGGCGGCCAGTTCGCCGCCGTTTCTGCACCTGCCGCCGCACAATCTGTTCACTTTGCGCGCCCAGCGCCTGGAGCAATTGGCTCAGGGGCATCCGCTGGCCGATTACCTGCGGCTGATCGCCGGATTGTGCCGGGCTCAACAGCAGGTTTTCGACGATCCACCGCTGACGGCACCGTTTGATCAGCAAAGGATCGAAGCCTGTCAGCAACATGGTTTGCCGCCGTTTGCTGCCGACACCCTGGTTCGCGAAGACGCTTGGCGGGCTTATCTGGATGCTTTATTGCAACGTTACGTGGCGCCCGATCAACCCGCCGTAGTCGACGCGCTCGCGACACTGCGCGGCGCCAGTGCCGGCCAGTTGCGGGCGTGGGCGGTGGCGTTGGTCAGCGGTCAATATTCGATGGTGCCGGCACAGTTGGTGCCGTTTCTCGGCGCCGGGCTGCAAGCGGCGTGGAGCCACTGGCTGCTCAGCGCACCGAACCTGCAACTGAAACCCGGCGACAGCCTCAGCCAGTGCCCGGGCTGTGGTTCACCAGCGATGGCCGGGGTGATCCGCCATCGCGGCAAACACAACGGCCTGCGCTATCTGGTGTGTTCGTTGTGCGCCTGCGAATGGCACGTGGTGCGGGTCAAGTGCGTGTATTGCGAGTCGAGTAAAGGCCTGGATTACTTGAGCCTGGAGGACGATCGCCACGCCGCTAATCAGGCGCCGATTCGTGCGGAGGTGTGCCCCAGCTGCAACAGCTACCTGAAACTGGTTTATCTGGAGAACGATGCCGAAGGCGAAGCGTTGTCGGCTGACCTCACCAGCCTGCTGCTCGACATGCGTCTGGCGCAGGACGGCTATCAGCGTCTGGCACCGAATCTGTTGCTGGCGCCGGGAGACGAATGACCAGAGCGTCTACACTCCTGAAAAACCTGTGGGAGGGGGCTTGCTCCCGAAGGAGCCGTGTCAGTCAGATTATTTGTGGCTGACTCACCGCATTCGCGAGCAAGCCCGCTCCCACAATTGGGGGCCGGTGTGCTGTATTTAGACGCGTTGCGTCAGGTCATGCCGGAGAGTCTTGTTTTCGGGAGTGGCTGATGTCTTCGAGTGTTGCCCTGCGGTTGCCTTCCATTGATGGTTTGTTGCGTCACCCGGCCTGTCTGCCGCTGGCCGAGCGTTATGGTCGTGAGGCGTTGCTGAGCGGCTTGCGGCAGTTGCTTGATGAGCTGCGGCTCAGCGTGTTGCAAGGTCAACTGTCTGCCATTGAAATCAGCCCCGAAGTGCTCGCCGGCCGCGTCGGCGAGCGTCTGGCGCAGCAACAGCGCAGCAACGTGCGGCGGGTGTTCAACCTGACCGGCACGGTGCTGCACACCAATCTGGGCCGCGCCTTGCTGCCGGACGAAGCCATCGACGCGGTGCAGATGGCCGCACGTTATCCGCTTAATCTGGAATTCGATCTGGCCAGTGGCAAACGCGGTGATCGCGATGACCTGATCGAAGGCCTGATCCGCGAGCTGACCGGCGCTGAAGCCGTCACCGTGGTCAACAACAATGCCGCTGCGGTGCTCCTGACCCTGAACAGCCTTGGTGCGCGCAAGGAGGGCATCATCTCCCGTGGTGAGCTGATCGAGATTGGCGGCGCGTTCCGCATTCCCGACATCATGGCCCGCGCCGGTGTGCGCCTGCATGAAGTCGGCACCACCAACCGCACCCACACCCGCGACTACGAAGCGGCGATCAGCCCGCGCAGCGGCTTGATCATGCGCGTGCATGCGAGCAACTACAGCATCGAAGGCTTTACCGCCCGGGTGCCCACCGCCGAACTGGCCGAGCTGGCGCATCGGCACGGCTTGCCGCTGCTGGAGGATCTGGGCAGCGGCAGTCTGCTGGACTTGACCCGTTGGGGCCTGCCGGCGGAACCGACGGTAAGGCAGGCGCTGCTCGACGGTGCGGACATCGTCACCTTCAGCGGCGACAAATTGCTCGGCGGGCCGCAGGCCGGGTTGATTGTCGGGCGCAAAGACCTGATCGCGAAGATCAAGAAGAATCCGTTGAAACGCGCCTTGCGGGTCGACAAGTTGACTCTGGCCGCACTGGAAGCGGTGCTGGGCCTGTATCGCGACCCGGATCGCCTCGCCGAACGACTGCCGAGTTTGCGGCTGTTGACTCGCCCGCAAGCCGAGATCCTCGTCCAGGCTTGCCGTTTGCAACCGGCGATGGCTGAAGTCTTGGGCGAACCGTGGCAGGTCAGCGCCGTGCAGGCGTTGGGCATGATCGGCAGCGGCAGCCAACCGGTGGCGCGGTTGCCGAGTGCGGCGCTGTGCTTGCGCCCGCAAGTGTCTAAGCGTTTGCGCGGGCGTTGTCTGCTGAATCTGGAAGCTGCGTTGCGCAATTTGCCGATTCCGGTGCTGGGTCGAATTGACGACGACGCGCTGTGGCTCGATCTACGCCAACTCGACGACGAGCCGACGTGGCTGGCGCAGTTGCCGCAGTTGCAGGTCGAGTCGTGATCGTCGGCACCGCCGGGCACATCGACCACGGCAAGACCTCGCTGCTGCAAGCGCTGACCGGGCAAATCGGCGACCGCCGCCCGCAGGAACGCGAGCGTGGGATGACCATCGACCTCGGTTATCTCTACGCGGAACTGGAAGCCGGTGCCGGGCTGACCGGGTTCATCGACGTGCCGGGCCACGAGAAATTCACCCACAACATGCTTGCCGGGGCGCAGGGCATTGATCTGGTGTTGCTGGTGGTGGCGGCGGACGACGGGGTGATGCCGCAGACCCGGGAGCATCTGGCGATTGTTCAGTTGTTGGGCATTCCCCGGGCGCTGGTGGCGATCACCAAATGCGATCGGGTTGAAGCGGGCAGGGTGGAGGAGGTGCAGCGCCAGGTTCTCGATCTGCTCGAAGCCGGGCCATTCGCCGATGCGCCGACGCTGGCGGTGTCGAGCGTGACCGGGCAGGGCGTCGATGAACTGCGCCAGAGCTTGCTGCAGATTCAAAGCGAAGTGCATGAGCGCAGCCGCGAAGGTGGTTTTCGCCTGGCCATCGACCGCGCCTTCAGCGTGGCGGGCGCCGGGATTGTGGTCACTGGCACGGCGTTGTCGGGAACGGTGTCAGTCGGGGACAAACTGGCCCTCGGGCCGTCCGGGAAATCGGTGCGGGTGCGAGGACTGCACGCGCAAAATCAGGCCGCCGAGCAGGCCTTCGCTGGGCAACGGGTGGCGCTGAACATCAGTGGCGATCGATTGACCCTGGAGCAGATCCATCGCGGCCAATGGCTGTTGGCCGAATGGCTGCACGCACCGACGCAACGGGTCGATATCGAGTTTCAGTTGTTGCCCGGTGAGCGCACCTTCGAACACTTTCACCCGGTGCATGTGCACCTCGGTACGCAAGACGTCATCGCCCGCGTGGCGTTGCTCGAAGGCCCGCGCTTGAGTCCCGGTCAGCGCATGTTCGCGCAATTGCTGATCAACGCCCCGGTGCACGCGGTGAAGGGCGATCGCCTGATCCTGCGTGACCAAAGCGCGCAACGCACCCTCGGTGGCGGTCAGGTGCTCGACCCGTTCGCCCCGGCCCGCCAGCGCCGCAGCCCGGAACGGCTGGCGCAACTGCAGGCCCTTGCCGGTAGCGACAGTCTTGAGCAAGCGCTACCACTGCTGCTCGACCACAGCGCGGGCGGCCTCGATCCGCAACGGCTGGAGCGTCAATTCAATCGTCAGCGTGAAGACTGGGCGCTACCAGCCAACGTGCGCCTGATCGACACCCGCCAGGGCCCGGTGCTGTTCAACGTGCAGCGCTGGGGGCAGTTGAAGTTCATCCTGTTGGAACAGTTGGCGAAATTGCACGAGCTGGAACCGGACCAGATGGGACCGGATCGCGATCGCCTGCGACGCTTCAGTGGTCTGGCGCTGGAGCGCTCGACCTTTGTCAGCCTGCTGGAAGAACTGCGCGCCGCCGGATCGATCAACGCCAGCGGGCCGTGGTTGCATCTGCCGGATCATCAGGTGCGTTTGAGTGCTGAAGACGAAACCCTGTGGCAGCGCATGCAGCCGCTGTTCGAACAGGCCGGGTTTGATCCGCCGTGGGTACGTGATGTCGCCAAAGTGTTGGGCGTGGAAGATGCCGTGGTGCGCCTGTTGCTGCGCAAACTGGCACGCTTGGGATTGATGCACCAAGTGGTGCGCGACCTGTTTCTGTCTGACAGGCAACTGCGGCGCATGGCCGACATTCTGTTGCAGCTGGAGCAGGAAAATCCGTCGATCCAGGTGACAACCTTCCGTGATGCGCTAGGCTTGGGACGCAAACGCTGTATTCACTACCTGGAATACTTCGATCGCCTCGGCCTGACCCGGCGCATCGGCGAATCCCGGGTGATCCGCCACGACAACGCGCTGGCCAGTGCCGACGCACCCTGAGTTCAAAGGAAGGCAATCGCGCCCGGTGGCGCGGCCGGGCTTCAAACCCGGTTGGGGACGGCATCCGTTCCCGGGCAGGTTCGACTCCGGCTGCCTTCCGCC